>NZ_NTFS01000085.1 GCF_002289455.1 Brunnivagina elsteri CCALA 953
ACTATAACCAATGTTAGAAAATTGGTAGATAATTCTACCTTTTGTTCTAATATCAAGCTATTGCTATCCCAAATAAATAATACAATTAGCATAGGTAGTAGGATAAACAAACTCGCTATTACCCACCAAACAAATCTAGCCTTGAATGACTCGATAAGTATATTTTTAGGAGACATAGGGTGATTTTACCTACTTAGGATTGAAGTAAAAAATATGACCAGATATAGTTTACCGACTAGACATAACATCTCTCTACCGTGGAAACACTTATATATAAAAAATGTTTGAAACTAATAATATTAAAGCAATTTTTTTATCTAAATAAATAGCAAATACAACATTTTATGAAAAGAAAAAAGATGATTTATAGTAGATTTATATTGTTCTTGTATTCTCAATTATAAATATTATTCTTATTCATAATAGTTAGAATCTATAGCATAATTATGGTAATGCCAAGCATAAAAGATAATATCTCCAAATCTCTAACAATTCCGGGATATTATGTGTAATTTAGATATCATTTTATTAAAAG
This sequence comes from Brunnivagina elsteri CCALA 953, assembly GCF_002289455.1. Classification (GTDB taxonomy): domain Bacteria; phylum Cyanobacteriota; class Cyanobacteriia; order Cyanobacteriales; family Nostocaceae; genus Brunnivagina; species Brunnivagina elsteri. The sequence goes on from NZ_NTFS01000085.1 coordinate 536, forward strand.
AATTTACATTTAAAAAAATGTTTTTCGGTATATATTATGCTGAAATTTTAATTAAAGTCGGTAACTTTCCTTGAAAATAGAGGTTTACAGGCTGTTATAGCGTCAATCTCAAAATTAATCCTCAAATGTTAGGATTAACGGCTGTTATGGTTGCCATGCGAGGGTTTTAAGCTAATTTACAAACGTATCTAGCAGAATAAGTAATGAAGAACCAAAAAAATATATATAACTTTACCTTGTAATTAGTATTGCTTGATTAGTTTTCAATTATCTGAAATTATCTTTATATATGAATTTTTATATATACGGTTTTATATATGCGGCATCTATGGGAGATTATGCATCTGGTGGAAAAAATGTAAAAACGTAGCATTGCTACGACTCTACAAAGGTTCTGGGTAATGCATAATTATTTTTTCGATCTGTCTGTTTATTAGAGATTTGATTTAAATATCGTTCGATATATCCTTGCAAATGAAACACTTGTGCTACCAATAACGTCTTGAATGAATATTTGACGTTAATAAGTTTATCTATAAATTAGGAAACATAATAATGGCTAGCGAAGAATTTGAGTGTGTTTCTTGTCAAGATTCGTTCCAAGATACTTTGGATACAGTTACAGGGTTTATGGAAAAGTATGGTAAAGCTGTTAATCAAACTTATCAAGACGAAATTGATAGTAAAGTCCATCAAAGTCAAAATATGGGGGAAATTGTTGGTAATTTTGCGGCAATAAGTTATCAAATTTCCTATTTAAAGACTTTACAGAATACTTTAATCACTCAAAGAATTAATGATAATGAATTAACTCAAAGAGCTTTAGCAGAGTTTGAAAAAAATCTGAATCAAGTTAGTAATGATTTAGATGAATTAAAGCAAAAAATACGCGAATTAAGGTTGTTTTTGTCTAAAAAAGCATAGGATAGAACACAGCATTTGGAAGACATAAATAATATATATATATATATATTCAATATCCCCGACTTTTTTGAAAAATCAGGGATATGAATAAAAGAGAGATGTAATTTAACCAAATTTAACCAAATTTAACCAAACTTACCGCTAATATACTCTTTAGTAGCTTCTTGTTGTGGGTCTTGGAAAATATTTTCGGTGCGATCATATTCTACCAGATAACCTGTTCGTCCACCTTTTTCGGAGGTTTGGACGTTAAAAAAGGCTGTTCTGTCAGCAACCCGTGATGCTTGCTGCATATTATGGGTGACAATAATAATGGTATATTGCTCTTTTAATTGGTGAATCAGTTCTTCAACCCGCAATGTTGAAATTGGGTCAAGAGCAGAACAAGGTTCATCCATTAAGATAACATCAGGTTGAACTGCTACAGCACGGGCAATACATAAACGCTGCTGTTGTCCACCAGAAAGCGACAAACCACTTTGCTTAAGTTTATCCTTAACTTCATCCCATAATGCAGCTTTTCTGAGACTATCTTCTACAAGTTGATCCATATTACCTTTGAAACCGTTGATTTTGGCTCCAAAAGCTATGTTGTCGTAAATAGATTTAGGAAATGGGTTTGGACGTTGAAATACCATTCCGATGCGTCGTCGAACTTCTACCGGATCGATATCTGGTGCGTATAAATTTTTCCCGTTGTAAATAACATTACCTTCTGCCCGGAAACTTTCGATTAAATCATTGAGACGGTTGTAGCATCGCAATAAAGTACTTTTACCACATCCAGAAGGACCAATAAGCGCTACAGCTTGATTTTTGGGAATATCAAGCCAAACATTACTGACAGCTAAGAATTTACCGTAGTAAATATTTAATCCTTCTGTTCTGAGAACTGTTTCGGTATCGTTGGCAGTACGAGTGTTGGTAGCCATAAAATAGTAAATTTGACCTGGATTTGTGAAATTTTGCTCTGTACAAGATTTGAGTTAGTAATGTTTTGGATTTCTCAAATAATTTTTCAGCCAGGATTTTTAATCTAAAATCCGTTTTAAAAATTTATAAGGAGGATTTTCCTTCGTGACAAACTTTTCAAAAAATCCAAAATCCAAAATCTAAAATCTAAAATGATTTATCTGAACTTAATAAGTTTTGCGATTTGTTGCTAAACGGGCAATGATGCTTGTAACTAAAACCATTAACACCAAAATTAAAGATGCTGCCCAAGCGAGGGATTGCCAGTTTTTAAAGGGTGAAATAGCAAAGTTATATACCAAAACTGCTAGGGAAGCTGTCGGTACAAAAGGGCTATTAGACCAAAACTGTGAAAATAATGCTGTAAATAATAGAGGTGCAGTTTCACCAGATGCCCGCGCGATCGCAAGGGTTGTACCAGTAACAATTGCTGGTAGTGCTGTCGGTAAAACTACAGATGTTACCGCTTGAAATTTTGTGCAACCGATGCCGACTGCGGCTTGACGTAGGTCTTCAGAAACGAGTTGTAGAGATTCGTCAGTGGTGCGGATAATAATCGGCAGCATCAAAATTGACAGTGCGAAACCACCCGCAACAGCAGAGTATCCACCAGTCGTTGCCACTATAATCCCGTAAGCAAACACCCCGGCAATAATTGAGGGTACACCACTAAGAACATTGGTTGCGAATCGAACCCACCGCGATAATTTACCAGAACTAAATTCAGTTAAATAAATTGCTGCGAGTACACCAATTGGAACACTAATTAATGCTCCTATCCCTACCATTAATAGTGTTCCCAAAATGGCATTCCCAAAACCACCACCCTGTACTAGTGGTGGTGGTGGTAATTCGGTAAACAAGCCCAATCTTAAACTGCTAAAACCTTGGATTATTACGTAAGAAAGTACTGCCAGCAATGGTAATAATGATAGTACTCCACATAGGAAAGCAACTCCAACCATCAACGTACTTAGCAAAGTCCGAGGAGATTGCGATCGCGTTAAACTACCATAAGTGTAACCGCTATTAGACTGGTCGAAAATACGGGAAGCCATACATTTAATAAAACCAGGAAAGACACCAGATAAAAAGCACGAGAAATAAATCACTTGGAATAAGGCAGAACTAAATTCGCTTGACTTGCGTTACAACTAAGTCTGCCAAGATATTAACTACAAGTGTTAAAACAAACAAAACTAAAGCTGCATACATCAAGGCACTGACTTGTAAACCGCTAGCTTCGGCAAATTGGTTTGCCAACAGCGAGGATATTGTATTCGCAGGAGCAAAAAGCGAAGCACTAATCTTATTAGAGTTACCGATCAACATTGTCACAGCCATCGTCTCACCCATTGCGCGACCAAGTGCTAACATGATTGCGCTGACGATACCTGAAAATGCTGCTGGAATCAAAACTTGGGAAATTGTTTCCCAACGAGTACAACCCAATCCTACTGCTGCTTGTCGCAAGCTAGGAGGTATGGATATCAAAGCATCGCGGGAGATAGCTGTGATAACTGGCAAAGTCATGATTGCCAAAATTATACCCGCAGGCATCATTCCCGCTCCAGTGGGAACTGTTGAAAAAAGTGGGATAAAACCGAGTGTGGCATTTAGCCATTTGCCGATGTTTGTAAGTATGGGAATTAGAACGAAAATTCCCCAAACTCCGTAGACAACGCTAGGGATAGCTGCAAGTAATTCTACTAAAAAAACTAAGACCGTTTCAACAGCTTTTGGTAGCAATTTTTCACTTAATAGAACTGCCGTACCTACCCCAATAGGAATAGAGATTAATAGACCGAGAAATGCACTAACTAAAGTTCCGTAAATTTGCGGTAGCACACCGTACTGATTATTTACAGGATTCCAAATGCTTTGACCCAAAAAGCCCAGACCAAATTCTCGGATAGCTGGTAGCGCTTGAACTGCCACCTGAAAAGTTATCCATAATAAAACACCTGCGATCGCAATTGCACAAATCCGTGTCAGCCAAATAAAACCAACATCGAGGTTTTTGTCAAGTTGCGATCGCGTTTGATTTTGAGAGCGATCGTTCCCAGCGAATGTACTCATTTATAACCCTATCCATCAACAATAAATGTGTGTAGGAGCAAACGAAAATATTTTCAGGAATTAGGAGTTAGGAATTAGGAGTTAGGAGTTAGGAGTTAGGAATTAGGAATTAAGAGTTAATAATCCATACCCAATACCTAATACTAATTACTTAGCAGCATTACCACTACCTGTACTACCACCCACAGCGATTTTATAATCAGGGCTGATTGCATCAGCTGCGGCTGCGACTTTTTGAATCACATTAGCAGGTAAAGGCACATAACCAAGTTCTACAGCCTTTTTCTGACCTTCAGTTAAGCCATATTCAATCATTGCTTCCACAGCTTTTGCTTTTGCTGGATCAGAATATTTCTTGTAAGCCAAAATCCAAGTATAAGTGACTATTGGGTAAGAATCTGCACCTTCGGGGTCAGTAATAAACGCACGTAAGTCGGCAGGTAAAGTTACAGCCTCTAAGGTTTTAGAAGCGGATTGTTCATTAGGAACGACAAATTTACCAGCTTTATTTTCCAATGTTGCAAACTTCAAATTATTTTGTTTAGCGTAACCATATTCGACGTATCCAATCGAACCTGCCGTTTGCGAAATACTCGCAGTTACACCTTCGTTTCCTTTGGCACCAATACCTGTAGCCCAGTTAACAGTCTTGCCATCGCCAATTTTAGTTTTCCATTCAGGGCTAATAGCGCTCAAGTGCTTGGTAAATACCCCTGTAGTACCGCTACCATCGGAACGGTGAACAACAGTAATTGGTGCTTTAGGTAGTTTTGCTCCTGGATTTGCTTTTGCGATCGCAGCATCATCCCAAGATTTGATTTTGCCCAATAAAATATCAGCATAAACCGCACGAGGTAACTTGAGTTCGGGCACATCTGACAAGTTATAAGCAAGTACAATGCTACCAGCAGTCATTGGCAGCAAAATCACACCTTTATCTGCGGGAACTTTGGCAATTTCCTCATCTTTCATTCCCACATCGCTAGCACCAAAGTCTACAGTTCCTTTAGTGAATTGTTCCACTCCAGCACCACTACCAACTGATTGATAGTTAACTTGTAAGTTTGGGTATTTTTGATTCAAACCTTGGAACCATGTTGCATAAAGAGGTGCGGGGAAAGATGCACCAGCACCAGTCAGCGATACATTACCACCAAGGTCTAATTTACCAGGACTAGAAGCAGTTGCTTCCTTCGCAGCACCTGGGGTTGTTTCCCCACCAGGAGTGCTATTTGTCGAAGCTTGTTCACTACCACCACCGCAGGCAGCCAAGCTCAAAGTCAATGCTAATGCAGGGAGTACTCGCATCACACGGGGAAGATTATTCACAAAGTTAAGGCAAATCATGGGCAAATATTAAAGAAATGTCAAGACATAGCGACTAGAGTATATCGCGCCAGGGTAAAGATAAGGTTAAAAGAGACACTGAAATTTGTCTATTTTAGATCGCAAATATAAATATTTATCTTGGTGTGAGGTTACTTGCTAGCTACAATGATGATTAAGGTGCGATCGCAACCAAATACTCTTTATAGAGAGTGATAGAAGAGCTTTCCCTCTATGAGTTTACCCACTTATTTCAGCTACTTTCAGCTATAAACCCCTTGAATATCATCTTTAATCTAAGTTTAGGCAAACAAATAAGTACTGATAATTTTAAGCACCAAAAATTTAGTATTTTCTCGGAGTCTTTCCCATTCAAGAGATTGATTGTAATACAACAACTTGTTTGTACAGGTTAGTCTGGAGGGATAATCACGCTAAAATAAAGCACAGCTAGGCTTTTCAATCTAACACAAATCAGATTAGAATCTTATTTTTAACTTTTGCATGAGAGCCTTTTGGGCGAGTACTTTATAAATGCTAGCTGCATCCAATCAACTTCTATGGTCTATGATTGGCTTACTGCTGACGATGGGTGGAACCTTCCTCGAAGCATCTGTCACCACTCTACCGTGGAGTTGGAGTCAGCATGGAATCCAGACTTTTTCTTTAGGTATCAGTTATCAAATTGGTGGAGTATTACTAGTTGGGTGTTTGGGAGGCAAAAACGCCGGAGCGCTGTCGCAGATTGCCTATTTAGTCATGGGTTTAACCCTGCTACCTGTATTTTCAGATGGTGGTGGTATTGGTTATATCAAGTTATTACAATTTGGCTATCTGCTTGGTTTTATACCAGGTGCTTGGATTTGTGGACTAATCGCATTCAAAGCCAGACCAAAACTGGAAACCCTTGCTTTTAGCTGCTTTTGCGGCTTATTTACCGTTCACCTTTGTGGTATTATCTATCTATCTCTTGGTTATTTTTTGCAGTGGAAGGGTACAGAAGCGCAGTCTTTGTTACAAGCAATCTTAAAATATTCTTGGTACGCACTACCAGGACAATTTATTGTACTTTGCTCAGTCACAGTTGTAGCATTTATATTGCGGCATTTAATGTTTTATTAGTTAATAGTTAATAGTTAATGGGAAGGGTAAAAAATTATCTTACTTAATTCTCAATGCCCAATGCCCAATGCCCAATGCCCTAGATTCATGCAAATAAAAAACCGCCAATTTTGGATTGCAGCTTTAATCGCTTTTTTCCTAGACCAAATCACAAAATATTGGATTTTGCAATCCTTTGAATTTAAAGAAACACGACCATTAATAGCCGGAGTATTTCACTTTACTTACGTTCGTAACTATGGAGCTGCATTTAGCATTCTAGATGGTCATGTGGATTCGTTAAAGTGGTTATCTTTGATTGTTAGCTTGGGTTTAATAGCTCTAGCTTTGTTTGCTCCCGAATTAAGTTTGTGGGAAAGACTCGCTTATGGGTTTATTCTTGGTGGAGCAATGGGTAATGGCATTGATAGATTTGTCCTGGGTTACGTAGTAGATTTTTTAGATTTCCGATTAATTCATTTTCCCGTATTCAATTTTGCCGATATATTTATTAATGTCGGTATTGCTTGCTTACTAATTAGTAGTTTCCAAAAAAGTCCAACTTCTGACAAGCGATCGCGTTAACAAAAAAAATTGCGATCGCTCCCAATACTGCTATGTGAAGCATTAATTCAGAAACCCAGTTTCTCTCGTTCGCGAAACCTTATCCGAGCAGTATTGCGATCGCTCCCCCACATCAAATACCAAATCAAAATAAACCCGGATTCCTCGGAATCCGGGTTCTAATTTTGTTAAATTTGATTAACTTATACTGCTAACGGTTAAGAACTGGACTGATCAACCAGGCTTTTTAGCTGGCATTATGTAGCTCATGAACCATTCGGTATTAAATCTACAAAAAAGTAAAGTTTTAAGCCGTTTTGAGTATAATTTCAAACTTTGAAATTACTTATTCACGCCAGTAGAAGGTACTGTTTCCGAGCCAGAACTTGGAGTTTGTTCGGGAGAAATGGTACTTGGTAAAGTCATCTTGTCCGATGTGCCAGAAGTTGGTGCTTTCAACGGTTCTGTACTGCTACCAGGAGAATCAGAAGTTGGCATTTTCAACGGTTCTGCGTTGCTGCCTGAACCACCATCGTTACTATTACTACCTGGTGTTCCTGGAAGAGGAGTTAAAGGTGCGGTTTCTTGATTACTACCACCAGGAGGAGTGATAGGTTTATCGGTGCCGCTACCCGATGGGGTTGTTGTGCCGGGAGTCTCATTTGTACTGCCGGGTAATGGTGTCATCGGAACCGTTTCTCTATTAGTACCACCAGTAGGAGGCGCTACAGGAGTTTCATTACTCGAACCAGCAGGAGGAGTTGTTGTACCGCTATCACCAGGAGTACCGGAAGGTGTGGTGCTGTCAGGAACTCCACTACCAGGTACTGGTATAGGTGTACTGGAACCTCCAGGTGGTGTTAATGGAGTACTGCTATCAGGTGTAGTTGTTTCAGTTGGAGCTTTTTCGATTGTACTTTCAGATGGGGTGCTAGATGGAGTTTTTGCACCTGCACCACCTGGACAGCGAGAGTTGAGCGGGAAATTTTTGCATAAAATTTCCATCACATCAGGAGGTAGAGTTTTTTCCTGAGAGGAACCAGCACTATTTTCCGCGTCTTTTTGTGCTTGGAGTTCAGGGAATTTGCTTGATTGGGCGTTGGCAACATTGCAGCTTAATGCCAAACTCAGAGCCGTACCAATTAGGGTTATATATTTTCCCTTCATATTACTTAACCTCAACACCTCGACGATACTCGCCCATTAAATCAAACAATAACAATTAGGAAATCTTCCCAAATGTAGATGTATTTTGGGTCAAAATATGCATTCTAAGTTTAATTTTTGATGTTGAGGTAGTAGGGTTAAGTAAAATTTACATCACTTCTCTAGTAATTAGTAGTTTACACCAATACAAAAATAAAATAAATTGCTCTTTTCGATAAACTGCATAAGTGTTAGCCAGTCAGGAATATGGAAGATTTAGTTAGGTAGATAGAACTTTGTTACCGGGTCTGCCTGCCATTTATCAAAATGTAAAATAATTAACTATTAATTTCTCATTGTTATATACTATGATTTTTATTTTGCCATTTAATTGGAAACTATTTGGTACTGCTAGCGTCCTTTTGAGGTGGTTGGCGATTGGTGAGAAACCATTACCACTTGATTAGTTTGTCCCATATCTCTAAAGATGTAAGATGTCTAGTATTTTTTTATGTAGTTATCGATTACAATCCCAGCGCAGAAGATTACAATTTTGTATTAGTGATGACGCAGAGAGGCTTTTTCTAGAGTAGAAACATGTTTGATCGCCTTAATTGGGAAGTAATTTGTACGGAATATACATGTTCAGTGTGGAACGATATAACTACAAACGATATAACTACAATGGTGGAATAGCAGCATCGCGTACTCTTAGGAGAAGCAAGCTACCCATAGCGAATCCGCAGGAGTTTCGTAACTCGCCCAATTCTTCAGTAAAAACCGTGGTGTGAATAATAGCCGATGAGTTCCCCCCAACCACCCCAAAAGCCGCAAACCTTGCTTGGTCAGTTGACACAAGCAGTCCAGACAATTCAAGCTAGGGTTGATTTTTCCAAGCTGGCGCTGAAGCCAAATGCCAGAGTTCCCGAACTCTGGGTACAAGACGCGGGGGCACAAAGCGCGGAAGTATATCCCTTGTTAGGCGATCGCTATATGCTCGGTCGCAGTTCCAAATCCTCCGATATTGTTGTTCGCAACCCGGTTGTTAGCCAAATTCATTTATCTTTATCGCGAGACTCTAGCCAGCGACATCCAGTTTTTATCATTAAAGACGAAAACTCTACTAATGGTATTTACCGAGGCAAGCGCCGCGTTACAACCCTAGAGCTACGTCATGGTGATATTCTCACCTTAGGACCGCCCGAACTTGCTGCATCGGTTCGCCTGCAATATATAGACCCGCCACCTCTTTATGTCAAAGCCGCAACTTGGGCTGGATATGGAGTTGGTGCAGTCACAGGACTGATTGCGTTGGCAATTGGTGTGGAATCGCTGAAATTCTCCGTAAGACCATTACCAGGCGCAACAAGGGCACCTGTACTTGTCTATGCCCGCGATGGTGTTACACCTCTACGGGAACCGCGAACGATCGCCCATGTAGATATGAAGCGGTTAGAGGATTTTGGACCCTACCTCGGCAATGCGGTAATTGCATCGGAAGATAGCCGTTATTTCTGGCATCCCGGCGTTGACCCATTGGGAGTGGCAAGGGCTGTATTGATTAATACTCGTAGTGGGGGTGTGCAGCAGGGCGCGAGTACGGTAACGCAGCAGGTAGCCCGCAGTTTGTTCCGCGATTATGTGGGGGCACAGGATTCTTTAGGACGTAAATTCCGCGAAGCGGTTGTGGCGCTGAAATTAGAGACTTTTTATAGCAAAAATGATATTTTGCTTACCTACCTCAACCGAGTTTTTCTGGGGGTAGACACCTACGGTTTTGAGGATGCGGGTAGATTTTATTTCGATAAAACTGCGAAGGAATTAACCCTGGCAGAAGCCGCAACGCTGGTGGCGATTTTACCAGCACCGAACGGTTTTGATTTTTGTGGCGACAGCCGGAACAAACTACAAACTATCGAATATCGAAATCGGGTTTTGCGACGAATGTTAGAGATGGGTAAAATCAAAACCGATGATTACAACGGTGCGAGGCGATCGCCCATTGAAATTAGTCCCAAAGTTTGCGAAAAACAATCCAAAATCATCGCTCCTTATTTTTATAGTTACGTATTTCAAGAACTAGAAACATTGTTGGGTTCTGATTTAGCCAGAGAAGGCAATTTTTTGATTGAGACACAACTCGATCCAGCAATTCAGACCCAAGCTGAAGCTGCATTACGAAATTCGATCGCTCAAAATGGGGCAGGCTTAAAGTATTCACAGGGTGCAGTTTTGACGCTGGATTCAAGTACTGGGGGGATTTTGGCGATGGTAGGAGGCACAGACTTTCGCCGTAGCCAATTTAACCGTGCCGTACAGGCAAAGCGCCAACCTGGTTCTACCTTCAAAGTATTTGCTTATACTGCGGCAATCGAAAAAGGTATCTCGCCGGAAAAGTCTTATTCCTGCGATCCTTTACGTTGGCAAGGGTTTCTGTATAAACCCTGTCGTGCCGGTGCTGGGACAAGTTTTAGCTTGGCGACAGGGCTAGCGTTGTCAGAAAACCCCATTGCTTTACGGATAGCACAGGAAGTTGGCTTAGATAAGGTTGTTGCGGAGGCAAAAAAATTGGGTGTGCGATCGCCTCTCGACCCTGTACCTGGATTAGTTTTGGGTCAGAGTGTTGTCACTGTCATGGAAATGACGGGGGCGTTTGGTGCGATTGGTAACGAGGGTGTATGGAATCGACCCCATGCGATTAGCCGAATTTTAGATACTAGTATTTGCCGCGATCGCAATGACTTAAAAACTTGCAAGATAATCTATTCTTTCGACCAAGACAGGGAAGCAAATAAGCGGGTTTTGCCAAAAAATATTGCCCAAACAATGACAGGTTTATTAAGGGGTGTTGTCACAAGTGGTACAGGGAAAGGAGCCGCGATTGGTTTGGGTGAAGCTGGAAAAACAGGTACAACCGACAAAAACGTTGACCTCTGGTTTATTGGTTATGTCCCTAGTCGGCGTATGGTTACAGGTGTTTGGTTAGGAAATGACAATAATTCACCCACATCTGGTAGTAGTGCCCAAGCAGCACAATTGTGGGGAAGTTATATGGGGAGAATCGTAAAATGAAGTAGAGACGACCCGGTGGGTCGTCTATATAAAAATTAGGAATTGGGAATTGGAAATTGGAAATTGGAAATTGGGAATTGGGAATAAAAAATATTAAATCCAATGACAATTAATGATAATAATCAAATATAAAAAGACGACCCATCGGGTCGTCTCTACAAATGGATGGATGGATGGATGAATTATTTATATCCTTGCCAAGGTTTAATGTCTAAATTCCCACCCGGTTTGAATGTAACTTCATAATGGGCTAGCGCTTCCTTATTATTGGGTGCAGCAACATTAGAACCATAAATTTCTTGGAACATCTTTGGTAATGGGGTTTCTCGATAAAAATCGAAAGCACCTCGATTCAAAGGTTCGTAATCAGCAATTACACCATCTTTGTTGACTGCAACTCGATATTTTAAATCGTTAGAAAATGTCGGAGTTCCACTCCAACTGGTACGAATTTTATCGTATAACTTTGTGTTTAAATCTTTAACTTGGGCGGGGTCTTTGATTTTTTCGCCGATGACTTGTGGTGTTTTGGCATATCCCAACCAGGGACTAACTTCGAGTACGCCCCCTTTTCTAAATACTACCCGAAACTGTGCGATCGCTTCGTTAGTCACTGGGGGTCTAGTGGCGGGGTTATAAAGCAAATTTGGCAGAGGTACTTTACTAATTTGGTCATTCGAGGATTTATTCACTGCTTTATAGCCAACAATTGCACCATCGGCAGCTACCCCAACACGGAAAACCGCATCTTCACTTAAACTATCTTTTTTTTCCCAAACTGGACTTACTTGATTATATACCTGGCGGTTTAATGCCCGCAGTTGGGATGGGTCAGTAATCTCGGGCACAGTTTTGATTAGTGCTTCGATATCAGCAGTTACAGGGGTAGTTCCTGGTGTTGTTGTTGGGTTTGGGGTTGTTTCTGGAGTCGCGATCGCAACATTAGTCGCAATTGGTGTCGGAGTCTCAGCTATGGGACTTGTAGAGGTTAATGGTGTGACGTTATTTGTTGAGTTGTCTGTGGCTAAGTTTGTGGTGTTTGTTTCCTGTTGTGACTGTACCTGTGAGGCTTTTGGTTGTGGGACAGGAATTAAACTAAATGCGATCGCAGCAGCTGCTAAACTTGTTAATCCGACACTTGCTGGTACTGCTTGTTTCATTAAAGCTTGGCTTGTGCCAGCGTAGCGCCGAGAAACTGATTGCAGTGCGAGAGTTACTTCTGGTAGTGTTTGACTATCAGCAAAAAACTGGTCTACAGCTTCGACTAAATCGAATAGTTGTACTGTATTTAATTCGAGTTCGACTGGTGTTGTCGCACCAGATGCGCTGTATTCAGCAGATTGAGCAGAAGTCTCGGAATTTACAATTAGTTTGTGACGATTGCTGTCAATTTTGTATATCTGGACAATCTCAGTATCTTGAGTTTGCAAGACTGGATTCGATACATTACTCAAAAATTGTTGAGCGTAAGCATTAACTGTACGTACCAAGCTTTCAAAAAATTCTCGTCCACCTGCTAATGGTTGCTGTAAACCGGATAAATAGCATTCAGCGTTAACCAATATTGATAATTCAGGACGCATTTCTTGGTAATTTGCTGCCCTGCTAGTATCATTTAAACCTTCTAAAAGCAGCGTACAATTTGGTAAACTATATTTTCTTTGAATATTCATCTAAAACCTCTGCAAAATACCCTACTAAATACTGTCCGGGAATATTAATCTACTTCACCATCAAACAAGCTAATCCAGAACCTCTGCATCCCGGAAGTGCCTGTACAGAACAATAACTGTCCCAATAAATGAATCGCTAGCTCGTCTAACTTTTCCTCAGAGGTAATTGCGAGTACCCCAGAACGACGAGGATTCATCCGACTGCGAAAATGGGCACGAAACCTTTCAAGATAATTTGATAGCCTGAGATTTTGTTCTAGGGGAATTTGCTTATCGCTCATCTGCTGGTAGATGATTAGCAATTGCCGGATAGTAACTGTTAAGCGTCGAGCTATATAGCAAGCAATTACGACTAAGGCTTTAGCTTCCATGATACTCAGAGGACGACGAATATGCGCTCTGCGAATTGGGTTGCTGCTACGCATTTGCCAGAGGTTGACTCTATTTTTAATAATAGCTTTTAGGTCTAATTCTTCGGCAAATGCCAAAATAGCTTCCGAACCTCCTAATTCTAGGGCTTCGATCGCCAGTAATAATAAGTCTATTTGTAAGCGAGTACGTCGGGGGCAACCCTCTCCCTCAATTGCGGGATTGGGCAAAGTATCCAGAATCATGGGTAGCGATCGCGGTGTTGAACTATCGTTATAGGGGGTTAAACTGGCGGAGACATTCATTATAAGTACCGTTAATAAGGCTGCAACAGATAAGTTTTAGTGATTAGGGATTAGAGAAAAAGTTTTTTCATAACTGCCGAATCTATGAATTTTAGAGTTATTCCCTGATATATACATTAGTTACTCATTTGGCTCAAAGGTTTCCGTATACGCAAATCAAAATTTTTTTCATATTTCTACAGACATGTTCAGACACGAATTTTTATAAAATTATCTCACCTGCTTGGTATGGTGCGGTTACATCCCTAGCTTGGTGTAGATTATTCTAATCGTCAATCCACAGGATTGCTGAAACACTACTTGACAAGCGTGTTTGTGCTGAAAGAAGTTTTGCTTTTAGATTCAAAGAGCAAATAATTAATCTAAGACATTTGTCTATATATAAAGGACTATGACATTATAGTGTACGATTCTGGGGTATTTGAGTGCAAAACAGAAAGGGGAGATTGGAAGATACGCTTGCAAGAGCAGTCTTTTATGCTGCCATTTTCCAGTTCTCTTTTTTCACGACTCTTCCTCTTTCATCTTTACCTATCTTCTAAATTATTATTCCTCTATGGATTTAAAATCTCTAATTCGCGATATTCCTGATTTCCCCAAACCTGGAATTATGTTTCGGGATATTACAACATTACTGCGCGATCGCGATGGGTTGCGCTACACCATTGATTTGCTTCAACAAAAATGTCATGAGGCAAATTTGACTGTTGATTATGTCGTCGGAATGGAATCGCGAGGCTTTATTTTCGGAACTCCTTTGGCTTATAAATTAGATGCTGGCTTTATTCCCGTTCGTAAACCGGGGAAATTACCTGCTGCGGTTCACTCGGTGGAATACCAGTTAGAATATGGTACTGATTGTTTAGAAATACATCAGGATGCTTTACCAGTCGGAAGTAAAGTTTTAATCGTCGATGACTTAATCGCTACTGGGGGAACCGCAGTTGCAACTGCAAAATTGTTACAAAAAGTTGGCTGCGAACTGGTAGGATTTGGGTTTATCATTGAGCTACGAGATTTAAATGGGCGCAGACACTTACCTAATGTGCCGATCATCTCGCTGGTTGAGTATTAATTTTGGTAATGGTTAATGGTTAATAGGTAGTAGAGAATAGATAATCGCTAATAGGTAATATATCGTGAACTATTAGCCACCAACTATTAACCATTAACTCCTAATAATTGATGATTTACAATTTACAACTTGAAAATGACAGCAACTAGAGTTTCTTTTGAATCAGGGCGAGATTGGCTAATTCGATTTGTGACAAGTGATACGTTTATTTATGTCATGAAGCGTCTATTACAAGCGTTATTCACTTTATTTTTAGCTTCAGCTTTATCATTTATAATTATTCAATTGGCTCCTGGAGATTATCTCGATACATTAAAGCAAAATCCCAAAATTTCTCGCCAACGGCTTGATGACTTGAGGACTCAATTTGGGTTAGATAAATCTTGGTTTGAACAATTTTTCTTGTGGTTGTGGCGAATTTTAACCAAAGGAGATTTCGGACAAAGCTTTGTTTATCAACGTTCCGTGTCTTCGCTGCTGTGGGAACGAGTACCCGCAACATTGCTTTTAGCGATTTCATCCTTAATCATGACATGGGCGATCGCAATTCCTCTCGGTATTATCGCTGCTGTCAAACAAAACCGCCCCACTGACAAGATTCTACAGGTAATTAGCTATGCGGGACAAGGTTTTCCCAGTTTCGTAACGGCATTATTATTGCTTATTTTTGCCCAAATTACTGCTCCTTTATTCCCTGTTGGTGGCATGACAGACATCAACCACGATGAACTTAATTGGTTTGGTAAAATCATTGATGTTGGTTGGCATATGCTTTTACCGACTATTGCCCTAAGTATCACCAGTTTTGCTGGTTTACAACGGATTACTCGCGGTGAATTACTCGATGTATTGCGTCAAGATTACATCCAAACAGCCCGTGCTAAAGGTTTACCAGAAAATCGTGTTATCTACGTTCATGCCCTTCGCAATGCCATTAATCCACTTGTGACTCTTTTGGGGTTTGAGTTAGCGGGTTTGTTAAATGGTGCCTTTATTGCCGAGTTTTTCTTTAACTGGCCTGGTTTAGGTAGATTAACTTTACAGGCACTACAAAATCAAGATTTGTATTTATTAATGGCAAGTTTGGTTATGGGTGCGGTATTACTAATACTTGGTAATTTGGTAGCCGATCTATTACTTAAAGCTGTCGATCCACGGATTAAACTTGAAGACCTGAATTAGAATAGAATGTTAGGAATTGGTTATAGAGTATGGCGTTAAAAATATGTATAACTCCAAATTCAACATTCCTAACTCAAAATTCCTAACTCAAAATTTATGTTTACAGAAATTTATTATTTGATTCGTTCTAGAACTGACGGTAAGTATTTGGCTGCTCGTCCGAATGATGATGAAAAAAGCTATTTACTTTTATTTAAAGAGGATTTTGATGCGATGAGTTATCTCAATGCTCATGCAGGTGATTTGGCAAATCGACTGAGTGTTGAATCCATTTCTGGTGGTCAAATATCATCTGTGCTTCAACGTTGGGGTTTTCAAGGTATAGGTATGGTATCTGACCCTTTGTTACCCAAGATTGATTTTTTAGAGCGAAATAAGTTCTCGATTTAAGAAAGTAATGTCAATCATATCATACGTGGGGGTGGGAAGAGGGCGGGAAGACCCCGCCCCTACAAATTTATTTCTTCAATCTAAAATTTAAAATTTAAAATTACTTTGATTTTCCTGTACCAAAATATCTAATTCTTGCTGCATCTTGCTGACAACTAACTCATAGCAATCATTCACATAACTTCTATCCATCGCTGCTTTACTACCATATCTGTCAAATACGATCGCCTGACAAACTCTAGTATGAATAGTTACAGGTAATGGAATATTCGGTAAAGGACCAATAGATAATCCCCAAGGTAAACCTAGATATATAGGGAAAACTTCGGGGTCAATTCCCATCAACCAAGGCATTCCCCATTCATGTAATTGCTGTAACAACGGGTATAAATCGGTAATGACAAAAAAGGTATCGTGGGAACCTGTCGAAATTAAGGGAATAATTGGCACATTTTCCCGTAATGCCAATTTAATAAATGCCTGTCTACCAGCAAAATGTATTTGATTGCTCATGGAATGGGGACGAAATAAATCCTGTCCTCCACCAGGGTATACTAGCAAACTAGCATCGCGACGAAGTGCGGCAGCAGCCATCTTGGGATGAGCAATAATAGCCCCTGTTTTTGCTGCAAACTCAGTTAGCTGGGGACTTATCTGCCAAGCTTTGGGGTGCATCAATCCATAAATCGGACGTTCAGCACCAAAATGAGAAAACCAGTCATACATAATCATGTGCATATCTGGTGAAGCCATGCCACCACTATGGGTACCGACGAGTAAAACTTTTTCATTTGCGGGAATATGTTCCCAACCGCTTGTTTGCACGCGAAAATAGTAGCGATAAAGAAATTCCCAAAAAGGCATGAGCGATTCAATAAAATTACGATCGCGTTTGTCTAAAGACCATCCCGGCTTGGTTTTAGCGGTTTGTTGCGGTTCGGACATTAAAGCAAGTTTCCCCAAAAGCAAAGGTGTTATTTCCTATATTGAATAGCTTAACAATAATTATCAATAGAGACTAACTCTGATTTTCCTTAATTAATCCGTCTAACTCCTGTTGCATCTGCCTTACAACCATGTCGTAGCAAGCATTTACATAAACGCGATCGCAGGCTGCTTTTTTACCATATTCTTCAAATACAATTGGCGGACAAACCCTGGTATGCATTTGTACAGGGAATGGAATATTGGGTAAAGGACCAATTCCTAATCCCCAAGGTAATCCTAGATAGATTGGAAAAACTTCGGGGTCAATTCCCATCAACCAAGGGATTCCCCAGCTATGGATTTGCTGCGCGAATTTATATAGGTCGGCTAAAATAATTAATGTATCGTGAGCGCCTGCGGAAATTACTGGGATAATTGGTACTTTTTCCCGCAATGCTAACTTAATAAAACCCTTTCTTCCGGCAAGATGGATTTGATTACGCATTGAATAGGGACGAAATGCATCTTGAATACCACCAGGATAAACTAATACACTTGCACCTCGACGAAATGCAGCCTTTGCCATTTTTGGATGTGCGACAATTGCCCCCATCTTTACAGCCAATTGTGCTAACTCTGGACTTCCTTGCCATACCTTAGGGTGCATCAAGCCATAAACTGGTCGTTCTACCCCAAATCGACAAAACCAGTCATACATCATCATCGATGTATCAGGAGCCGCCAATCCACCGTTGTGGGAACCCACCAGCAATACTTTTTCGTCAACAGGGATATGATTCCAGCCACTTGTTTGGACGCGAAAATAGTATTGATATAGCAAACCCAAGTTCGGCATTAGCGACTGGATAAAATTGCGATCGCGTTCTTCTAATGACCATCCCGGCTTTACGTAACTGTTTTCTACTGCTGACATAAATACATCGTCCCAAAGATAGAAATTATATTCTTATTATCCAAAATTACCGATGGTAATTATCAATCATTTGGTAGATGCTTTAATTGATGAGCCTGGACATTCACTTGTTCTTTATTTTTCATACATTTTTTGTGTCATATCTCGTTCTCCAGGCTCTGCCTGGGAACGCAATGTGCGAGGCTCTGCCTCGATTCAGG
>NZ_NTFS01000086.1 GCF_002289455.1 Brunnivagina elsteri CCALA 953
ATTTAATATAGTAGTCCTAAATCATTTATATTGGCATAACCTGAGCTTAAATTATTATCTCTTCCTTCTTTATTTTCTCTGTGTCTTGGCGTTCTTGGCGGTTCATTTCCTAATTTGTATTTTTCACGTTGGCGTAGCCTGCTCGCAGGGCTTATCAAATAAGACTGCTATATTAGTCTAGATATCTCTGTCATTAAGATATATCTACTAGGTAATTTGTAATGATTAATTCCTGACCTTTCGCAGCTTTATCCTGTTTGTAATTGTTCATTCCATATTGAACTTCCCAATTATATATGTATGCAAAATCTCGGAAATTATTAATAATTTGCTCTGAATTGTCGTAAGTAACCATCCATTTGTGGGGACATGCTTTTAACATCTGACAAAAGCGATCGTGTTCAAAACAAGTATGTAATTCTCCACTTTTTCCATATAAACGAGATTGGGTAGCAGATAAGTAAGGAGGATCTAAATAAATAAAAACATCTTTTCCAGGTGTTTCTAAAAGTTCTCCATAATCGAAATTTGTTATCTGAATATCTTTGATTACTTCTTTCAACTTTGCCAATCTTTCTATCGAAGAATATGTAAATCTTTTATGAAAAGCCTCCTCCGAGAAACCACCAGCTTCTACAGTACCCGAAAAGGTAATTCGATTTAAGACAAAGAACCTAACTGCACGTTCATCAAAAGTACAGTTTTCAAAATTTATATTTTTATCTGTCAACTCTTCAAAAAGTAATTTACCAACAACGGCAACATCCCGTATATATTCAAGCTCTTCTACTAGTTGTGGTAAATTGTATTGTACAAATTTCCAGAAGCTATATACATCTTGATTTAAATCATTAATCCAGAAGCTCAAATTAGGGAATTTTTGTTTAACATATAGAAATACAGAACCACCTCCAACCATAGGTTCCCTGTATTCTGAAAAATTCTGAGGTAAAAATTTTGCTAAGTGTTTAACAACTTTAGATTTACCTCCAGGATATCGCAAAGGACTTTTTATCATTTAGAACTTTTTAATTGAACAACAAAGTTATTATATCGAGCTTCTTGAAATAATTCTTGAATAAATAATTTAGTGGATTTTGATTTAACTTTATGATTTGACAACCATTCTTCTAGCAGTTCTAACTGAGAAGATTCAATCTCTGATTTGATGCTTGCTGATGTTAATCGCAGTATAGGTTTAGGTTGTAAGTTATTGATATCTTCTCCTAAATACTGAATCTCAAGATTTTTGAGATTAGTGTAAAGTATCATCTTAAGCAATCCATCTTTGATATCAGCTTTTGAGGGTAATAAAGCAGAACTAGAATTTTTACATTCGATTAATTCAATTATAGAATTATTCAGATTGACTAAAACTTCATCGACTGTAAAAAAGTATTTTCCTCCAACAATATTCGTAATTGTGATCGAAGCTTTGCTAGCTGTAGCCAAGTTTTCATAAATATGTATAGTTGATAATTCCCTCGATTGTGCTTGTTCTGCTCTTGTTCTAGAGTGATTTATAAACTCATCGATATCTCGCTCGATAATTTCTTTAAAATTTGTTAAACTCGCAAGATTATGGAAAGTTACTCCCGTAGTTTTAGATATGCGATCGCAAGCTTCAATTTGTTTTTGAATAACTATTGAAAGTTCGTCTCTTACTTGTCGAATATTCCAATGTAAAGCATCACTTTGATAATTCGATGAGAGACGTTTGATGCGTTCTTTTATCCAATCACTATCAAATTTTTGTTTTGTGACTTTATGAGTATATTTTTGATTTTTAGATGCGCTTTGATAGTATCCAAGAATTACAGACACTTGTAAAAGACTCATCAAGCAAATAGTATCCCATTGTAAAAAATCCCTATCTCCATCAGAGCCTTCATCTTTAACTACAGGAATTACAGTAGCTCGTTTACTTCTAGATATTGTGTCATATACTCGTGCATATGGATAGGAACGAGTGCGTTTAGGTGAAACCCATTTACTAATGGCAATTTCATTGATTTCATCTTTAACAATGCAGCTTGTGGGAGTAGTATTAATATCAAAATCATTGATGTTAATAATATTTAATTGTGATGTCAAAAATGATTGATATCTCACATCATCAATCTTTGCAATAATTCTCGTTTTTAAATCACTCATTTTTATTAATCACTGTAGCAATGCAGGTAATTTTTATAAATTCTATACTAAAATCTGTCAGTAGAAATTTTAGATTACAATTCTGTCAAACTCTTAATTTGCTTTAAAAATGCTACTGTTTTTGCTAACGCACGGTCATAATTCCCATTAACAGCTTTATCAATTATTTCAGATGCTTTTAAAAAAGCATCTTTACAATCACTCGGATTCCACAAAATTTCCTCCATCTTCTCACAATAATTTTTAAATCTATTTGTACTTATATCGGGCATAGATATACCTGATGTTTGTACTCTAAAAATATAAAGTAAGTGATATCTAAAATTGCTATATTGACTATCTATTTGACCTTTTCTAAATAATGCATCTAGCCTAAACTTTGCATAAGCACTAACATAATAACCAATTGGATTATGTGACGGTAAAAATATTTTTTGTTTAATTTCTTCTTGTAACTTGTATATGTTTGTTTTCTGGTAGTTGAGATTGTTCACAAAAAAAATCTTTTGAGCCTAGTAAAAATTTAGCAATTTCTCCACTATCGAAATTACTACTTGTTTTCGACTGAATAAGTAGAAATTCAACATCTAAATACTTGTTCGCTCTTTCTAAGTCTTCAAGTTCTTCTTTGGAGTTAACTAAATTACCGTTGATAATGATCGCTACACCATCTAATGCTTTATCTGAAGCTCCCCCAACATGTATATCTTCAAGGGAAAAAGAATCATTATATTCTTTGGAAACAATACAATAATTGACAAAATGCTCAAACAAAAGAAACTCGTCTAAATCAGAGGGCAAAGATTGTTCTTCTCTAAATGCGGTTAATAATCCACTAGTAATTCTGTCCATTTTTATCCACCATAAATACACAAAAATATCAAAAGTGGGTGGGAATTTCCCACCCATAAAACTAAACTTTAAACTTCTCTGTAATGCGTCGCATTGCTTCCTCGACATTCTCACGACTATTGAATGCAGAAATGCGGAAATAACCCTCACCAGCAGCACCAAAACCGGAACCTGGTGTACCAACTACATTGACTGTATTTAGCAATTTATCGAAGAAATCCCAACTCGAAAGATTATTTGGTGTTTTCAGCCAAACGTAAGGTGCATTCACACCACCATAAACTTGAATACTCGCAGCAGTTAATCTTTCTCGGATAATTTTCGCATTCTCCATGTAGAAACTTACCAAAGCTTTGGTTTGCGCTTTCCCCGCATCCGAATAAACCGCTTCCGCACCACGTTGGATAATGTAGGAAACCCCGTTAAACTTGGTTGATTGACGACGATTCCATAATTTCCATAATTCCACATCCGAACCGTCAGCAGCTTTTCCTGTGAGGGTTTTGGGTACAACTGTCAACGCACAACGGGTTCCCGTGAAACCTGCATTTTTTGAGAAAGAACGAAATTCGATCGCGCAATCTCTAGCACCTTCAATTTCATAGATTGAATGGGGTAAACTAGGGTCGGAAATAAACGCTTCGTAGGCAGCATCGAAGAAGATAATTGCACCGTTTGCCTTAGCGTATTTTACCCATTCTTGGAGATGTTCTTTTGTCGCAGTTGCTCCTGTGGGGTTGTTGGGGAAACACAGGTAAATTAAATCGACTTTTTCTGTTGGTATCTGTGCAGTGAAGTTGTTTTCAGCAGTCACAGGGAGATATACTAAACCACCATATTCCCCTGCTTCGTTGGCATCTCCCGTATGTCCTGCCATGACATTTGTATCGACATATACGGGGTAGACTGGGTCAGTTACGGCGATTTTGTTGTTATTACCGAAAATATCGAGAATATTACCGTTGTCGCACTTAGAACCATCCGAAATAAAGATTTCCGAAGCGTCGATATTACAACCCCGTGACTGGAAATCATTTTGTGCGATCGCATCCCGTAACCAAGCATAACCCTGTTCGGGACCGTAACCTTTGAATCCTTCTCTAACACCCATTTCTTCGACTGCTTTTATCATTGCAGTGCGGCAGGCTTCTGGCAATGGTTCGGTGACATCACCAATTCCTAAGCGAATTACTTTTGCATCTGGGTTGGCTTCGGCAAATGTATTTACCCGTCTGGCAATCTCTGGGAAGAGGTAACCAGCTTTGAGTTTGAGATAGTTATCGTTAATAGTCGCCATGTTTTTTAGCTGGGATAAGGATTTAACAAAACACTTAGAAAATAAAGTTTACCGTGCTTCGCAATCCTTTCGTTGAAATCCATCTCTAAAAACATTACAGTCTAATGCGGGAAAACACTTTGCACAAAGTATAAAAGTTTAATAAATAAAGAAGGTGAACCGCCAAGACACTGAGTACGCCAAGTAAGAGTTTCCCTACAGATTAAACTAGTTCAAATATAAATGATACCTTGCTTCGCCGACCGAGACTGAAGCCAAGCCCTGATTTCAATTTATACCAAATACCTGGAACTAAAGGATATTGATTAATGTAAGTACCGTTAGCACTGCCCATATCTTGGATATAGTATTCTTCACCATCAAAGCGAATTTGAGCATGAATCCGGGAAACGACTTCAGTGTCAGGTAAGTTTGCAAGATTGACTTCTAAGGGGATATTAGTAGAGGATTTACCAATATTAATTATTTCAAAATGTTCTGGCAATTCAATGATGCGGCGAGTTTGGATATGTAATAACTGGGCAACTGGTTGTTGGAGAATTGTTGGGGATGGGATATCTGGAAGCTGTATTACTTGACTGCTACTTGGTGCTGCCATACCTCCCATATGTATAGTTTTGGCTGTGAAATTCAATACTTTGGTAGTGAGGAAATAATTGAAGATGGCGAAGGAAATTAGACTAAAAATAGCACTAATATAAAATACTGATTGGATGCCACTAAATAATAAAACTATGCTACCTAGAAATGGACCGAATGTTTGTCCCCAGGAGACAACTGTCATGTTCACTGCCATAAATCCCCCACGAGATTCTTGATCTGCTAATCCTGCTAGTAGTGCTTGGGAAGATGGCAGAGCCAAACCTTGGGCTGCACCAATTAAAAACATGGGGATAAATAGCAGCCAAACGTTAGGAAGAAATGGGATGATTAGTAATGCGATCGCAAATAACAAAAAAGAAAGTTTAATCAGCTTAATTTCGGAAATATGCTGTACAATTCGCCCTAGTTGAGATGCGACGAGGGCAAGTGAAATTGACATGCTGGCAAGAATAGCACCATTTAATCCTGCTGATGTCTGGAATTTTTCTGCTGCGAGTAAAGGTATATAAGTTAAACATAAGGTTTGCAGTAAAAACAAAGACATTGTTCCAAACAATAGTCCAATTACTGGACGTTTGTTAATACTGTTAGTTGTACTTTTTAAATAGGCTTTAAATTCAAATTTTTCACTATGATTTCTGTGTTTTGGTACTCTTAATGCTATGAATGACCAGATTGCTAGAGGAATGGCAATTACTGCTGGTAAAAATGTATATCTCCAGTCTAATTCCCCTATTTTTCCACCAATTAACGGAAAAAGTGCCCCACTTATGCCAATTAATACAGAATTAAATGCGATCGCGGTTCCTAGTGTTCTGCCGCGATAAAGGTCCCCGATAATGGTAACTTGTAGTGGTTCTAAACTAGCGGCTCCAATACCTTGAAATAATCGCCATCCTAAATGATTTGTAAAAGTAGATGCAAAGCTGCTGAAGAAACCACCAAATGCAAATATTAATAGTGAAGGAATGAGGACAATTTTTCTACCGAGAATATCAGCCAAAATTCCAAATAGCGGTGTGATAATGGCACTTGGTAACTGATAAATTGTCGAGGTCAGTGTTACCTGGGCTTCGGAAACTTTAAAAAATTGTTGTATGGTTGGTAGTGCTGGATTGTAGAGAGTTCCCCCTAAAATTCCCATCAATGTTACAAAGTTGACGATGTAAAAATTCTTATCGACAAAAATGTTCGTAGCTTGTCGGGGTGGAAGTTTTGTTGCCGAATTATTCATAGATTTTATTTTTAATCAACTAATATTTTTTGTTTGATATGTCTCAATACTGTTCAGTTAATTTTCAGATGGCTATTTCTATATTTCTGTTGTTTTTTTTTGATATATAACGCCACAAACAAAAACTATTCCCGATAGAATGATGCCAATTAACAGAAATATTAACTTCGTGAATTGCTGCTTAATTAACCTGTCGGAAATCAAATGTACATCCCCGAAAATCAGTTATGAACTCTGTGTAACTTAATTCAATATCTAATTTCCGGAGAAGTCTAACAAACAAAGAATTTTGTGATTTTGTGGCGATCACTAAGAATTTTCTAGCGAACTAGCATCAGTTTTTGTTCCTCTTAAGCCATAGAGAATAACAAAACAACATAAGAGAAGAGTAGTACTGATAGTTTTGTTTGCAATTTCGATACTAGTTTCCATCCAAGGAATACCTTCGGGAAGACCTTGCCCGGTAATAATAAACATTCTGGCTAAACGAAATACCGCGCCCAAAAATTGACCTAACAAACCGATATAAGCACCAATTACCAGCAGCCAATAAGTCACTCTCCCAAGCCAAAATTGTAATTTCAGTTGTGGATAAGCAAGTCCAATAACTGCTAAAAAAGCGCCCTGTGTAATTCCGATTAAATGAGCTGCTAGTCCTGCACGGGGATTGGCATACAAAGGAATAAATAGACCGATAATAAATCCTAGTGTACAGTTGAAAATACCATGCCACATAAGTCTTCTTTTAAAAGCCTCACGTTGAATACTGTCCATCTCTGAAGATGGTGCGGTTAACAAATTAGACGAAGGTGTCTCTAGCGTACTCATTTTTTATTCTCCGTTGATTTGATGTCAAGAGTGATTAAGGTTTTGTAATTACGCTACTTCTAGCTTAGTGTTAATTAAGTCTGAAAGTCTCAGAAGTTTTTCAAATCTCTATACGGTTACTTCTTAATCACTTCTTGATTTACTGCAAATTGAAGATATCTGCAACCGTAATCGAGTAATACAATCACTTATTCTTGGTGTTTTTAGTTACATCTTCATAAAAATGCGGGTTGGTTAGCCAAACCCGCGATCGCTTAAGTTTGAGGTTAAGCAGGAGGACCACCAAATTTCATTCCAGTTTGCTGTCCAACAACTCCATCAACAGTGATATTGTTATCTTTTTGAAATGCTTTAACTGCATTTTCGGTATGTTCACCAAAGTTACCATCAATTGTGCCAACTTGATATCCTTTTGCTGAGAGGTCGCGTTGCAAGCGTTCGACATCTGTACCAGTTGAACCACGACTTAAAGTTGGAGGCATTCCCATTATTTTTCTCCTTGATTGATTGTTTTTACAGTGAAAATTTGATTTGAAAAATTAGAAGTAAGAAGTCAAAAATAGAAATATAGATTTGTGATTTTTCCAATTTGAGACTTCATACTTTTATCTAGAGTTAGGTTTGTGGATTTTATGCAGGAGGACCACCAAATTTCATTCCAGTTTGCGCTCCAACAACTCCATCAACAGTGATATTGTTATCTTTTTGAAATGCTTTAACTGCATTTTCGGTATGTTCACCAAAGTTACCATCAATTGTGCCAACTTGATATCCTTTTGCTGAGAGGTCGCGTTGCAAGCGTTCGACATCTGTACCAGTTGAACCACGACTTAAAGTTGGAGGCATTCCCATTATTTTTCTCCTTTATTGATTGTTTTTACAGTGAAAATTTGATTTGAAAAATTAGAAGTAAGAAGTCAAAAATAGAAATATAGATTTGTGATTTTTCCAATTTGAGACTTCATACTTTTATTTACTACCAAAAATGAGCAAAATCCAATTTATGGCAAAGCTGCATCTATCCGGCTTCCTGTTATGTGTCCAACAGTTCCATCGACGGTTAAATTGTAATCTTGTTGGAATTTTTTGACGGCATTTTCGATATATTCATCGAAATAACCAGTGACTCCATTTAGTCCGATTTCATATCCCAAGCGAGATAAGTTGCGTTGTAGAAGTTCCACATCTAAGTGTTTAACACCGAGTTTTAATAGCGGGCGTACTTCTCTCACAATTTGTTTCTCCTTTTGTTCTGTATATCTGTTAATACCGATGGACATTTACGAAATATGCAGTTTTTGACTCAATTCAGGAAATTTTTTTTGGAAGAAAGGTAAGATGGGGGGAATATTTGTATTGTTTCTTTTCTTTGTTTCCCCTGCTTCCCTAATCCCGTTGCTTGAGGACTACTTGAATACTGTTTTTGGGCTGTAGGGTGATTGTTGCTTGGGGAATAATGGTTTGATTGGGGACGAGAGATATTTCAAACTTTTGAGCGATCGCAACCAATAATAAAGCTGCTTCCATCAGTGCAAAGCTTTTACCGATGCAGGTACGGGGACCTCCGCCAAATGGTGTATATACACCATTTGGTAATTTTTTCTCGAAATCCCCTTCCCAACGTTCCGGTTTAAATAATTCTGCTTGCTCAAAATAGGCTTCTGAACGGTGCATTACCCAAGGGCTGGAAATTACAGTCCAGTCAGCACCGATACGATAATCACCCATTTCACATTCTCTGCTTGTCTCAGCAATGATATTCCATACCACCGGGTAAAGTCGCATGGTTTCTTTGACGATCGCGCTGGTGTAGCTCAAAGCTGGGAGGTCAGCAAAAGTCGGAGGGCGATCGCCTAATACCTGTTTAACCTCTTGTTGTAGTTTTGCTTGTGCTTCCGGATATTGGGATAGGAGCATCCACGTCCAAGCTAAGGTATTTGCGGTAGTTTCATGTCCAGCGAAAATTAGGGTGGTAATTTCATCGCGCAGTTGTTTATCGCTCATTTGACTACCATCGTCTTCATCCCGTGCATTCATCATCATCGATAGCAAATCACCTGGGTCTTCGCCACTGGCACGTCTTTGCTTGATAATTTGATACACTTGCTTGTTGAGCCTGTCGATCGCATTTTTGTAATGCAAATTCGAGGGTGTGGGAAAACTTTCTGGGAAGGTAATAAATGACCGCCTTTGTTTAAGCATCCAATCCGCAGAAACATGCATTGCTTCCGAAACATCGCGGGCTTGTTCCTCTGTAACGTCGCTGCTAAATAGGGTCTTCATTACAATATTAAAGGTGAGACGCATCATCTCAGCTTGAATATTTTTAGTTTCCCCATCTTTCCAGTGAGCGAGCATTATTTCTGTATAGTCCACCATCACATCTGCATAGCCGCCGATCCGTTTTTGGTGGAATACAGGCTGGGCTAAACGCCTTTGGTGAAACCAAGTTTCTCCCTCACTAGTTAGTAGCCCTTGTCCTAGTAGCGATCGCATACTTTTTAAGGCTTCAGGTTTGACAAATACTTCTCTATCTTTAAGTAGGTATTCTACATATTTGGGATTGGTGACAACAACTGCTTTACGTTGACCCAAATGTATTGGCACAATTTCGCCGTATTCCTTAGCGCATTGAGTTAAAAAAAACAATGGGTTTTTACCAAAATCAATCGCATTCCCTGCTAAAAATTTTCCTTTAGGACCTGGTAGAGAAAAGGGGTCTTTCAGAGTTTGACTTGGGGTATCTAATTTCATGGCTTTTTGTTTTAGGATAAATATCTGCGAATTTAGGAATTTTCGATTCTAAACCTCGTCCATTTCGGAACCCGGAGTTTTTGATTATTCTGTTGTGTCATTGCGACGTAAGGTAGACGCTACTCTCCGAGAAGGCTTCGCCAACGGCTACCTTCGGAAGTCACTCCGTGCCTACCCGCAGGGTAGCAATCCCAAAGCCTTTGTGGAAAACTACAGTTCTCAAGGTAGACGAGGTTTAAAATCCGTCTTGAAAAGTTTGACGGTACAGAAACCGAACCCGTCAACTTTTCGCAAAATCCAAAATCCTTACAGTTCGCAATCAATTGTGAATGGATTTCCTTCTGGGTCTAAACCTTCTGCAATTTTCAAATTGGGTGAAGGTGAACGGACAGCCCCAAGTTTGATACCACGTTCAACTAAAGTGCTATAAGCAGCTTCAAAATCCGTAACGTGAAATGCTAGTTTGGGTCTATCTTTGCCGTATTCTGGTTCCATGTTGCCGTGCAAAACCAAGGTGCATTCGCCAGTGTCAAATTCTACCCATTGTTTATCGCTACGTCCTTCGATACTTTTTTGGGATTTGATTTTTAAACCTAAGCGATCGCAATAAAATTCGGTTTGCTTTTCTATATCTTTGACGTAAAGAATGGCTTTTGTTAGTCCTTGGATGATGGTCATGTAAATTTATACCTAATATTATTTATCGAAGAAGGGCAGAGGCAGAAGGGAATTACCTCTGCCGTGACCGTACAGCAAGCTACGGCTTAGAAAAAGTGACTGGTAAGTGATTGGGACCGTGGAAAATAATATTGTTTGCCCAGTCGATGTTTTCAGTTGCTAGCTTTAGTTGAGGTAAACGATTGAGTAAAACATTCAATGCAATTTGACCTTCGGCACGGGCTAAAGCAGAACCAAGGCAGTAGTGAATCCCACCACCAAAACCAGCATTTTTAGTGTCTTCCCTTTGGATATCAAACACTTCTGGATTTTGGAAACGGGCAGGATCGCGATTTGCGGAACCAAGCATAATTCCTACACTATCCCCGCGTTTAATTTGCTGACCACCGATTTCAACGTCTGCATATGCCCAGCGCGTCACCATTTGAATCGGGGTATCGTAGCGGATGAATTCTTCAACTGCATTGGGCATTAATTCGGGGTGCGATCGCAACAGTTGGTACTGTTTGGGATGTTGTAATAATGCTAGTGTTCCCTTGGCAATCAAGTTAACTGTGGTTTCATGTCCTGCTGTCAGTAAGTGGGTACAAGTCGCAACAATCTCTTCGTCGGTGAGTTTGTCTCCTTCATCTGCTGCTTTAACTAAGTTGGAAATCAAGTCTTCTTGGGGGTTGGCGCGTCTGTCTGTGATAATTGGTTTAAAGTATTCGATAAATTCTTGACTGGCTTTTTCGGCGTTGTCGTAAATTTCTGGTGGTGGTTTCAAACGTGAAGCACTGGCATTTTGTAATGCTAAAGCCCATTTGCGAAACTTTGGATGGTCTTCGGGATTCGCTCCCAACATAATCGCAATCACCATGATTGGTAAAGGAAATGCATATTCTTCTACTAAATCCATCTCTCCACGGGCATGAACTTTGTTGAGGAGACTGTCGGCAATTTGGTAAACCGCAGGACGTAGGTTTTCTACGACTCTCGGAGTGAATGCCTTGCTGACTAAGGATTTTAAGCGGGTATGATCGGGTGGTTCCCGGAAGACTATCCACTTGCTTACCATTGTCAGGAAAGCACTATATGCGGTTGGTACTGGTGTTGTTTCCACGTCATCACGTTTGATGTGTTCCCTACCAAATCTACGGTCTTCCATCACCTTCATCACATCTTCGTAGCGGAAGACGTACCAAGCTCCTGGTAAGTTGGGATTGGAGGAAACTCCCCAATGTACTGGGTCTTGTTCTCTGTATTGACGGTAGTATGTGTATGGGTCTGAGGTTACTGCTGGGAGAAATGGGTTTAATCTTTCGATGGTGGAAGTGGTCATGATTTATCTCCAAGAATTTTAGATATAGAAGGATGTGATATGTCGCTTCTCTAGATTATTGATACTGGTTGTAATGGATACTTCAGTTCCGATAGCATCCTTGTCATTTGTTCGCGTCCGGAGTTGAAAACTTTGACTACAGAGGCTCTAGACTCTAAGCGTCTGATGTAGTTTGTTAGCTCACTTAAGTATGTGTAGTCGTAAACCATACGTAAGTAGGCAAGAGTAGGAGCTGCGGCACAATCTGCTAGAGAAAATTCATTACCTGCTAACCAAGTCCGATTTGCTAATTTTTGCTCCAATAAAAGCAATGCTGTCTCTAATAACCGCTTTGGTTTGGCAATTTCTTTACCGTTTCGCTCTGCTTCTTTCCGTTGCTTGTCTGCGAATAAAGCTTCTCGTGCAGTATTAATATATACATCAAATATTCGCTCTAATAATCGCACTTCGATTGCTTGTTCTGAATTTTCAGGAATTAAGCGGGATGTATTGGGGAAGTATTTATCGAGATATTCAATGATGATGTTTGCTTCAAATATTACTGTTCCTTTATCAGTAATCAGTGTGGGTATTTTACCGAAAGGGTTTATTTTGCTGTATATTTCCCGCTCTTCTACATCAAAAAGATTCACTTCAATTGCAGTAAATTTGACATCTTTCTCCGCGAGGGCAATGAGAACACGCTGGGAATAGGATGAAGCTGGAGCATAATAAAGTTTCATTACTACTACTGGTAATTAGGCAATCGGTATGACACTTAGCGATAACTAGCTCAATTTAAATAGATGCAACTCGATTTAACTTATGCGGTTATCAAAGGGGCTAGGGCAAGCGCTAGCTTTTTACCTTCTAAATTTTTATAGCGATAGGCAATCTAGGTTTATGCACAGCAGGATGGAAATATTAGTGAGCATCCGAATTTGTTTTTTAACGCAGAGGAACGCAGAGGAACGCAAAGGTTCACGCAGAGGAACACAGAGAATAAAATATTTATTTTAGGACTTACGTACGCATTGACAGAAAAATTAAAATAGGAGTATAGGTTTCCAGGTTTTGAGCTTGATTTTTCTGTTCCGCACCATGCGATACGCCCTTGGCGTTAAGCTGCGCTTATCGCAACTAGCAAAAAGTAGTTTGTAAAAGCCTGAAACGACCGATTTAGGTTAATACATAAGATGAGTCATTTGTACAGTGCGTAAGTCCTATATTTGATGTTCTCAAAAAATTCAACCCACAAACGTAGGGGTGGGGTGAGTCCACTTGGCGGTGTCGGTTTCCGTCCCCGAAGGGTCTCCCCACCCTCGCTGACGAATGATACGATTGAGAAATCTATAAATTGGGATGTTTTATTTTTCGGAATTCCCTATTACCAAGGTAATTTACTTCCATCCCACGAGAAAAATTGTCCTGTATCTGTTGCTTGAAGTTTTTCAATCACCGAGAATAATTGATTTACAGTGCGTTCGACAGAGAATAGCTTTTCTGGTGGGACGTTTTTCTGGAATGGTTGGGAAAGGTTGGTATCGGTTGTTCCGGGATGTAAGGTGACTACGATCGCTTTTGGACAGCTTCTCCCATATTCGATTGATACGTTTCGCATCAACATGTTTAATGCTGCTTTTGATGCACGA
Source organism: Brunnivagina elsteri CCALA 953 (assembly GCF_002289455.1). Lineage (GTDB taxonomy): Bacteria > Cyanobacteriota > Cyanobacteriia > Cyanobacteriales > Nostocaceae > Brunnivagina > Brunnivagina elsteri. The sequence goes on from NZ_NTFS01000086.1 coordinate 13,353, forward strand.
TAACCATACCAACCACCGCTTTGATTGTCTCCGATACTACCTACTTTTGCGGAAATGGTCGCAAATACACTGTTTTCTTTATGCTTAAAAAGTGGCTGTAAGTGCTTTGCTAAGAGGACACTAGCAATACTATTAACTTGAAAGTAACGTGTTAAATTTTCGACATTAATTTGACGCAGGCTTTTTTCTGGTTGAAGATTGCGATCGTGTAATATTCCCACACAATTAATCGCAAAATGTAATTTGTCTGTATCTGTACGAATTTTCTCGACGCATTTGGCAATTTGCTCTTCGTCGATGATATCAACCGCAAAACAGGTTAATTTATTTGGATAAGCATCTAAAAGCGCAAATAAACCGGAGGCAGATTCTGAGTCTCGATAAGTCGCATAAACTTTGGTAATTCTGTTATCTAGCAATAGTTTTTCCACAAACCCCAAACCAATACCCCGACTAGCACCAATAACTAAGGTATTGATGATGCTGGAATTTTCTGCTCCTTCGGAGGTTAAAGAAGTTATCGCATTTCCATCCAAAAAGGACATTATTTTTTTTCCTATTGCTTATACTCAAAAATTCTAATGTATTATTTGCTGTAAGAATTTAAGATTGAATTTCCCCCTTACCCTTTTCTCTATGCATCATCAAGAAGGAACTATCCCCACAACTGGAGGTATAAATCTCTACTATCAAGCTTGGCAACCTGATGGTGCTGTACGGGTCGTTTTAGCTATGGTACATGGTTTGGGTGGACATAGCGGTTTGTATGGAAATATTATCAATCAATTAATCCCCAAAGGATTTGCCATTTACGGCGTTGATTTGCGGGGAAATGGAAAATCACCTGGTCAACGTGGATATATCGATTCTTGGGATGATTATCGCGGTGATGTGAGCAATTTTATCAAGTTTGTTGCTAGGGAAAATCCAGAAGTTCCCCTATTTTTACTTGGTCATAGTTTGGGTGGTTTGACTGTTCTCGATTACGTATTACATTCTGCTACTGAAACAGAAAAATTACCAATACTCAAAGGTTTAATTAATTTGACTCCAGCATTGGGTGAGTCTGGAATTCCCCCAATTAAAATCATATTGGGAAAGATTTTATCACGGATATACCCACGGTTTTCCCTGAGTACGGGTATGGATTTAAGTTTATCTTGTCGTGATGAAGAAGTAATTAAGGGTTATGCAAAAGACCCATTAAGACATATTATGGGAACTGCACGTTTATCAACAGAATATTCTCGGACTGTAAATTGGGTTTTCACACATGCGATCGCACTCAATATTCCCTTTTTAATGATGCTTGCTGGGCAGGATAAGGTGACTTTGCCAGAAGGTAGTCGCAATTTTTTTGAGAAATTGACTTTTTCTGACGTTGAGTTAAAGGAATACCCAGAAAGTTATCACTGTATCCAGGATGATTTAAATTATCAAGAGGTATTAGGAGATTTAGAAGATTGGTTAGAACGACATCTGTAGAATTCACGAGTCAGAAGTAAAAAATTGAGTGAAATAAACCAACCATCTGCGTACCCTGCGGGAAGCCGCATTAGACGAGCGTACATCGGAGAGGTTGCCGTAGGCTAGCGAGACTTCTCGCAGAGTAGCGTCTATATCTGCGGTTTTTATTTTCATGTGCCTCATCGATTTGCAATCTGCTGTATGTAGAATGATTAATGGACGAATTAATTAATATTTAAGAGCGATATCATATAACGAATGAATATACAAGACATAGCAGCGATAAAAGCAGTAGAGGAAGGGGTTGCAATATGCGATCGCACTCACTGGGGACGTATTCAGATAACTGGTGATGACCGTCTTCGTTTTCTCCACAACCAAAGCACTAATGATTTTGAATCACTCAAATCTGGTCAAGGTTGTGATACTGTTTTTGTCACCTCAACAGCCAGAACTATTGATTTAGCTACAGCATATGTCAGTGATGATGCAGTAATTCTTTTGGTTTCCCCCAACCGTCGTGAATACCTGATGCAATGGTTGGATAAATACATATTTTTCGCTGACAAGGTAGAACTTGCAGATGTCACAGAAGCAACATGTACTTTTAATTTGATTGGTTCTAAAAGTGACGAAATTATCCAGAAATTAACCGCAGGTGAATTAATCGGACAACCCCTACACAGTCACAATGTATATAATGTTGCCTCAGTAAATGGAGTTAGCATTGCTGTTGGTAGCAGTTTAGCATCTCCTGGTTACACCCTAATTTGTCCTGTCAGCGACAAAGAAATTTTGTGGAACCAGCTACTAGAAATGGGTGCTGTGGAAATGGGTCAAACTGCCTGGGAAGCCCTGCGAATTACCCAAGGTCGTCCCCTACCCGAACGGGAATTAACTGATGATTATAACCCATTGGAGGTCGGTTTATGGCAGACTATTTCTTTTAACAAAGGTTGTTATATCGGACAAGAAACCATTGCCAGATTAAATACGTATAAAGGCATCAAAACATACCTTTGGGGAATTAAGTTAAATTCACTAGTAGAAGCGGGAAGTACTATAAATTTGGGTGAGGAGAAAGTCGGAATTCTCACGAGTATTACGGAAACTACTGATGGATATTTTGGCTTAGGTTACATTCGTAGCAAAGTAGGTGGTATTGGTTTAAAGGTGACAATTGCAGATAGCCAAGGTGAAGTTGTAGAAATACCCTTTGTTTCCCATCAATACCCAGATTAATATTTTGATTTTAGTAGGGGCAAACAACCGTTTGCCCTCCTTATATATTTCCCCTAATTTTATTTTCCCTATATATTTCCCCTAATATTGCTGTAATTTATGGCGTTTGGATATGATATAAAATAGAATAAATGAGGGTAAACAACCGTTTAGCCCTACAGAATTCTCGATTACCAACTGTATTTCACTCAACTGAGAACCGCTATATATTCAATCCAAACTGTACCCTAAAACGGGATAAAAGTAGCCTCATCCTTATCCCATCCCCTACCCTGACAAAAATCATCAATCCAGTTTGCTAAATTGCGTGGATGTAAAACAGGTGATTGATTAATCTCACCAGGTACTTTGTCGTGGATTATTTTGACAATCGTACCTTTACCTTCAATGGTGGTAGTAAATGCGACTATTGGTGTAACTTTTGTACCGTTAGTCATTGGTATTACTGACGTTGTAAATGTTGAATTTGTTTTGCCTCTGTGGAGATAGGATTTGGCAACAGCAACCTGAATTTTAGGTTTTGGATTTATTAACTTTGGATTTATTGAGTTTGAATTTACGAATTTTCGATTTGCTAATTGAGAAGAAATTCCTACATTACGGGAAAGAGAAGTACTTTTATTCGTCTCCGCAGAACAAAAATTATCATCTAATAATTGGAAATCTTCAACCTCAACTAAATGTAAATACTTATCTGGATTGAAATTAAGACCTAAAGCCGCAATTAATGCATCAGGGTCGCTGTTCAAATCCGCAAGTAATGGTAAAATGTCAATTAGGCTTGGTTCTAAGACCGTAACCGTTGCCAAAACGAAACTCGATAGCGGACGACGTTCACCTTCAAAAGTCGCCCAAATTTCCATTTTTTCTAACCAATGGCGATTATTCTTATAGTAACGCAGCCACTCAAGTTTTAAGGATTGACATAACTCCTGAATTTTCATCTATTTAGAAAAAGGGGAAAGGGGAATAAAACAGGTAGAAAACTTAAATTTTGGATTTTAGATTTTGGGGTTTGGATTCTGACTCCTGAATTCTAAATTCTGACTCCTGAGTCCTATTTTCCATCTCCAGAATGAAACCGCTTATAAAGCATTTGCGTAACTTTTTCATTACCAATCAAATGCTGTTCCACGATTAAAGCCACTTCATTACTACGGACACCACAGTACCATACCATATCAGGTAATACCAATACCATCGGACCATTCCCGCATTGTCCCAAGCAACTGCTAGCTGTCACGATTACCCCAGGAATAGGTAACGCTTCAAAAGCTGCTAATACTGATTTTGCACCTTGTTTACGACAGGTACGATTTTGACACACACGCACGCATCGGGAATTGGGCATTGGGAATTGGGTATTACATAGGTTGGAAACAGTGGAATATTAGGAACTACCCTTTCCCCTAAATTCAATTAATTATCTGGAGAAAGTCCCTTCGATTCCAGCCATTCGGGGTTAAAAATCCGCGATTGGTAGCGTGAACCACTATCGCATAAAATTGTGACAATTGTGTGTCCTGGTCCCATTTGTTTTGCGATCGCAACGGCAGCAGCAACGTTAATACCCGTCGAACCACCCATTAATAAACCTTCTTTGCGTAATAGCTGGTAAACTACCCTAATTGCTTCCTTATCGGAAATTTGAATCGCGTCATCTGTGGGTACTCCTTCCATATTCGCTGTAATCCGACTATTCCCAATTCCTTCGGTGATGGAACTACCTTCCATTTTGATTTCACCAGTTTTAATATAACTATACAATCCACTACCCATCGGATCGGCAACGACACATTTAATCTGAGGATTTTTATCCTTCAAAAACATGGAAACACCTGCAAAAGTACCACCTGTCCCAATTGCAGCTACCCATCCATCAATTTTACCATCGGTTTGTTCCCAAATTTCCCGACCCGTGGTTTCGTAATGGGCACGACGGTTTGCTAGGTTATCAAATTGGTTTGCCCAAATTGCATTAGGTATCTCCGATGCAATTCTACCAGAAAGCTTGACGTAGTTATTTGGGTCTTTGTAGGGAACCGCAGGAACTGGACGTACTTCTGCCCCTAATGCTCGCAATGCATCCATTTTTTCTTGTGATTGGGTATCGGGAATTATGATTAGGCATTTGTAACCTTTGGCGTTACAAATATGGGCTAATCCGATACCAGTGTTCCCCGCAGTGCCTTCAACGACAGTACCACCTGGTTTGAGTAAGCCTTTTTCCTCGGCATCTTGAATAATATACAATGCTGCACGGTCTTTGACGGAACCTCCTGGGTTGAGGAATTCGGCTTTTGCGAGGATGTTGCAACCTGTTTCTTCGCTAAAGCTGTTGAGTCTAATTAGTGGTGTGTTCCCGATTGTACCGACAAAGCCATTTTTGATATCCATTGTCTTCACCTGATTTTTTCGTCTATCAAAATTTTGGCTTATTGTGGTGCTTGCTTTCCAAGTTTTGTTAATTTTTATGGCTTTTTTAAGATTAATCGGGTTAACTATACTTACTTGTTCAAGTAAATGGGGTTATTGCGGCGGATTGCAAGTAGTAGTTACCGTATATATAAGAGATAAAAACCGCAGATAGACGCAGATTAACGCTGATAAATACAGATTAATAAATATCTTTTCTGTGTAATGCATAATTAATTTTCGGAGATATATAATTCGTATTTTACTTAAATACAAAATGCTGTGTAT
>NZ_NTFS01000087.1 GCF_002289455.1 Brunnivagina elsteri CCALA 953
TTCATCAATAACACCGATACTTTGCTCCGTTTGCATTAGCGATCGCAACATTTCAAGTCTAGTTCCACTATGCGTTTGCGTATCTAGCTCTTCCAATACTAGAATACTTTGTTGACGTGATAAACCTCCTTTAATATTAGATATAGCTGCCAGTACACTTTGTGGACCAACTTGTACCATCTGCAAGAATTGAACGAGTATTTCTACTATAATAATGCGGCTTTGAGAATTAATTTGAGTCCGATTTAGCAAAGTTATTCCGGTTGCATGATGACGACTTTCATCATTTAAGAATCCTTGAAATACTGCACATAAATTTGGGTTTTGACAACTTTTAGCAAGACTGCGGTAATGTGTTAATCCCCATCCTTCTAAAACAACCTGCAAGATGAATAATAACACTGTTTTATCGCAACTTTCTGCAACTTCTGCTAGTAGTTTTAAAAATTGATTACCGATTTCTGCAAGTTCATTATTTAAGAAAGATTCCGGCAAAAATTGACAAATTTGGGATAAATGTGCAGCTTCATCACCACAAAAACAACCATATAACATTCTTTCTTCAGTCGTTTCTGCCAGAGAAATCATCTTTGCCATGTATCCAACACCAGCTTTTTCGATGAAGTAAGCTTCTTTAATTATTCCTTCGCAACATTGCTGCAAAATTCCAATTTGCTCCTCTTCACTAGCTGCCTGAAAAAAGTTAACTCTATCTAGTCCAAAAAAATTAGCATCCCAATAAATTAAATCTACTTGATTGGATATTTTTATATCCCCTTGTTTTCCAATTCTTCCTTCTAAAGCTGAAGACAAAATTCGGTTTATTTTATTATCTGTATGAGGTAATTGAAACCCAGCAATTTTATATTTGTCATCCATAAAAATATTACCTTATGTATCTACAACTTCCCAACTTCCCCAATTCAAAGCATCTTGTTTTTCAACATGTTGAATAAATTGCAGAATAGATTCATCAGCTTTCAGAGGGGTTTTTAAATCAAACTTAATAGTTTGAAAAATCTTTGTATCCCCCTTCGCAAAGTAATTACCAACTAACTTTGTCAACCAGAGAACAATCAAATTCAATAACCATCCATGTAACCCATGACGTTTTTTAGTGATTAAAATTGTTTGTCCTTCAGTTTTTCCCCCTTCCAGCAAACGTAGAGTAAACATAATATGAAAATGAAGAAAATCGGGTCCAATAGTCACCGTTCCCGTACTCCCATACCAATAGCACATGCTATAAGTACCTGCTTTTTTGTAAAAGGGAAGAATTAACTTAATTAAGAGCGAATCTTTACCACCACGGGTAATATTACTAAACTTAATTGCATTCTTGTTGATTTCTTCCTTTCCAAAAATAATCTTTAAAGGCAAATTATGAACTGTATTAAAATGCTGTGCATCAATTGCATTTATCATCACCACATTGGGATGACAATTTTTGATAAACCGGGAAGCAAAAACTGCATCACATTCTGCAAATTCTAATTCAGGAACAAACGGTAAAGGTTGTTTTGCAACTTCCCCCGTCCATACCCAAATCATTCCATATTGTTCAGCAGTTGGGAATGTTTTAATTTTAATTGGTAGAGATTTTCCTAAACATGGAATATCGATACAATTTCCTTCAACATCAAATTTCCAATTATGGAAAAGACATCGCAACCCATTTCCTTCTACCTTTCCCTCAGCAAGATTTGCCCCCATATGGGGACAATAAGCATCAACAGATACTAATTGTCCATCAAAATCGCGATAAATAGCTAATTCTCGACCAATAACATTGATACTTTTAACTTTCCCTTTCCCTAATTCTTTCGACGCTAAAACCCAATACCAACCTTCAATAAATTGTTGAGGATTATTAAATATTCTTGATTCTTTTAGTAAATTACTCGTAGAAACTTGGGAACTCATCACATGAGTTACAAATTTATCTGCCTTCATCTGCGTTTATCCTCTTCTATCTGCGGTTAATTCTTTATTGCTATACCTCATAAATATGTAAATTACTATATACTTGATTCCAATTTATGAATCATATTTGCTATCGGAATAACTTTCTTTTGAGATAATTCAGATATATGTCCTTTCTTTCCACTCCCAAACCACAAACGCTTACCTGCCGCAGTTAAATTTTCCTCACTGACTTCCGTCAAACATACTAACTCATCACCATAAATATGTCCTGGATTTCGTTGCTGAAAAAAATTAATATGCGGATCATGTAAACGTTCCGAAGGGATACCATGCAATCCTTCCCGCAAAATATGAGGATGGGGAAAGCGAACTATTCCCAGTGATTTATCGTAGTTTTTACCAAAGCGAGACTTTGCTAAAAAATGCATTAACCGCGATGTTTTTTCTGGCGTTTCCATATCATAACGTGGATAAAAATCCCGTCCAAACACGGGTAAAAATCGATAGGTTCGATATCCAGCAGAAATCAATAACCAATAAAGCTTTCCTTGGGAATAACGAGTCTGTAGCTCATTTACCGCAGCTACCCAACTTCGAGCAAGTGCCGAACTAGTCCAAGCACTAGGATCGACAATCGTATCACCTGAATAAACAACACTGATTTTATCTCCCTCAAACTCAGTGTTATATAGCAGTAAGGTAGAAAAACCTTGGAGTTGATTATCATCTTCCCCATACAAAAGAATAATCCAGTTTTTATTAATTAAATCTTCTTCAAAAACTTCTCGCTTTGCACCTTGGAAATACTTATCCAGCAATAAAAACATTGCATCTGCATCATCAGATGCTAGTTCATCTCTGCGAACCAATCGATTTTTCATATTATTATTTCTGGTAGAAAATTACCCCTATATCTAACTTTAGATGCTTGTAAAATTTTAGGTTATTAAGCTTGTGTCAGAAATTCATCTGTCACGATTGTTACTATTAAAATTGCTGAAAAAGTGCAAAATATCCTCTTAGCCTTATGTCAAAATTTTATCTGTCCTGATTACCTCTAAATACAGAAGTCAGAATAAATCTAGCCAGAATAAATAGATACGTCAAGCTATTTAAAGTACAAAAACTCTATTTCGTTAACTCATCCCAAGTTTTCGTCCCAACTATCCCATCAGCAACTAAATTTCGCTGATTTTGAAATGCTTTTACGGCTGATTCAGTTAGCGCACCAAAAAAACCATCAACCCCAACAGTGTAACCATTCGATACTAATAATTTTTGTAAAACCCGCACCGAGATACCAGAATTGTTAAATTGTAACATCGGCAGACTTGGACTGCGAAGACGTTGAAACTTTCGGGAACCGATGATTTCACTACTACCAACATCAGCAAATATTTGTGGCTGTAAGTTGATATTTACAACTTCATTTACAGGGTTTAATTGTGTGCCAGAAAAGTTCTTTCCACGGATTCTATAAGCAAAATCATTTAGTATATTTTTAAATTTCAAATTAGGTACTATTAATTCTGTTGAAAAAGTACCACCAATCTGGGTAAATTCAGGAGGTGCGGATTGGACTACTAATGTTGATTTTATTAATCGAGTTGACTTTTCTTCCAGAAAGCTACTTTCGTGTAATAATAGCTGTTCTGGTAAATTAGGCTGATATTGTCGCGCTATTGCGAACATACCCGTCATCAGCAACCCGATATCACTCATTGTATCTCGTCTTACTATAGCTCACATTTCCTTTGACAGAAGAAAGTAGGTTAGTCCGGAAAAGTACCTACTAACCATTAAAAAATTCATCATAAACTAATAGAAAATCTATATAGTATTCCATATTACTTTTTTAACTATTTCGGCATATAACGCGATTGGAATTCACTATACCCTTGGCAACCATCTTAGATGGTATCGCAATTTTTTCCGTAACAGATATAGCATTTTGGCTTCTATTTACGAAAACTTTTCTACCTAATTATCGCGTTAATTCACGCCAAGTTCGTGGACCAACTACGCCATCTGCGGTTAAACCTCGTCTACTTTGAAATGCTCTGACAGCACTTTCAGTCAAAGCACCAAAGTTCGTATCAATATTAATTGGATAACCATTCGACCTTAATAACCGTTGCAAGACTCGAACCGACTCTCCAAAATCGCCAAAACGCAACGTCGGTAAACTTGATGATGCTTGTAACTGAATAGTTGGGATATCGTTTGCTGATGTTTCCGCTTCCATATAAACCCCTTATAAAACCTATATTCTTTGATTTCAACCGTATTCTTCAAGTCTCTGCCCGCGAAAGCGAAAGACTACTGTTGAAAACTACAAGTAGAAATTGGTAAATACGGAAAATTAAGGGAAATACTCCGCTTGACACTCCCCGACGTAAACGTACGGGGATTCTTTAATCTATGAGCCAACTTGCACAGACTGAATTACTCCAACCAGTGTAGAGAGAGGTCGATTCTCCTAAAGCGTTGCTCATGTCTAGCATGAAGGTTCCGGTATGCCCTACCGTACGCAACCACACTTACAAAACGTGGGCTCGAGTTGATAGGCTTTTGTTGACAATTTCGCAGCAGCTAGAGCATTCTTGGCTCGTATATTGTGGATTAACCGCAACTGTTTTGGGAAGCTTCTCCAATATCCCCTATTTGCTGTTTTTTCGAGCGTTCGTAATTTTTGGCGATAGTGCCCAACATTGCGATCGCACAACTTCCACATGCAAATTTTGGCTTATGTTTTAAGGGTGACACTACTGCTAACGTGGATAACCAGCAATTCTCATTTTAAAATAAATAGAAAATACCATCTCAAAACACCCAAAGTCAACACCCTAGGTGTCAGCCCTGACAAGGTAGCTAAATGGATTGGAGATAGAACTGAGACGGTTTTAAAGTACTACTGCCATCCGGAAGTCGTGGAAGCTGATTGCCCTGATTTTTGATTTAAATTTTGCTACTTAATTTGCTACTCAAAAGTGAAAATAAGATTATTGATATCGCCTGTTGTGAGGGGTTTGCTTACTCAGTACGGTTATCCCCTCAGAAACCCGTCTAGAGTTTGCTGTCCCTATCTGGAAAGAAGCGGTAAATTATAGAAGGTAGCTGAGAGTCTTTCTGAATCTCACTTTGCTAATCTAAGAAGAAGGGTTCATAAGCATTAAGCTCCGCTTACCTCTGGAGGTATATCGCAACACTCCTACCCTAATAAACAAAACCCTTTTCACTCTTTGTCTTATGCGTAAACAAATACAGCAAATTTTCAACCCCCCTTTCAAAACCCTACTAAAATCCATATTTCTTCTCTGTCTTGTCTTCGGCTTGACATTTGGTCACGCTGATGGAGCCTTGGCAGCCCGGAGTGGAGGTAGAATTGGTGGTGGTTCGTTCCGGATGCCATCTTCTAGTCGTCCTTACAGTGCCCCTCGTACCTACGCTCCTGGAGGTGGCTATTATCCTGGTGGAGGTGGGTTTGGTTTCCCGTTCTTACTTCCCTTCTGGGGTATTGGTGGTGGATTTAGTGGGTTATTTGGCATTCTAATTTTCTTTGGTGTTGCCAATTTCCTGCTCCAAGCTTTCCGTCGTGCTGGTAGCGATGAAACCAACGAGGAAGCATATACCCCTAATCCAACTGTATCTGTGACTCGCTTGCAAGTTGGGATGTTAGCAAGCGCACGTGGGTTACAAACAGAACTCGATCGCATTGCGGAAACTGCTGATACTGATAGCCCTGCTGGACGTGCTGAGGTTCTCCAAGAAGCTAGTTTGACATTACTTCGTCACCCTGAATACTGGGTATATGCAGGTGGTGGAACCCAGCAAGCGCGATTAGCTTCCGCAGAAAGTGAATTTAACCGTTTGTCTTTGGCTGAACGTAGTAAGTTTACTGAAGAAACATTATCGAATGTCAACAATCAACTCAAGGGTAATATTGCTCGTCCAGATGCTTTGCCTGCTGCTGACGAAATCGATAATCCTACAACCCTAATTACTGAGGGACCTGGGGAGTATATTATCATTACACTCCTGGCAGCAACTCTTGGTAAATACGATATTCCTACTATCAATACTACTGATGATTTGCGTCAAGCGTTGCGTCAAATTGGTAGTATCCCTAGTGATAAATTACTAGCAATAGAAGTGTTATGGACTCCACAAGAAGAAGGAGATACTTTGACTTCTGATGATTTACTGGCTGAGTATGCTGATTTGAGATTGGTGTAGTTAGTTTACTCGATTAAAAAAACCTGACTTCCTCGTGGAGTCGGGTTTTTTTGTGCGGTTAGATATTGAATGTGTTGAATAATACATTATAAGTGAAGTCTGACTTCTTTCCTTTTCTTCTTTCCCCTTGTAGTCTATAAACAGAAAAATATTCTAAGTCCCTATTTAGTAACTTTTGAGAGTAATTTTATGAGTGAAGATTTAACACAGCAGTGGTTATCGGAGATTCAAGGGCTAAAGCAACAAGTTACGGATGCGATCGCACAGCGTCATGAAGCATGGGAAAGTGCGGAAAAATGGCGTAAACTCTACAATACTGAATCGGAACAACGTCGCAGCGATTCGCAATTATTACAGCAGGAAATCGCAAAGCTAAAAACTGAACTTCATAAAATCAAGGGTATCGATGAAACGGTACTTCCAGACGCGGATAGTAACATTGCGATTCAAACGGAAATTGCCCAAATCGAGTCACTGCAAGAATTAAGAGTAAAGCTCATTGCTATTACCAAAGAACGCGATCGCTTGTTGATGGCGTTGAAAACTGAACAGGAAAGCCATTCCCAAAGCCGTAAAAGTTTAACTACTGCTTTGGGTGATGCGATCGATAGTTTGACGAAGGAACGGGCAGCTAGATGATTTTTAGATTTTAAGTAGTTAGGACTAGTGCAATTCGTCAGAAGTCAGGAGACAGGAGGAAATAAAGCTTGTTTTATAAACATGAACGAGCTTTTAAGACTGGTTAGCTATTTTAGCCGAGATGCACTAGCCCTTTCAAGGTGGCTAACAAAGATAGGTTGTTTCAGTGCTTACGAGCAATCAAAGCCTGAAATCACCTATTTACGTGAAATCTTGCCACCGGGGAGTATCCCCCGTTCGCTTTGAGAGATGTGGTGAGAAATTCGGGTTTCATATCCAGGTTAATTTACAGCAATATTTGGGTCACTAAATGCTGAGTTGGTGACAAATTCCTCATCCGTCAAACTTTTTAAGAACTCGATTAAATCATGCTTTTCTTGAGGACTCAATTTAAATCCAGAAACAAAATTACTCTTGAGAGGATTTTGACTTCCTACTCCAGAAAATTTCCCATTAGTAATAGTCCTGCCACCTGCTGCATAATGGTCAATAACTTCTTCTAAAGTAGCAATACTACCATCGTGCATATAAGGTGCAGTTAAATCAATATTTCTTAAAGTTGGTGCTTTAAATTTGCCCATATCATCTGGTTTTTTGGTAATTTCGTATATCCCCGTATTATTGCCTGGATATCCACCTTTTCCATCAATATTGTAAAGCCCAGTATTGTGAAAAGCAATTTCTTCAAATGCCGATCGCTCATGTTTAACTGAATCGCTAAAATTCAAGCCTCCGTGACAGTGAAAACATTCTAAGCGTTCACTATTAAATAGTGTTTCTCCTCGTTTTGCAGAAGCAGAAATTGCATTTTTATCCTTCCCATACCGATATTTATCGTAAGATGAATTAACTGAAATTAAACTGCGTTGAAACGATGCCAATGCTTGAGTAAGATTCTTGAGATTAATATTACTATCACCTCGACCAAATGCAACTGCAAATAATTTTTGATAATTTTTATCTTCCTGCAACATTTTTAATATTTCTTGTTCTTTACCTGATAAACCCATCTCGACAGGATGTTCACCAAACATGGGTACTAATGCCTGTGCTTCAAGTTTTTTCATTCCTGGATGTGCCCAAGTCAAAACGGAGTTGTATGCTATATTTGCAAGACTCATTGAGTTTCGGGGGTGCTGTTCTCCAGTCGCACCAACTGCAAGAGGTTTCCCATCGGTAAATGCTAATGCTTGAATGTGACAGGAAGCGCAGGAAAATTTATTGTTAACAGAAAGTCGTTTTTCGTAAAATAAATGACGACCTAGTTCTACTTTTTCTGCCGTCATTGGGTTATCAGTTGGGATGATTGGCTTTGGCATCCAAGTTGGAATCTCCCAAACATAGATATTACTGGGATTTGGTGCTGATAAAACTTGACTAAAACCAACGGATAAACTGAATGCGATCGCAAAAAAAATAGACAATACCAAACAGTGTTTCCATCGAAAAATCATTGGCTTCATTTCACACTAAAAAAAGTTTGTTTCACGGATGTTTGACCACCAAAAGGAATACCAAAAACTGTCATAATTCCCGTACAATCTTTATCATTGGGTTCTGACATACAACCTGGTGCTGTATCTACTTGATTTTTGGTTAAATTGGTGTTGGCAACAAGTTTAGCAATATCAATAACAATGGTGTTTTTACTTGGTTCAAAGTTAGCTAGGTTAATAATTGCTGTATTGGGATTAGTGCATTTGGTAGTTGGTTTTTGGCTAGAAGTTTCCGCTTGACAACCTGTGCTACCTAAATGAATGAAAAAGGCATTACCTGCTTCTTTTTCACCGTGTTTATGTTGGTGTATCTCTGTCGGTTGACTCTTAGTTGAGTGTGCAAAATCAATGCGAGCAAACTTGTATCCAAATTGCCAATTCCACCATAGCGAAGTCAAGTTTAAAGGTGAAGGTGCGAGGGTAGAGTCTTCATGGTTAAGATTTTCTGGTAGACCTAAAGTAAATTTGATGGCTTTATATTGACCTTGGGGAATTTTACCAACAACTATATTACGGGTTTCTACTGTGCCATTCGCACAAGCACCTGTTTTATTTTCAAAATCGATTAAAGCGACATTTTTATATTGCCATTTACCATCTTGATTAAGGGCAATGGGAATGGCTTTATTGTTATTATCTATTAGTGTAATATCGGCAATATAGAAGCGAAAATCTAAAGGTGTAACTGTTGTTGCTGGTTTTCCTAATTTGTAATTACTGCCACAACTAAAGGGTTTATTACCAACTTTCGCAGCAAATTTGATTGTGACTTCTTGAGTTTGAGCGGCATTTACTTTTTGAGAAGTATAGTAATGCCAAAGTGAAAATGCCACAAAAAATATCAAGAATGAAGTAGCAGATTTAGTTTTCGCTTTCATAGCTTTTTCTTTTGTTGTCGAATATTGAATACGAAAGTTATTGCCACATGAAGTGAATAACTGATTAATATTGCATACCAAAATTACAAACTTTTGTCAAAAGACAACTTGTCTATGTTGATACAATGCGCTACTGCTACCCTCTGAGAATGCTTAGAGCGAATCCAGAAGCAAGTAAAAAAAGGTTTCAATTTTTCATGAATCATCTAGGATTGCTATAAATAAATTATATGACAGCCTGTCTTTTGACATACGGAAAGAATTCAGTAAATAATAATTCCTCAGTTTCTGCGTGCATCATTTGCTGTTGCACTCTGAGTTTTGTCTATTGGTGTAGTTTTCAAGTGGTGTAGGAGAAAATACTTTGAAATTCAATTATTTTGTGTATATTAGTGTACCCATTGGTATTGTCAGCACAATATACTTACTTACATCTCAGAGTGTCTCAGCAGAAACCAATCAAACATCATCTGAAAAAATAGTCAACGACACCAGTTTAAATTTTGTTGCTAGAAACAGCAGTGCTAACTTGCCGCTTACATCGCATCAGCAAACATCAGTAGAGAATATTCCCCAATTAAATGATCTCCAACTTCCCAGCACAATAGCCCAAGATTTACTAGTACAGTCAGAACAAACCTCAGAAAATAATCCGGTAAATACCCAAATCACAGCAGTAAAAATCAAACAAACACCTGATGGTGTGGAAATCATTTTAGAAACTCCTAATGGTACGCTACAAGTTACGGATACTATCAATGATGGCAATACATATATTGCAAATATTAATAATGCAGTTTTAGCATTACCATCTGGGAAAGGATTTCGTGCTGATAAACCAGCAGATGGAATTGCTTCAATTACAGTGACCCAAATTGAATCAAATAACAAAGTTCGAGTGATGGTGACTGGAAGTTCTAGCTTACCAAATGCACAAGTCAGGAATACAGTCAACGGTTTAACTTTAAGTTTGTCTCCACCGGAAGCTGACATCGAACTCACTGTCACCGCTCAAAAACGACCAGAAGATGCACAGGATGTACCCTTCAGCTTCACATTGATTCCCCGACAACAAATCGAAGACTCTCAAATAGATTCCTTAATTGACATTGCCAATCAAACACCAAATTTTAACTTTTTCCCCACATCTGCGGGTGGTACGGAGTTTAGTTATTACAGTATCCGGGGTTTGAATAACCAGAATTTCCTAACTGCTCAAGATAGTGTTGCTTTTTATATTGATGATGTTCCCGTTGATTATAATGGTTTCCTTGACCTAGCTTTAACCGACTTAGAAAGGGTAGAAGTGCTGCGAGGTCCCCAAAGCACCCTTTATGGACGTAATAGTTCTGGTGGGGTCGTAAATATTATCTCCCGTGAAGCAACACCAAAACCAGAAGTGAAATTTGCTGTTGGTTACGGTAAATATGATAGTCGCGAATTGCAATTTTCCTTCAACGATGCTTTGGTTGACGATAAACTCGCATTGCGAATTTCTGGGTTTAGCAAATCCCAGGATGGATTTATTGAGAACCTAGCCACAGGTAATACAATTGGAGAGCGATCGCGTATCGCAGCAAAAGCGCAACTTTTATGGACACCTACACCTGATTTGAAGGTAAGTTTTAATAGTTACAATACTTTTACAGATGACGGTAATCCTACTTATAACCGAGGGGATGCATCTGAACCCTTCAAAGTAAATTTACAGGTTGAAGGTTTCAATAAACTCAGTACAAATACACAATCTCTGAAAATTGGCTACAACGGTGATGCTTTCCGAGCAACATCTATCACCGCACGTCGCTTCACTACTCAGGAAAACATTGTCCCTGGAGATACAGGTGTCCAGTATATTGATGGCATCAACTCAACTCTGTGGACTCAAGAATTACGTTTGCAATCACCGGAAACTGCTGACCGTTTTCAATGGTTATTAGGTGCTTACTATGAGTCTCGTGATTTTATTGTTGATGATGCTCGAACTGAGTTTTTTGGATTTGGGACATTTCGACGGACTGGAGATGATACTCGTCAAACCTATGCGGTATTTGGACAGGTAGATTATAAACCCATCGATCCGTTAACAGTGTTTGCTGGTTTGCGCTACGAATCAAGTACAACATATTCCGATAGTACCTATGAGTCAGTCGCTGCTAATGGTAGTCTTACCCCACTGCGTCCAGCATTTAAAGATGAAAAAGCTAGTAGTGATGAATTTATTCCTCGCTTCGGTTTGAAATATCAATTCAATCCTAATTTAATGGCTTATGCTACTATTGCCAAAGGTTACAGACCTAGTGGATTGAATTATCGTGCGAATAGCGAATCCACACTGCGGTTTGGAGAAGAAAAAACTTGGAGTTATGAAGTCGGATTAAAATCTGCTTGGTTGGATAATCGTTTGCTGGCAAATCTGTCAATCTTTCATAACGATGTAAATAACTACCAAGCTTTACAATTTGATCAAAGTGGATTTTTTGGACGTGTCAGCAATGTTGACCTCAAAGCAACTGGAGTTGAATTTGAACTCAATGCAAAACTCACAAAAGGTCTGGATTTAATTGCATCAATTGGTTATGTAGACAGTAGATATAAGAATTATTTGAATACCGATACTGGTGTAGATTTAAGCGATAATCGAGTTCCCCTAGCACCTCAATTTACCTATAATTTAGCTGCTCAATATCGTAGTCCTGGTGGTATATTTGCCCGTGCAGAATTACGTGGTTATGGTTTAACTTATTTTGACGATGAGAACCAAATTAAACAAGAACCCTACGCGGTTGTCAATGCCAGAATCGGTTACGAATGGGAAAAAACCGGCGTTTATTTATATGGTAATAATTTGTTTGATACCCGTTATATTACCTCCGGGTTTCTGTTCCCACCCCCAGTGGGAACAGTCGGATTTGGCGACCCTTTTACCTTTGGAGTACAGTTTAAGACAAGTTTGTAAGGGTTCGTAAAGTCTAACTCTGAGCGGGGAAATAATAAATTTGTAATTTCCCCATGCGTGGATGAATGTCTACTTCCGACTCAACGTTATAAGAGATTTCCAGAAAATAAAATCTCCAAATATACATTTACCAACCATATCACTCATAAGGGCAGGGAGACCCTGCCCCTACAATTTTGGAGAATTTATTTATTGGTGTTCCCTATGTAGAGGGGTTCTATATTAGTCAATTTTTAAATCGTTTACAGTATAACTTTCTACATCCCCATTGCGTCTGCGACTGCTTGAATTTCCGGTGCAATGCCTTGCTTAAACAGGCTGTTACTGTGTTTTATTGCGGTATCGGGGTCTTTTAATCCATTCCCTGTTAAAACACATACTACGGTTGCCCCTGAGGGGATTTGGTCTTTGACTTTCAACATTCCGGCAACCGATGCTGCACTGGCTGGTTCGCAGAAAATTCCTTCTTCGGATGCGAGTAACCGATACGCATCTAAAATCTCATCATCTGTAACGGAATTAAATTCACCCGCACTTGCTGATTTTGCCGCGACAGCTTTGTCCCAACTTGCGGGATTGCCAATGCGTATTGCTGTGGCTATGGTTTCGGGATTTGCTACTGCATGTCCTGTAACTAATGGTGCTGCTCCTGCTGCTTGAAATCCCATCATTCGAGGTAAGCGATCGCAAAGTCCTGCTTGGTGATATTCACAAAAACCCATCCAGTATGCTGTAATATTACCTGCATTACCTACGGGTATACATAACCAATCGGGTGCGTCACCCAAAATATCCACGACTTCAAAGGCTCCAGTTTTTTGCCCTTCGAGTCTGTAAGGGTTTACCGAGTTAACTAATGTAACTGGGTATTTCTCGGACATTTCCCGGACAATTTCCAATGCTCGATCGAAGTTACCTTGTATTGCTAAAACTTCTGCACCATACAGTAATGCCTGTGCTAATTTCCCCAGTGCTACATAACCATCGGGAATCAATACAAAAGCCTTCATTCCTCCCCTTCTAGCGTAAGCTGCGGCTGCGGCTGAGGTATTACCTGTACTCGCACAAATCACTGCCTTTGCACCTGCTTCTTTTGCCTTGGAAATCGCCATTGTCATCCCCCTATCTTTGAAGCTTCCAGTAGGGTTGAGACCATCGTACTTGACAAATACCCTTACTTGCTTGCCAATGAGTTGGCTGATGTAGGGAACGGGAATTAGGGGTGTGTTGCCTTCGTGTAGCGTCACTACGGGAGTGCGATCGCTAACGGGCAAGTACTGACGGTACATTTCGATTAATCCAAGCCAAGGTTGGCGATGGGATTTGGCGGCAGACAGGCTTATGGTCACGGTGTATAACGACTCTTTTTAATCCAAATAAAATTTAATCCAACTCAAAAGTTGTGTTTTTAATTGATACAATCTAGTACAAGAGTACGTGTCGCAGAATGATAAAATATAAAAACACTCAGAAGTTGGGTATTTTGGTTATTTTACACTAGTTAGGTATTTTTGAGCGTCTGTACTAGCTAAACTATTCCTCCTGGGGAAGATTTTTAGGGATTTTTGTTTTGGTCAGTTCAGTAGTAGATATTCGCAAAGCTTTCAGCTTAAAAAACTGAAAAATCTTTAATCCTAATTAGGTGGAACCAAGTGACTCAACTTGTGGTCAAAAATATAAACAAAGTCGGGATAGGGCATTGCCACGACTCTAAATGCACGTCGAGACGGAGTAAAACCACTTCGGTGGTATCTGTCAATGAAGCGTGAAGAATCCCCGCTCCTTTAGGACGGTGAGTATGTCAAACTATTATAATATTTCGAATGGTGTGAGTTGAGTTGAGGACTGAACTAAATTATGACTACTTCTACAATTACCGAACGTATTATCCAAGATATTCCTGCAAAAAGCTTAGGCAAATCATGCTACAAAGCTGACCAGGAGGTAAAATTACTAGACTTGCAAGCGGAAATAGACTGTCTTCTGCAAGACTTGCAAAATTTGAAATTGCAACGTCAATCTTGTAATCACTAAGCTAAAGCAAAGAAGTTCTTCTCAAGTTTGATTAAACAAATGGGAAGAACCACTATTCAAAGCGTTGATTTTTTTGTGACCAACGCTTTAGGCTGTAATTATTGGTATTTTCGATCAGTAAACTTGGTGAATTTGTTTGCCATAGGTTTGCGATCGCAGTTAATGTTTGCTTTGAGGCTTTGCCAAAGTCTGTATAAATTATAGCATTGCTATCCGATAAAATCATTGTGCGGGGGCGAGTTTTGTCTTTTCTAGGAGAACTACTTTTAGACTGTAGGGACAAAATCGCTTCTGCTGATACAGTGAGTACTATTTCGGGTTTCCCATTCCCAGTCAGGTCAATTTCCTGTATGGGGTAATATCCAATTTTTTGCTGAATTTGTTGAATACTAGGAGTTTTCCCCTTACTTACTTGTTTGGTGGCTTGGAGCGATCGCCAAATTGCGGGTAAAATTTGATTCCCTCGTTGAGGATTTTGTTCTTGGAGTTGTGTCAATGTAATTGGTGAAGGTTGTACCCATTCCAATGCTGATGTAGTTACTGCTAGGGCTTGGGAATGGGTGGAATTATTAATGGGTTCAGATGCTAGAGCAAGTACTTGTAGTTTCCCATTTTTTAATTTGGTTGCTTTGACGGTAGCTGAGGTGGTTTGCTGTTCTCCATTCGGCGACCAGACAGCGATTTGCATAGCTGAATCTGTATCTAATCCTAACAGCGATCGCAAAAATTTTTCTGGTGCAGTTTTAGGTAAATTTACACTTGTGAATGGTGAGAAAAGCCAGTTTTTGCCGTTATGGAATGCCGACACATTGACTAAATACCAATTCCCAAGGGGATTATCAGGGAGGGGTTCTTTCATCAACCATTCGCTAGTATCTATCTTGGTAATCTTTGCTGCGGAACCAATAATCCTACTACTGTGATTTCCTAAAAATTCAGGTTTAACCGTGACTTCCCCTTTGAGTTGCTTGAGCAAAGTTGAAATTTCACTCCTATTAACCTCTTTGCCCTTAAATTCTTCCTTTAACCAAGAATAAGCACCTACTTCCCCTTGTTGTGCTGCAACAATTAATGCTCCCCAAACTTGAATTTCTGAACGGTTAGGATTTAATTCCAATGCTGCATCAACCCGACTCCACAACTTCCCACTATCAGCTTTGAGTAATGCACTAATTTCTTGGGAATTTTGGGGAGGTGAAGCTCTAAAAACCTCCAAAGCTTTCTCCCAGCGTCCATCAATCAAATTTACCATTACTTGCTGCCCTGGACTTGCCCAGGTGGTATTTGCTTGGGTTTTGGTAAGTTCTGAGTGTAAACGGATTAAATCAATTTGTGCCTGAACCATTGCGGGAATATTTTTCTTTTCCTTTCTCAATGATTTTAAAGACTCAAATGCGGGAGTCCATAAACCATTCCGGGCAACTTTGAGTGCTTTTTCGTAGTTAGAGTTACTAAAGCTTTTAGGTTTAAGGTCAATTTCTTCGAGTTCAACGGGATTCAGAAAAGTTTTCACCGACTGAACTTGATAAACCCGTAATTGCGGTTCTAAACCAACAGTCTGATTAACAACCAACTCCTTAGTCTCATTACCCGTTACCTGCTGCCATTGGGGGATTTGTCCTTGGGAACTCGTCCAAGACTGCATTTGTTGGAGATGGGAGCGTTGGGGATTGTAGTAAAGAATATGTCCATAGGCGATATTGTATGAGCTTTCTTGCCGTTCTCCCCGCAAATAATACCAAATACCCGACGATGGTGATGCACCTTCAAACCGCTTAACTTCCGTTACAGGCAAAGAAATACTCGAACCAGGGTTTGCATCAGTAGCATTAACAATCGGGGCAACTACAAAAGATTCCTCCGGTCCTGCGATCGCAATTTGGGTTGCAATTTGGTAATATATTTGGGAATCTGATTGAAATTCTGCATCATTGGCATGTTGATACACCCGCAATTCAACAATTTCCTGACAATCCGACTGACAATTTTGACGCTGTTTGTAGATTGGCAGTAAAAACGATTTTTTGATATCACTATCCAAAGCAATCTGTTCCCCAGCAATATTTCCCTGCTTGGTGATGACTGACTTAATTTGTCTCAAAGTTAAAGGGCGATCGCTCTTATTCCCATTAACTTGTGCCCATCCTGGTAATAATTTATTTACCCAAGTAACTTGCTGTGGATTGAAAATAAATAGAAAACTAATCCAAGCAAAAGCCGTAACCAAACCACCAATACCCAATAAAAACGCCAAAGCCAGCAGAGAAATCAGCTTATTTCCCTTTTTTTTACCAGTATTTTTTACTCCCCGTTTAACAATCCGTGCATTTTGATTTTGTGACGGTTTGCGATTATTCTTTCGCCTAGCCATGTCAATTTACCGAGAAACCCCGAAGTGCATTGTTCCATTTATACTCGGTAAAAATATAAATTGTGTACAAAAGAAATCCCCGACTTTTTCCCAATGATTATAAACTTACGTGAAGTATAAAAATAGAAGTTGGGGATATGAGCTAGAAAATTTCCGTATATTCCCCCATGTCAAATTTAAAACTTCTTGAATAGACTCGTTCGTTGAGTGTGAATGTGAGTAGAGTGTAAAAAAGTGAATAAATGGATTTGCGGAGAGGATAAAATTTACATCGTTGCTTGGATGCTGATTGCGGGGTTTTACGGACTTCCAGAGAAAGCGTTATCAAGTAAGTTGCCTCGTCTGAATGAAGGTAATATCCTCGCAAAAGTGGAAGAAGTTGGGCAAGAGATTGAGGAAGATAATGATAATAGTCTGGGTGTCGAAAGCTCGTCGTTAATTCCAGTATCTTCTACATCTTCCCTCTCCGTAGCATCCATTCCCACCAATAATGAAATTAATAGTGATAATGCGGTAACTATTGACGAATCGATGTCACAAGTTACATCAGTGTCACAACTCAAAGATGTGCAACCGACAGATTGGGCATTTCAAGCATTACAATCACTAGTTGAAAGATATGGATGTATTGCTGGCTATCCAGATGGGACATTTAAGGGGAATAGAGCTTTAACTCGATACGAGTTTGCTGCTGGAATAAATGCTTGTTTAAATCGCGTCAATGAGTTGATTGGTACAGCAACAGAGAGTACTGCTACTCGCGAAGATTTGGCAAAATTGCAAAAGTTACAGGAAGAGTTTTCAGCAGAACTAGCAACTTTGCGGGGTAGAGTTGACAATTTAGAAGCACGTTCTACTGAACTTGAAGCTAACCAATTTTCGACAACAACAAAGCTAATTGGTATTGCTATTGTTGGTGTGCAAGGACGTACTAATAACCGTGCTGATATTGCTCCTCGCAATGGCATTAAAGATAGCCCAGATAAAGGCACAAATACTAGCATTGTTAACCTAAATCAAATATTTTTAAATACTCAATTTGACCCTAAAAGTTATCTTATTACAGGGTTACTAGCCAGTAAAGGTGGAACTGCTCCAAGGGTAGGAAATGGAAATGATTTAATTTTAGGTTATGAATTTCCGACAGATAATAATTTTATATTAAGTGATTTGCGCTATCACCGACTATTAAGCAAGAATTTTGCGATTATGGTTGGTAGCAAAAATATAAACATGACTAATGCCTTTAGAGGACCAAATCGAGTTGAGAATGCGGCTACAGGACCTCTATCATTTTTTGCCCAACGTAACCCTATTTTAGATATAGGATTTACTGGTCAAGCTGGATTAGCTTTTGATTGGCAATTTACCAAACGTGCTAGTCTACAAGCTGTTTACGCTAGTTTAAATGCATCTAATCCCAATAAACGTAACGGTTTATTTGACGGAAATACAACCGCAGCAGTGCAACTACTAGTAACACCAACAGATGCAATTGATGTTAGTTTCTATTATTTAAATAATTATTCTGCTAATGGTTGTTTACTAACATTTGTGGGTGATGATTGCTTGACTGCAAAAAATTCTGTAACAAACAAAAGTGAACCACTACAAACAAACGCTGTTGGTGCAACTCTGAACTGGCAACTTTCACCTAAATTTACTTTAGGTGCTTGGGGAGGCTATACAAACTCTAATATTCCTGGTAAATCAGGTAATGTGGAAACAACTAATTGGATGGTTTATTTAAACTTCCCTGATTTATTCCGCAAAGGCAATTTAGGAGGTATTTATATTGGACAACCTCCAAAAATTACTAATAGTAGTTTGCCATTAGGAAATAATGTTCCTGATATTATCAATGGTGGTTTAGGAAAATCAGGTGGTCAACCAGGAACAACTACGCAAATAGAAGCTTTTTACCGTTTTCAAGTGACAGATAATATTAGTATTACCCCTGGTATTATTCATATGATTGAACCGGGACATACCCCAGATAGCGATTCAGTTACTATGGGTGTATTGCGAAGTACGTTTACATTTTAAAGAGAATTTTAGGACTTACGCACTGTACAAAGAGACTATATTATGTATCAACGTAATTACGTTGTTTCAGGCTTTTATAAACCC
>NZ_NTFS01000088.1 GCF_002289455.1 Brunnivagina elsteri CCALA 953
AATTTAACTTTATCGGTGGCTGTTTTCCCCCTACCGGAACAGGAACGGATTCAAAAAATCCAACAAAATTGGGGATTGTGGGCAAAACGGGGTGATATCGATTTGATTGTACCCATGACTTATGCGCTGGATACGGTCAGATTTGAACGCTTGGCACAACCTTGGATTGCTTCCACACAATTTGGACAACTCGGTTCAGCGTTATTAGTACCGGGGATTCGCTTATTGAATTTACCCACACCAGGAGCATTTGACCAAATCCAAGCAATTCGCGATTTACCTACAATTGGCTATGCATTATTTGCAGCAGAAAATCTCACCGGGGATTTACAGCAAGTATTTAATAATACTCAAGGTAATTCTCAAAGTACAGATAGAGAACCGATTCCCCACCGTCAACCATTTAAAAGTGCATCGTTACGGTATACAACATTACAAGCAGAGTGGCAGTGGATTGAGCAAAACAATCAATTGCGTTTAACTCCAACTGCATTAGGGAGTTTTAAAGAGCAGGCAAGTGTATTGGAAAGTGCATTAAAGCAGTTAGCGGAAAAACCAAGTGTCAGTAAATTTGTCACGGCAAAGTCATCGCTAGCACGTTTCCAATCGTTATTTCGGGGATGGATGCGATCGCAATCTGTGGAAAATTCTTATCAAGTCAGAGTCTGGGAAAACCGTTTGGTTGCAATTGAAAGGTTGTTGAAATATGGGGAAAGGGTGGAGTTAAGGTTAAGGTAGGGAATTGGGCATAAATACAAGATAAAAGGAAGTTGCACGAAGTACAGTCAAGCTATGGTGTACTTATTAAGTCTGATTTCCCTTCATATCCCGAAAATTATCCCCCTTTCCAAGGGGGGAAAATAAAAGTCATTCCCTGCCTTCAAAAGGGGAAAGGATTTAGATATCATCTTATTTCCCCCCTTTCAAAAAGGTGTTAGGGGGGATTAAACAAGCTGACGGGCAACGTCAGAGATTTGTGTGTACAACGTTAGGATGGGGTTCTTCGATGGACTGTTCAGATAAAGTACCAATTTTTATTAGTTTAAAGAGTTTTGCAGAATATTCTCAGAATAAGAGTGGTGTTAGTTTATTTGGATATATTTATCATGAATGGGTGAATTGCCAAATTGTTCAACCCGAACTAACTAATATTTTTCAAAATGGTCAAGCTCTAATTTTCCTCGATAGTTAGACAATTTTCAAAGCGATTGAAGCACAGCATGGACTTTTAGTAGAAAGAGCTAGAGAGATTTATTCCTTTTCCCATTTAACATTTCAAGAATATTTAACAGCCAGGGATATTGTCGTTCAAGTAGATTCCCAAAGTCCCGAAAAATTAGTCACCAACATACATAATAAACGTTGGCGTGAAGTATTTTTGTTAACAACAGGAATGTTGCGATCGCCCGATAAATTGCTAGTCTTAATGAAGCAGCAAATAAATAATATTATCACCGCCGATTCTAAATCTACATCCAAATTCACAGAAATTTTTGATTGGATTGCAAATAAAAACGAAAAAATTACCGTATCGCAACATCCTGCTGCCGTGCGAGCATTCTACCTGCAATGTTCCTAAAGGTTATGGGAATTGGAGGTATGGGGTAAATATCATGGCAAATAACCGTGGATTATCTGTAACAGTATTGATATATTTTATACCCAATGCTCAAACTAAAACCAGCCTTCCTGTTCAAGAGTTTCAATCATTTGTAACCCTCGCGTATCCCCAACACCTAAAATTGCGGCTTTCGCGTCTTCACGCACTCCCAAATCAGTGTCTTCAGCGAAAATTTGAATTAAAGCATCAATAGCAGTGGCATAAACCACATTTGAGGGTAATTCGCGACAGAGTTGCCCAATTGCCCAAGCACAGTTACTACGAACTGCGGCTACATTATCTTGTACCAAGGCTGAAATTAGAGGTGGAATTGCCCCAACAACAGATTCATAGCCAACATCAGCCATTTGAGCCAAAGCTGTCGCTGCCCATAATCGCACTGCGGGAATATCTGTTTTCAGAGCATCAGCGAGGGGAATTAAACTTCTGCGATCGCGACAATTCCCCAATGCCCAAACTACACCCTTGCGAACATAACCATTCCAGTCATGATTTAACTTCGCAATCAGTGGTTCTACGGCATCAGCACTAGGATTACGTCCAATTCCATAGGCTGCACTTACCCTGACTAAGGGGCAAGTATCCGTTAACAAGTTGATTAGACGGGGGATTGCTCGCCCATCTTCAATGTCACAAAAAGCACGTGCCGCCAGCATTCGCTGCTGTGGCAGAGGACTCACAAGCAGTGCTAGCATCTCCTCCGGGTCGGGTTTAGGAACCTCTGATTCATGAGTCAAAGGCTCAATTTTATCCAGGGGGCTTTCTAGCTCGGCTTCGGCATCAAGTAAGCTGAGATCGTCTTCATCATACATAAATCCAAATTACCATTACAAACCGTCATTTTGTATAGGATTTAAGATTTTTGGTTGGGATTGGGGATTAAAAATCTAAAATTCTAATTCCTAACTCATAATTCCCTATTCCTCACAATTTAACCCTTTGACCATCCATAGAGATTGTGTTTGGAAACCCAGTTGCTTGTATAAGTCAAGTGCTGGTGCGTTGGAAGCAAATACTTGTAGCCCGATTTGCTTGTCTCCCCGTGCCTTTGCCCAGGTTTCGCCATATTGCATCAATGCTTTTCCGACTCCTCGTCTACGGTGTTCAGGTATGACGTAGAGCAGAAATAAATGGGCATGACGCAAACCTGTTATTTGGTCGATCGCATTTCCCATCCACAAACAAGCTATGGGAGAGGGGTAAATATCTTCACTTTGTTTTCCAATAAAATCAACCCACCACAGGGGTGTGTCATTGGATAAATATTGCTCTACAGTTTGCGAGAGGTGGGAAAAATCTTGATTGGGGAAAATATCCTGATAAGTTCTTTTCATAAACGTTATCAGTAAGGCTTTGTCTTGGGTAGACCCTCGACGAATCATATAACCGGGAAGTAATGAAGTCAAAAAATTGAATGGTTAAGCTTTAAGGGACTTACAGAAAATAAAATGTCCTAAAATTAGAGATTTCTTAATTGTATTATTGTATGAGTGAGGGTGGGAAGACCCCACCCCCTACAATTGTGGAGAATTTATTTTTTGGTGTTTTCTAAGAGTATTCCAAGTAAAAAAATACCCAATTGTCATTACGAATGCAACGATAGCGGAGTGAAGTAATCGCATAGTCTCCAAGTCCTTGCGTTCGCGGAGCGTGTCCGCTTCGGACTTATGCTACCCTGCGGGAACGCTAAGAGCGTAGCTAGCTTCTCCGCTTCGGAGTACGTCGTTCCTCCACCCTTCGGGAACGTCTTCGACGAACGCAATGACGGGTTTTGGATCATTTATTTGTTGGAACACTCTAAAGCGATAAGAGTAGCTCAACGTCAGGGGTGTATTGCGGGGGCAGTTATAGAGAAAGAAATTAAACTACTATTGTTACTTTCTACTTTAAATCCTACACCTTCCTCAACGGGCGCGGGTGCTGCCATATCAGCAGGCAAGAAGATGCGGGCACTAGTTGCTATCAGGGCAATCGTAAAGATGATGACAGCGAGTAAAGGTGCGATATATTGACGAATAATAGCCATGATTGAGATTTTGGATTATAGATTTTGGATTAATGACTTATCGGAAGTGCATAAATTTGAATAAATTTGACTCCGCATTAATCTTTCTTAATCTATTGTAATGGTAAAGGGAAGGAGAATGCGATCGCAATTATTCGCGATCGCACCATGCCATATATAAAAAAATTAGGGCAAACAGCCGTGGGTTCCCCGACTGGAAACCGCGATAAAATTTAGAATCTCATCATCTGCGATCGCGTTCAATATCGGCAATGACTCGTTCCCAATACCAATTTTCGGGCATGTCGGGATATGTTCGCTTTGCTTGCTCAATCAGACGATTTGCTCCTTCGCTGTCTCCAGATAATAAATTGATCAGCCGATTTTTAAGTTGGGTATTAGGTGCAATTTCTTCGCCATTATTAACACTACTATATTCGCTAGGTGACTGGATACGCCCTCTCGCTGATGGTTTTTGCTGTCTGCGAAATTCCCAAAATAATACGTAGTAAAGGGTGGCGAATATCACAATTAAGCTAAATGTTCCCAGAAAAGTGACAAGATTAAGCGCCAAATTTCCGCGAACCAGTTGGGAGAGAACGTAGCCTAATAAAATTCCTGTAAATAAAAGGATGATTGTAGAAATTGTAATAACAACTTTTTGCCCCATATACTAAATTTCCTTATCTTCTAACCCAGGTCTAGATATTTTTACTGTTTGGGCATTCCAAGGGGCAACAAATGGTAGTAGTAATAGTCCAGGGATGGCGGCGACAATGGTTAATAAGAAGAATGTTGACCAACCTGTTGCCTTTGCCCATTCACCAGCAGGTGCAGATAGTACATCACGACTAATCGCCATTAAACTTGAAAATAAAGCAAATTGCGTGGTCGTAAAGCGATGATTACACAAGCCCATCAAAAATGCCACCATTACCACTGTCACAAGTCCAGCACAAAAGTTTTCGACATTGATAGCAATAAATAGAACAGAAATGTCTTTTCCTGCGATCGCAACGGCATAATACCCCAGGTTGCTAATCAGTTGCAGCAGTCCAAATATCCAAAGACAACGATTTACTCCGATTCGTGTCATCAATATCCCACCACTCAACACACCAACGGTAGTAGGTATTAACCCCACCAGAAACATTCCCGCAAGGTCAGTTTTTGTGAACCCAGTTTGAAGTAAAAATGGAGTGGCAGTAATGCCAACAAGGGAATCACCTAGTCGATAGAGGAAAATGAATGCGAGGGTAATGCAGCCTAATGGTAGTCCAACACGCAGGAAAAATTCCTTAAAAGGTAAGAATATTGCTTCTTGTAAGTTTTGTGGAGGACGATTTGCGAGGTTTTCCAATCCTTCTGCTGGCATTAACAACGATGTCACAATCCAAGCGACAAGTAACGCTGCTAAAAACCAGTTGAAAACTGGTAATTCGATTTGTTTGGTAAATAAACTCCACAGTGAACCTGTAACTAATCCAGTGATGGATACAAGGAAAACCACATCTTTGACGGATAGTGGTGCGGGTTTGGATAATGGTTGAGGCAGTTGAGGTTCCCTTGGTGCCCAAATCGTTACGAATACACTTACTGCCATTAATCCTGCCATCAGGAAATAAATGATGTTCCATCCCACCCCTTTATCGGCTAGAAACAAAGCTAGGGGAAGTGCGGCAAATAAAGCCAGACGATAGCCTAAAACCCACACAGATGCACCAGGTTGAGCTTCTTCGGGTTCGAGGACATCTGTACGGTAAGCATCCCCGACGATATCTTGGGTTGCGCTCAAGAATGTAATTGCCAAACAACTGATTGCCAGGATTTGTAAAGTTTGGTCATTTTGCGATGGTTGTTGGAAAGCCAGTGATGCGATCGCAATTACTAAACCGATTTGTGTAATTACTAACCAACCTCTTCTCAATCCTAAAAATGGTGGTGTAAAACGGTCTAATAGTGGTGACCACAGGAATTTGAGGGAGTATGGTAAACCAAGTAAACTAAATAATGTAATTTGGGCAATGTCAACTTTTGCATCCTGCAACCACGGTTGTAATGTCCGAGTTGTTAAAAATAATGGTAATCCGGACGCAAATCCCAGTAATAATAATGCCCCCATTTTGCGGCTTTTAAATGCCCGTTGCAAGGCTTGAATCTCTTTCACTGTATCAATTGTCTCCTTAATAATGAAATTAATGATGAAAAATTTTAGTTATCTTGCCATAGTTACGGTGTAATGTCAGGTATAGATAGGAAAATGCTTAAATGTTTTAGTTTTGACTTGACCTCTAAGTAGTTGCTTGTTTTCACAACTTATGCAAGCAATTATCAGGTCAATTTCATAAAAATTATTAGTGATTAAAAAATATTATGATTCTAGCGATAAACCTATGGTTCGCTAATGCGATGATGCAAAGTACCCACTTTACGGTGAACACATTTTATCTTTATTTCTAGTCCTTAGAATACCGTCAGTAAAGATTCAGAACCTGGAAATTACCCCCCTTAATCCCCCCTTGGAAAGGGGGGAAACTAGAAATAAACATTGCAATTACGAACAGTCAAAGTTAAAAACCCTTAATCCCCCTTGGAAAGGGGGGAAACTAGAAATCCAGTTCCCTCCCCTTAACAAGGGGAGGGTTAGGGTGGGGTTCTTATATTTGGGGGGATTGCTATTAATTTGTTTCGTCCTTCCCATCTAAATTCTTGCGAATGTAGCGAATTCGATGTCCTTTCAATTCAACACCACGTTCCTCTAAACATTGCAACCAACCGTCACGAGTTCCTATGTGATTCTTCTTGTCAAGCAATCCTAATTTTTCTTCATGTTGGGTGAGACGGGCAAATTTTCCATACTGAGGATAATCTGGAGTCACAAACGTCTCTTTCCTGTGCAACACTGGGGGGTTTTTGCGCTTGCTGTAATCGTGGTGTGTAACTCCCCTAGTTTTCCAGTCAATAATAATACTTGTAGTTAAAGCTGGATGTGGTTCTTTATCGAATGTGGGATAGAAAAGATATGATATTTGCGGTTCTTCCGTGCTAAATTTAATCAAAGTTGCTCCATCTATGCGTCCAATGCAGCGAGTTGTACAACGTTCATAAATTCGCAGTAGGGGATCGAGTTCTTGGAGTGCGGAAACATGTACGTATAGCGCACTACGGGTACGTTTACCAATTTTACTTTTATCGCAAATCCCTTTAACTATTTCTGGATTTCCCAAGCTAAAAATCTTGTCTCCAGCAACTTCGTAAGCATCTTCATAAGTACCAAAAAATGCTTTAATATCTTGCCTCATACCAGGGGGAAGTTGATCCAATCTGGGACGTTTCCCATCAAAATGTGAAAGTGCGAGATAAACTTGAATATCTAAAGAACGACGATATGCGATCGCATCCCATTCGGCTTCGTCGGTTGCTTGTAAAATAACTGAGAAAGCACGGTTGAAGTTACGAAATTCTGCGAATATTTTTTCTTGGTTTTCGAGTTCGTCTTTGACTGGTAATCTACCCCGTTGGGTATAAAATTCCATCAATGGTTGTAAGATTTCTTGATAGTCTGCAAATTTTTTGTTACAAGTGCTGATTCTGGGAATATAAATTCGTGAAACAAATCTTTCTGCTTTAAATTTTTCCTTTTGTTCTAGATCGCGAAATACAAAGTAAACTCCTAAAGCAACGGGAACAGCATCAACATGTATAGTTTCGTCTATGTATTGTTTGAGTTCTTCTTGTTGATAATATTTCTGGAAAGTATTGATGCGGGTAACTATACCATCACCATAAGGGATGACACTGTTACTGAGTTCGTTGAGTAAGACTTGTGCTGAAACAATTAATACTTTTTGGGTTAATTTCCAAGCATTTCGTAAAGCTTCCCCTCGTTCTTGAATATCTTCAATCACATTGAGAACATAACCTAAGTTGACGATATCAGCAGAAGTGCGTTCACCATAAAGTGGGTGCTTTGCACCATCGCAGTCGGGAAAATAATAAGGATCCCATCCTTTGCTAATAATTCCCAATCCAGTTGTACGTTGAACATCTCCACCATATCCACAACCATAGTCGAAAAAGGTTGTTTCCCCAGTCAAAATATCGCACTCCATCGCTAATTTGACTGGACGAGAAATGTCAAAACGGGGAATAGCTGCTCGATGACGCTCAATTTCTAATTCGCTCTTTGCCATAAGAGCCTCGATAATTCTGTAATAATATTCATCAGCACTCAGCACTCAGAACTAAATCATTACCAACTATCTATTTACTATTTTTTGTCGCCAATTCCATTAAATCTTCAACTTTCTTGATATTTACATCACCAGCTAAATAAGCAATACCGCGATGTAAATGTAAAATTAATTGCTCGGCTAAAACATTTTTTTCAGTACCCAAAGCATCATTATAACAGCGCTGTTTGAGTGCCATTAATAACATATCAGACATTTCACCACCGAATACTCGCCAAGTCATTTCCACATTACTATCTAACTTAATTGTAATCTGTGAAGGTAGTGTCGGTTCCGCGAGTGAGCGACATAAAGCCCAACGACATAATATATTCCATTGGTCTATTTTCGTGATACGCTTCAGTCTGCTTAATTGCTCTTTGGCAGTTTGTGATATTTTTATGCGTTCAATTGGTGGTTCCATAAAATTAAGTTAGGAGTTTTGAGTTAGGAATTAGGAGTTAGGGAATAACAAGAAATAAATTCTCGAAATTGTAGGGGAAGCCACGGCTGTTTACCCTTATTTATATTGCATCCAAGCGAAAAATACTATGTATAGTTGGCAGATTTTATTTTCTGGAAGTCTTTTAGGAATTAAGAATTAGGAATTAGGAATTAGGAGTTATGAATTAGATATAATATGTTTCATTCCCAATGCCCAATCCCCAATTCCTAATAATTACCAAAAATACCCATTAACTACCGTTGTTTGACGTTTAGCAGAATCATATTGAAGTAAATATTCCCGTGCGATCGCACCTGATTCTCTTAACACTTTCACTTCTTTTTCGCCTATTTCTG
This sequence comes from Brunnivagina elsteri CCALA 953, assembly GCF_002289455.1. Classification (GTDB taxonomy): domain Bacteria; phylum Cyanobacteriota; class Cyanobacteriia; order Cyanobacteriales; family Nostocaceae; genus Brunnivagina; species Brunnivagina elsteri. Next base: position 8,660 of record NZ_NTFS01000088.1, read on the forward strand.
TATCTGTTGATAAAAGTATAACTTGATGGCTTGCGGAAGGAAAATATTTATCGACTAAGTTACTACGATGGGATGAATCTAATCGCCCTAATGGCGTATCAATTGCTACTGGTAGTTTGCGTCCAGAGAGACGTGCTAAACCCCATAAAAAAGATATTGCTAATAATTGTTTTTCCCCAGCAGATAATCGATGTTTAGGAACAGTTTTCCCCTTGGAGTCATAGAGGGATAAACTAAAAGTATGGGTATCGATGGCGACGCGATGTACCAAATCAGATTTATGTAATAAGTAACGAAAGCATTCTGTGACTTCTTTTTCAAGTTTATTCAACTTGCGTAAAGTTAATTTTTCTCTAAATAATTTGAGTGTTTCTTGAACTTTTGCTGATGCTGTAATAATATGTTCTGTGTTATTTTTATCAATCGTTTGGGTTGTATATTCTTTTAATTCTTTTTTCGTTTTCTCTATCTCACCTTCTAATTCACCAACACGTTGTTTTATGTTTGTATAATTTGACTTAGCAGTGATAAAATTTTTCTGCGCTTGCTTCAGTTTCTCCACCAAATTATCATATTCTTCAGGTGATGCTGCGGTTTGTATTTGTCGTTCTAATGCGATAATTTCATCTTCTTTATTTATCAAAATTTTAAGTTGCTGTTTAGCAAGATTCCTCGCATTTTGTAAATAATATAAAACATTACCTAACTGACTCACATCTTCAGCATCAGCAGACAACCACATTTCCTCTGGTTGAATTAAATTTGCATTTAAAGTTGCAATATCTTCAGCTAAAAATTCTTGAATTTTTGTAGATTCTGTTGCGGAAATATCCAATTTTGTAATCAAATCCAGTAAGCGTTTATCTCGTTCAAATAAAATATCACCTGCAATTTGTGCTTGTTGAATCCGATATTCTTTCTCCCCTTGATTTTGTGCTTGGGTTAATAAATTCTCAATCAAAGCTAGCGGTAAAACACCTGATGCCATTTCGCACATTCCTTGACGTGCTTCTTCTACTTCGAGATTTTTTTGATTACGTTGTTTTTCTAACTGACTTTTTTCAGAAGCAATTTTTCCACCTTCAGAAACAAATTGGTTAAATGCTTCTTTTTCTTCTTTTTCTGAATTCTCTACAGATGTTATTTGCAACATCTCCACATTTTTCAATTCTTGATATTCCGCTTGTAAAAACTCTAGTTTTTCTTCTATTTCTTCTAAATTAACAACATCTTTGGTATCAGATATTTCCTTACGTTTACGGTTGACTAAAATATCAATATCAGTTCCTAAACGTTCCGCTAACTCTAAACCCAAAAGTGCGCGAATTGCATCAGTAACAATAAGTGGAGGAATTTCCTGTTCTGCTAATTCCTTAACCTGCTCCCCATCAAATAAAAATAAATTAGAAATGCCCAAAGGAAGTAAATTTTCAATAAAATCATCCCAAGTATTCACCAATTCTTCTCGTAACCACTCGTCATTACTAACATACCCCAACTCTAAAATGCCTAAACTATCCTTACCCTCTTTCGGATTTTTTTCCCAATAGCGGACTATTTTATATTTTGTCGCTTTACCTTCTTGAACATGCTCAAACGTTAATTCAATTCGGGTTTTATCAGGTGAATTAGAATCACTATTAACACACTGACTCAAAAAATCACCATAACTCAAATTTCCACGAGTTGAACATTGAGCGCGATGTCCATACAAAGCCAAACGCATAGCATCCATGAGAGTAGTTTTTCCCCCACCATTCATTCCACCTAATAATAAAATTGGACGAACATTTTCGTCATCAACTTGAGTATCAAGATTAATAACTTGTCTCCCGCAGTAGGGACCAAAATTTTGCAATACTATTTCGATAAATTTCATTTTAAAACTCTGCGTCTCTACATTGCTACCAGATTATTTGAGATTATTTTGAGTCTTTGGCTTGAAATTTCATATTTTGCCAATTTTTTGCTTTACTTGACTCATTTGATTCATCTATTCCACTTTCTAACGTCAAATTATCGGCTGAATTGACTAAATCTAGAGACGACTTTTTAACTTCATTTTCTACTTGATTAATTGATAATGCATCACCCAAAGTTAACTGCTTAACCTTTGCCACATTCCCTTCACTTACAGCTTCCCGTAAATCTCTTTTAAAGTGTGCATTTTTGATAGCTTCCCCTTGGGAACGGGAACTTGTAGTAAAGCATCTTTCTAGGGCATCATAGATACCAACACGACGCGATCGCTTCCTAAATTGATATTCAGTATCCAACAATTTCGCCATTAATTCTAGGTGCATCGCATCACCACCGCAAATCTCTTCCAGTACCGACCATTCATCGCTACCGAGTAAACTTGCATCAGCACCTGGACGGGGGTCAATAAATTCTTCTCCAGTCACTTCTTTATAAATCCGGGGTAAACTATCATCAAATTCGTGTCTTTCATTTAACCAAATGTGACGAATTTCACTCAATTCTTCACGAGTTATTAATGTTATATCACGCATTCCCTCCGGTGCTGTAATTCGCAAACGTCGCTCCACCGCAAGAATTTTTTTCAGCCAATATTGCCTGACTTCCTTAATATATGGTCCCGGTATCGGTTCAATAGAAATTTCATCTTCAATATGACGTTCATAGAGTTGAACTTCTCCCGTTCTACGTCGAAAATCTCTCCAATCCCTGTCTTCATCTTCAATATCCAATTCTCTACGAAAATCTAGAAGTGGTTGCAACCATTCTTTCTCCTCATCATTTTGAATCATTGCCGAGAGTGAACTATCTTCGCTAACTAAAGTACATACCCAACAGCCAAAACGAGAACTTCCACAACTTGGAGTCGAAGTATCCACAACTAAAGGACATTCATTATCAGCAGTAGCACCTCGATACATACTAAATAAATCTTTGTTACTATATCCCCAAGGATTTTCCCACTGCATTAAATAAAGCCAAACCTCATCATTGCGCCAATCTTCAATTGGACTATAAACTAGGGAATTAGGCAAATTCATATTTGGACTTAAGCGATCGCGTACTCGTTTAGCTTCCCATTCCTTCATTCTTTTCGCACGGGATGTACTCTCTGCTTTGCGAATACCTAAAACAACAATTGCTTCTCCACTAACTCGAATCATATCGCGAATAAAGCGGTTAGAAGGACTTATCTTCAAACGTTCCGTACACCAACGAAACTTTCTTCTAGGTGCTGGATAACCTTTGCCAATCAAACCAACCCAAAATGTTTCTTTTAAATCTGGGTGGAGTAAATGAGGTACAATTGGTAACTGTTGAGATGTAGCAGCAATTCTAATTTGCTCCAAAGACTTCCGTACCCAAGTAGAAACATAAGGATTTTCCACCAGAGTATCTGTAGTGATTACGTGAATTGTCTTTGTGCGTTTCTCGATCGGAAGTTGTGCGATCGCATTCCAAATCACCTGTAAAGTCGCTGTACTATCTTTACCTCCACTATAACCAATACACCAAGCTACAGAATCCAAGCAATATAAATTTTGAATTTCCACTGTCAAAGCTTTTACTTCTTCAACAAACTCCTCAATATTGCGGTTTTTTGAACCTTTACTTTCTACTTTTTTTTCTTTAGACTGTGATTTACCCATTTCTTCCTCTTCTCACAAATATAGAAAGTTAACTTCTCATAAATAAAGCCCATAAAGCGACAAACTCAACAAAATAAGTCACTCAAACTCTTTTATAAATACGCTCGATTCCAGGTAAATTTTGAATAATTAGGATTATTACGTAAGATTAAATAAACCAAATAAATCTTTCAACAGTTTTTAAAAACAACACTACAGGTATACAATCTTTTAATAAAGTTGGCTTACCTGTCAACCCCTTATCGCTAAAATTTTATATGAGTTCCAAAAAATCACTGCGAGTTCCAGATACAAATGAGTCTAACCTTACAAGTACAAACACTGATAAAGATTTATTAGTATCACTCCTAGATAAATTGCTCGAAGGAGAGCAACAGAACCTTTTTGCACAGAAAACTGAAATGGGTGGCACTGAAGCTTATGTTAGCTCAGTAACAATAGAATGGTTCGCAAATTACGTAAATTTTGCAGCCAATTTACCACTACTCCAAGATAAATATAATTCACAAACTGACAATATCGAGATAGACGCAGATAGCATCGACGAAATTCAGCAACGTCCATTGGATTGGTCACGTCAAGCTGCTTTAGTACAATATTTAGCATCACGCAAACACCATAAATTCCCACCAGTCTTAGTCGTAATAAACCAACCTTGGGTGGATAATCTTATAGCACCAGAATGGGATGGGGAAGGTAAAGCAATCAAATCTTCCAGTAACTTTACCCCAATCGATAAAGAAGGCAAAATTGGAGTGCTAGATATTTCTGAAAAAAATGTCACGATTTATGCATTAGATGGACAACACAGATTAATCGGAATCCAGGGTTTAATCGAGTTATTAAAGACTGGTCAGATGCAGCGATACAAAAAAGATAAAACTCCCTATGCAACTCCCCTCACACTAGACGATTTATATGACCAATATCAAGTTTCACCGATTTATTTACAAAACTTACCTCAAGAAAAAATAGGTATCGAATTTATTTCGGCAGTTGTGGCTGGAGAAACCCGTGAAGAAGCAAGAAGAAGGATAAGGTCTATTTTTGTCCATGTTAATTTGATGGCTGTTGCTTTAACAAAAGGTCAATTAACCCAGTTAGACGAAGACGATGGTTTCTCTATTGTTGCCAGAAAAATTGCTGTCACCCATCCTTTTTTTGAGCAAAAAGAAAATCGCAAACCTCGCATTAATTGGAACAGCGCAACAGTAGCTAATAAATCCACAGTTTTGACTACATTACAAGCTTTGAAAGAGATGTCAGAGCGTTATTTAGGTCAAAAATTTCCCAATTGGAAACAGGAAAAAGGTCTAATTTCCTTACGTCCAGAGAATAACGAACTTGAAGCAGGAATTGCAGAATTTAATCAGCTTTTTGATTATTTAGCGAGTCTTTCCAGTTATAAAATTGTGGAAGATGAAGGTACACCAGCATTACGACGTTTTAGTTTTGAGAAAGATGGTGGTGAAGGAAATATGCTTTTCCGTCCTGTTGGTCAAGTCGCTTTAGTACAAGCTTTAGGTGTTTTAGTATTCAAAAAAGGAATATCCCTCGACAAGATATTTAAAAAGCTTCGTAAGTTCGACAAACAAGGTGGATTTAGCAATATAGAGTTTCCGAATTCGCTTTTCTATGGAGTTTTATATGACCCAAATCGTAAGCGCATACTAGTTGCTGGAAAAGATTTAGCAGCAAGATTAATCATCTATATTCTCGGTGGAATGCAAGAGTCGATGGAACGTGCTGAATTGAGAAAAGACTTAGCAAAAGCCAGAAGTTTTGAAGACAAAGCAATGGATTTCCAGGGAAATTTTGTCGAAGCAAAAGAAGTCGGACTTCCAGATATTCTTTAGAGATAAATCCCATAAAATCTCTATATTCCTCCATATTCCTCTGCGTATCTCCGCGTTAAACTTAGCGTGACTCTGCGTTTAAAAATCAAATATTAGGATGCTCCAATAGAAAATACAGTAAATATCAAGAGAGGAATTTAGTCAAATTAAATTCTTCCTCTTGTATTTCTCGATTACTTCTTTCATAACTTAATAGTAGTAAAATTCTCTCTGTATAATCTACCGCTCCCCGTAATTCTACTTGTAAAATCTCCAATCCTCCATTTGCATACTCTTCAAAAATTTCATTGCGTTGAACATCAAATCCCTCTTCGAGAGGAGAGAGAATTTTTATATTTTGAGTTTCCGTACATCCGAGTAACTTAATGACGCGATCGTGACCCATTGAATTGAAATGCTCCACTCTAATAGGTGCTGGTTCCCGTTTAGCAATTTCTCCTAATGGAACTCGCTTTTTATGTTTTGCACCTAACGCAGCCGCAAATACAATCACATCAGCAAAGGTTTGAAAAGGACCAGTTCCACTATCTGCGGATGTTAAAGCTTTGACTAATTCTGCTTTATCTTTTGCAACTCGAATTCTTCCTATTTCTGCCATATTATGGTAACTGATTGGTAATGATTTTTATTGAATATTGAATATTGAATATGGAGAGACGTGACATGTCTCGTCTCTACAGGATACTTCTTGCAACCTGAAATCTGCTGTAATTACAATTAATTCAACTATTATTAGTTAATAATTGACTTTTTAATTTCTAAATTTCAAGCTAATTAAAACGATTCACTGTACTAACTATCTCTATCTACCTCAGTAATCTCCGTATACTCAAATTCGTTAGGACTTTGCCTAATTAAAGGATACCTCTCCCCTCGCAATTCAATATAATTTTGCTCACAATCGGGTTTAGAAGAGTAATAAGTCAACACATATTCTCTCCCAATTCTATTACCGACTTCCTCTGCAACTTCACCTCTCCATTGGGTTTTAGTTACTAAAATAACGAGTTGATTTGCTAATTCAGGCACGATTTTGGCAACATGTCGTCGGGAATTTTCATCCAAACTACCAAATGGTGAATCCATCACGATTGGAAATGTGCTACTTTCAGGTAACATTAACATTTTTTTCTTTTGGCTCCACTCGCGAACTTTATCAATGATGCTACTGATAAAAGATAGACTGAGTATCTGATTTTCTCCTGTTGAAGCAGCAACTGGCATTTCTAATCCTAAAGTATTTTCTACCAGCGTCAATTCGTATTTTTCACTAATTTTAGGAATATATGGAGCAGGAGAAATCGCACCAAATATTTCTTGAACGCGCTTTTCTAATTGTTGACGAAAATGATTTTCTTGACGAATTTTAACTTCAGTCAATCGATTAATTGCTTCTTGTGCTGCTGTAATCCTTCGTTGTGCTAATAATTGTCTTTCTTCGTGAAATTTCTGCCTAGCAATCTTTTTATTCAAATCATCTAATTCAGATTTTAAAGTCTCAATTTGCTGCTGATTTCGACCTTGTTCAAAAAAGAGCTCAGAAATTTTACTTTCAATTGCATCAAGACGTTTTTGGAAACTGCGAATTTCCTCGCTGGGGTCTTTTCGTAATCTTTCTTGAATATTATCTAAATCTTGTTCCAGTTGGGAAATATTTTGCCTAAAACCACTAATTGCTAATTGTTCTCTATCAATTTCTTCCCAAAAATTAATAGCTTGCTTATCAATTTCATCTATTTGAACTCCTACCCTAATTGCGATTTCTTCGACTGTAGAAGAACCCGCTTTATCTAACCAACTTTTTACATGCTCGTGTGGTTTTCCCGCATCATATAAATCTGCTCCACAAATACATTTATTTTTCCGAAGTAAATCGTGAATAAATTCCCTAGATATTCCGGCTTTTAGTTCTCCAGACTCTTTCAAATTTTCGATTATACTAGAAAAATGTGATGCACTTTCCGAGAGCATAACTGTATAAGCACGTGCGGAAATAAAGCGCTTAATATTTTCGCGAGATTTTCGTAATTGTTCTTGTAAAGCTGCTTTCTGAGTTTCTAAATTATGCCGCCTTTCTTGTAATTCTTTCGCCGCACTAAGTTCACGCAAACAAGTACTAGTTTCTTGCTTGAATCTGTTTTGATATTCGATTTCTAGATTAATTTCTTGTTGTCGCTTTTCAACTTCTACTATTTTAATCTCGATTTTTGTTTGTTGTTTGAGTAATTGCTTAATTTCCGAATTTCCAATTGCTTTTAATTCTGTTTCTAAAGTCCGTTTCGCTTCTCCTAAATGCTTGATTGAACGGTTAATTACTTCAACACCCAAAAGCATTTTTGTTGCTTCTGCTATTTCTGTTTTTTTATCGCTGCGAACTATTTGTTCGATACGTTCTCCATCAAAGAAAAAGTACTGGTGTAAGCTACTTGGTAAAATCTGATTGATAATTTCTTCTGGTTGTTGAGGTGGCAAATACCAACGTCCATCATCACCTGCTACTTGCATATAAAGTTCGGTTTTTCCAGCTTCAAATTCGCTTTGGGTTTTATATGCACGACATTGACGTTTGACACGGTAACGTTTGTTGTCGTGTTCCCATGCTACCTCTACCCAACAATCAACTGAATTGCCGATTTCTGTTTCTGCGATCGCACGTTTATTTACTAACTGTTCGGTAGATGCGAATGCTGCACTAAATTTTTCGTAAAGTACCCAGGTAAATGCATTTAATAAACTCGTTTTCCCGCTACCGTTGTTACCATGAATAACTGTGGTGTTGGTAATTTCGTTACCTGCTAAAGTTATTTCTGGTGTTTTGCCATAAAACGAGCGAAAGTTACAAAGCTTTATTGATATTAGCTTCATCTTACGGATTCTTTTATTATCATCAAGATATCTTCGTTAATATGGCTGAGACTTTTCTTATCTAGTCGGCTTTTTTCTAATTGCCACACTCTTTCTATAATTTGCTTTACTTCTGGTGGAGCGTTATTTATTGGTTCGTGTACGTCGTCGATATTATGTTCTTTTGGCATTATGGTTTTTATTATTTTTTTACTAATATTTTATGACTTATGTGACTGGTACGTACACTTTTCATTTTGGAGTTAATTAACCGCAGATAGACGCTGATAAACTCGGATAAATTATGATAAATTCATAATCTTTCATGACACTTGTATAAGTTTTAATCCTGAGATAATTGTAGTACTTTTTACTGGATTATTCTATCCGTAAAGATGCTGTAATTAAAGTTGCAGATATTAATGTTGGAAAGCCTTGCAATTAGTTATTTTTCATGGAATATATCACTGTATATGTCTTATTTTAAACTAAAAATCTACATTTCATAATCCTTTATTATTAAAATCTGTTAAACTTTTTAATAATAAATTCAATAAAACTTTATTTATTTGTATTTGCAATGTTAATTTAAACCTCTATTTTATGGCTCATATCTTTTTTCGCTCACATATTAGGTATTTTCCTTTTCCTGTTCGTCGTCAGTGTAAAGAAAAAGAAGGTTTAAATATAGAAATATATACCAATCAGATTGGGATGAATTATGAATATTATAAACCGCCAAGTCGCCAAGAAAATGGGAAGAGAGGTTTAGAAATAATTTTTATTACCAATTTCTGATTCTTTGTTACTGATTCAAATATTCATTAAGCCATATCTTTTTTGTAAGTCAAATAATTTCATTCTTGCCTCACCTGAATTGTCAGCTAAATCGGCAAATTCGACAAACCTACGTAATTCTTTTTTTAATAAATTTTTCTCAACTTCTAGTGTTTTTCTATCCAAATCTGGAGGCAAAACAATCATATCAAATATTGTGGCTCGCTCCTTTCCTGGATGTGGACGTAAAATCCTGCCACGACGTTGGATAAATTGCCGAGGGTTGGTAGAACTGGCGAGAATTACAGCAGTTTGAATTGCGGGAATATCGACTCCTTCATCTAGACAGCGAATAGCAACTAAACCTTGTAATTCTCCGTTTTCAAATTGTTGTCGTAAATTTTCTCTTTCTGGTAATGATGTTTGTGCTGTATAGGTACTAATTCGATAGTTTAATTCAGTTCCTAAAATTCGAGCAACTTCTTTTAATTGATGTAGATTAGATTGATTTCGGGTAGGAGAAACACTTGATTCTACAGAACCGTCACCACAATAAAACAAAGTATGGGTTGTTTCATTACGGTTTTTCATCAGTTCGCGTAGTGCGTGTAATTTATTTTCAGCCGCTCCAATTAATCTTGCTCTTTGCATTAATAAGTATGTGATATCTTCGGCTTTTTCTTCTGTTTTTTCTAAATTATTAAAATCAAGATTTTCTCTGTCTTTATAT
>NZ_NTFS01000089.1 GCF_002289455.1 Brunnivagina elsteri CCALA 953
GTAGAAAAAATATTAAATAATGGATTTGTTGCTACCGCTTCCCCGGAGACTTTGCGAAAAACGACTTTGGGGGAGGATTCCATCTCAGCCCAACATGTCAACCTCGAAACATCGTTACGGGTTGGCAGTAAAATTGGTGGGCATTTCGTCATGGGACATGTTGATGGAATCGGGCATTTGGTTGCGGCAGAACAAACCGCGACTTCCTGGGAGATGACTTTTTCTGCACCGAGTTATGTTGCCCAGTATATAGTCCCTAAAGGCAGTATTGCTATAAATGGGATTAGTCTAACTGTTGCGGAATATAATCCTGAAGCGATGCAGTTTCAGGTTGCTGTAATACCCCTTACCTATGCAGAAACTAATTTAAGTCAGCTACAACCGGGCAGTTCGGTAAACCTGGAAGGGGATATTCTTGGGAAGTATGTGGAAAAATTCTTGACGAGTGGTAACAAACACCAAAATAAAGATGGGGGTAGTTTTATTACACCCAATTTTTTGGCTGAAAATGGATACCTGTAATTCCTAAGGGAATACCAAAAAATAAATTCTCCATAATTGTAGGGGTGGGGTGAGTCCACTTGGCGGTGTCGGTTTCCGTCCCCGAAGTTTGCTCAACGCGGGGAACCCGCGCACGCAACTTCTCTTCGTCAAAGTGGCGTTGGCGAAGCCTGCGCTTTGCGCTTACCTGAAAGGTCTCCCCACCCTTCGCGTGATAGTGTTGGTAAGTGTATGAGAAAGAAGATTTTATTTTCTGGAAGTCCCTAAGAGGGTGTTTATAAAATAATTATTAAGCGCCAAAAGCCTTGATTTGTCATACTAATAATCATGTGTTGTCAGTACGTTCCTCAGAATGACGTTCTCTAATTCCTAATTCTTAATTTTTAAAGAGAGACGCGATATATCGCGTCTCTACATTCAATTTTAATTATTGGGAACTTGTGGTAGTTGTGCAGTTTGTATGCTTTGCATTAACTGCCCTAATGCATACTGTAAATGCACACCTGGGTCAGTAGCTACCCAGCCATTTGCGGTCAATTGGCGAACTTCAAAGTGGAGGTGCGGACCAGTAGAATTACCAGTACTACCCACTAGACCAATTACCGTTCCTTGTTGTACCCATTGACCAGGTTGAACATATATCTGTGACATGTGCCCATAAAGGGTTTGCACTGCACTATTGTGATTAACTATAACTGTTAAACCGTAACCGCCTACAGAGTCAGCAACTTCAATTTGACCTGTATATGCAGCAAGAACTGGTGTGCCCATTGCTGCTCCAATGTCAGCCCCACTATGGAATCTTCTGTCACCACTAATTGGGTGAGTTCTCCAACCAAATATTGAAGTAATCGGTGAGGGAACGGATAAAGGGAAAATAAACCCAGTGGGATTGTAAGCAAATCCACCTGTGTAGGTGACACGGGGTAGGGTTGATTCTAAGGGAATATTGTAAGCGACAGTGCTAGGACGAGGTGCGACATTTGCATCTGTCATTGGTAGGGGTAAAGTACCTGCACTTGGTGCGATCGCATTTCCACTTACCATTGTTTGTTGGGGAATAAAACTACTGGGGGCAGGAATAAACCGATTGGAGTTATATGTATTTTTGTTCGAGGATGGAACAACAGCAGATGTACGTATTCTATTTTGGTTACGAGTCACGTCAACAACAGCGACTCTACTTGCAGCAGCGATTCGCGAACCTTTCCAACCACTATTACTTTCTGTTGTGGCTGCAATACGTCTTGTGGGAAGTATATTGGCAACATCAATACTGTGGCTTTTTCTAATCCAGCTTGGGGCAGTTGTAATGCTGCCTTTCGATGTTGCTAAATGCTCTGCAAGTTTCGCATTAACGGGTGCTTTGACGCAATTACCAGAAACATTTTGACCTCTACCAAGAATTGAACGGCAACCACTAGAACGTTCAGTGAGGATTACATTACTAGGGGCATTACTAGGGGATTCGTTTCTATTCCCATTCGCTGTACTGTAATCGCTGGGGTCAATGTAGGCGTTATTATAATCTTTGGGTTTATCTGCTGTGCTTTCGTCGATATTTATGGGTTTGTTGGGTTGTGCCAATGTAGGCAATTTACTCGGTGCTATGGTAGCAACGGGTGCTTTGATTTCGACTTGAGGCTGATTTTGAGGTTTTTCTTCCCGAATGGGTGCTGTTGGCTGTGAAGTAACTTCAACCTGTTTTTTTTCGACGCGAGTTTCCGGAATTACAACTGGATTACGTCGTGATTGTGCAACTTTTGGTCTTAAATTTCTGACAACAGGAACCGTTGCTTCTTGAGTATTTTTCTTCGACTGACGCAAACGACGTATGGGTTCGGAAGATTGGGAAGCTACATTACGCTGTAAACGCTGCCGAAGTCGGGTACGACGTGCGGAAAATTCAACTTGTGGAGATTCTCCGCTTGAATTGCTTCGTTTATCGCTTGTGGCTTTGGGGACAAAATTTTCAACTCGTGTTGGTGCAGTTCCCGCAGTGGGAACAATATTATCAATTGCGGATTCTGTCTGGGCAAGCACCAAACCACTGCTCCAAATAATACTCAAACTACTTAGCCAACAAATGCTTTGTGCGGGCAGAGAGCGCTGCCACAGTTGATTTGAAGATTGATTTGACGATGGATTGGAATCTTTTCGGGCAGAGTTTTTGCGCTGCGTCATAGGTTCTGGTGGGTTCTAGTGGGTTTTACTGAATAATTTTAAAATTTATTTCTAAATTTAATTAGAAGAATTACTGTAGCCAAGACTGATTGTACCTGGTTGGAAATAAAAATCTGGTGTTCTTACCGATTTAGATTCTGAATCTTCCATGCGAACATGGAGGTATCCAGAGGAAGTAACGCCCATTACCTTACCTAGATGATTCTCTACGTATACGCTGTTTCCTATATTGGTTAACAAATGAGTATACCTTGGCAAGAGTACATCTATTCCTTCTTCTAAAAGACATTCAATACCGAATTCTATACCAAGCAATGCCTGAGTGGCTAGATTTTCCAAATTTGGAATCGATGTGATATTATTGAGGGTTTGCCACGATTGTAAGTTAATCCCTGTTTCTGGAACTGGATTCGACCAATTAATACCAACACCAATAACAGCTCGGTTGATTGTGCTGCCACTAATTTTGGTTTCAGTCAAAATTCCACCGAGTTTGCGTTTATTTAAGATTAAATCATTAGCCCATTTTATCCCTACAGGAATATTGCACTTTTGTAATTGTCTGGTAATTCCCCAGGCTGTAGCAAAAGTTAGCTGGTAACTATTTATAGCTGCTAAATCAAGCGCGATCGCAGTTGATATATACAATCCTCCAGTCTCTGAAACCCATTGATGTCCCCATTGTCCTCGACCTGCTGTTTGTTGTGTAGCAATTACTACTGTTCCCGATGGTGCGCCACTCTGTAGCAATTGCCACAAAGTTTGGTTAGTGGAGTTGACGCGATCGTAAAGATGTAGTGAAAAAGGTAAGTAGGGTTGTTGACGAGCAACGTTTAAAGCGGTTTCGATTTTTTCTTGATTCAGTCTCACAGGATATGTCAGAGATTTACGCTGTTAAGTTTAGCTTGATATCTGGGATTAGGAAGTAAAAAGTAGGGTAATTTTCTAATTATTATAAATAATGGGGAAATAAATAGTTATTGACATGATGTTATTAAAATCAACTGTATTTTTATATGAATGCTCTTCAGATATGAGGTTTGCTTCCCGTTTAGGCAAAAACAATAAAATTATTATGCTTAAGTTAAATGTAATTAGTATCACCCTTAACTACTTATCCATTAGTTTATACTTTTATTCGGTATGCTAATTACTGGAGTATATTGTCTAAGTTAAAGTCAGGGATATTGCTAGAAATTGATAGTAATCAAAAGAAATAATGTCTAGATCAACATAAAAGTATCTACTAAGAGTATCTGCGAACGCATATTTCAATATGTTGTGATTGAGGTGGGGATATATATCATTTTTGTGGTCTTATTTTGTTGGAATAATATAGATTTTTTAGCCGCTCAATTTATATTTATAATTTTCATTATTTAAGTCTATATAAATAAGATTAGTTTAATTTTTGTAGAGATGTAGTAGTACTATGTCTCTATATTCATTTTTGGATATTTCTATTGTCTTAGAGTAAGCCACAAAATGAATGATCCTGTGTTGTCATGCTGTAGCTTGCTACTTACAGAAGCCGCTTGCGCGTACGTTCCACCCTGCGGGAAGCAAGCTACAGAATGACATTGGGAATTTCTTTCTGTGGAGTTCTCTTAAGTGAACTATCTTGTCACATATCCGACTTTTAAACACTTCACGGATATTGTTTGACTAGCTCCAGTATTCTATATTATTTCTTAATAAACTTCTCATGATAATTAAGGTTCAAATTGAGCAGAATTACCAGTTTTAATCTTCTAGAATCGCGGCAAAAGTCAGAAAAATATTTCTTATTCGCTTGATTTTATTCACTTGATTTTATCCGCTTCATTTAATTAATATATGCCAATCATAAATCAGACTCTTCCTGATGCTTCCAATATGTCGATATTTTTACGACAGATGAAAATGGTATTTCAACCGTTAAAATATATGGAAGATTTTGCCAAAACTTATGGTGATAACTTCGCTATTAAAAGCAAAAATGGTGACAATATAGTCTATTTTAGTCATCCTCAAGCACTGGAACAAATTTTTACTACTCATGCGAATAAGTTAGATGCTGGCAGAGGAAACGAGATTTTAAAGTATCTCCTTGGTAGCAACTCTCTGGTTTTACTTGATGGTCAAACCCATCGAAAACAACGAAAATTATTAGCACCAAGCTTTCATGGTGATAGAATGCAAACTTATGGTCAAGCCATAGCAGAAATTTCCCAACAGGTTAGTAGTCATTGGGAAGATGGAAAAGCATTTAATATTCGTCATTCAATGCAGGAAATAACCATGCGTATAATTTTACGTGTGGTGTTTGGTTTAGATGAAGGGCAACGTTTACAAGAGCTACAACGAGCAATGAACCAACTGTTGGAAGTTTTGGGTGTTCCCTTAATTTCAGCAGCTTTACTGTTCAAATTTTGGCAAAAAGATTTGGGAAAATGGAGTCCTTGGGGACAAATTTTAACCCTTTTAGAAAAAGTCGATGAATTAATTTATAGCCATATTCGGGAAGTTCGCGCAGATATTCAGGCAAATAATCCAAATCGCAAAGATGTTTTAAGCTTGCTGATATCTGCGACTTATGATGATGGCAAAATAATGTCTGACGAAGAACTACGTGATGAATTAATCACGCTGTTAGTTTTGGGACATGAAACCACAGCTTCCGCTTTAGTTTGGGCTTTTTACTGGATTGAGCGATCGCAACAAGTACGGGAAAAGTTACAAGGTGAACTCGATAGTCTTGCGTATCAACCGGAACCCAGCATAATCAGTAAGTTGCCTTATCTCACAGCAGTTTGTCAGGAGACTTTAAGACTTTATCCAGTAGCAACCAGTTCTTTTAGCAGGATAGTAAATTCACCTGTGGAAATAATGGGTTATAAATTACCGACAAAAACATTAATTATTCCGAGTATTTATTTAGCACATCACCGCGAAGAAGTTTATCCAAATTCCAAGCAATTTATCCCAGAACGGTTTTTAGAACGGCAATTTTCACCCTACGAATATTTACCTTTTGGAGGTGGAAATCGTCACTGTATAGGGATGGCTTTTGCTATGTACGAAATGAAAATAATATTAGTAACAATATTATCCAATTATCGAGTAGTTTCACTTGACAAACGTCCCGTACAACCCATCCGTCGCGGATTAACATTAGTTGCTCCAACTGGCATGAAAATGATTGCAAAACCTCATTTTAATTAAGTTTATTCAGGACTAATTAATCTCATTCCTAGAGAATTTTGACTTGATTCCATTCCCAAAACCTTTATCAAAAACCCCCACTTATCTGCCGATTCTTCAATTATTTTTGTTGTTGGTTTACCTGCACCATGTCCTGCTTTAGTCTCAATTCTAATCAATACAGGTGCATTTCCTTTGTGTGCAGCTTGTAATGCAGCAGCAAACTTAAAACTATGGGCAGGTACAACGCGATCGTCATGATCTGCTGTAGTAATCAATGTGGCAGGATAAGTAGTACCAGGTTTTAAATTATGTAGTGGGGAATAAGCATACAAATTCTTAAAATCCTCAATATTCTCTGGTGAACCGTATTCCGAAGTCCAAGCCCAACCAATTGTGAATTTATGAAATCGTAACATATCCATGACACCAACGGAAGGCAAAGCAGCAGCAAACAAATCAGGACGTTGTACCATACAAGCACCAACTAAAAGTCCACCGTTACTGGCTCCACCAATTGCTAATTTTGCAGGTTTAGTATACTTATTTGCAATCAACCATTCCCCAGCAGCAATAAAATCATCAAATACATTTTGCTTATTTTTTTTCATTCCTGCTTGATGCCATTCTTCCCCATATTCACCACCACCGCGTAAATTTGGTATTGCATAAATACCACCCATTTCCATCCACATTAAAGCACTAACGGAAAAGCTGGGTGTTAGTGAAACATTAAATCCACCATATCCATATAAGTAAGTTGGATTATTTCCATCTAATGCAATTCCCTTTTTGTTAACAATAAACATTGGTATTTGCGTACCATCTTTGCCGCGATAAAAAACTTGATTTATTTCATAGTTTTCGGGGTCAAAATCTACTTTTGGCTCTCGAAAAATACTACTTTTACCCATCACCATATCATACCGATAGATTGTTCCTGGAGTTGTGAAATTAGTAAAACTATAAAATGTTTCAGTGTCACTACGTTTACCTTCAAATCCTGCAACTGAGCCAACTCCTGGTAATTCAATCTCACGAACTAATTTGCCTTTCAGGTCAAACACTTTAATTTGACTGCGTGCATCTTTGAGATAATCAGCAACAAATTGATTATTCACAATTCCTACATTCTCTAAAGTTTCTTCAGACTGGGGAATTACTTCACGCCAATTTGTACGAGTCGTTTTTTTAATATCAATAGCAATTATGCGTCCTCGTGGTGCATTTAAATCTGTACGAAAATAGAATGTATTCTTATCATTGTCTACAAAACTAAAATCTGACTCTAGTTTGTTAATTAGTTCTATAACTGGAGAATTTTTCTGGGTTAAATCTTTGTAAAAAACTAAATTTCGAGAATCGGTTCCCAGCCATACCGAAATAATCAAGAATTTCCCATCTTCCGTAACGTTACCACCAAAACCCCATGCTTTATTATCTGGGCGTTCGTAAATTAAATTATCCTCAGATTGCAGAGTTCCAATTCGGTGATAAAATAACTTTTGATAATAGTTAACATCTTCTAATTTAGTTTTTTGATTTGGTTCATCGTAGCGACTATAGAAAAAGCCTTTGCTATCATTTGTCCACGACGTACTAGAAAATTTGATCCATTTTAAATTGTCTGCTAAATCTTTACCAGTCTCAGTATCACGAACTTTCCATTCTTGCCAATCGGAACCCGATACTGATAAACCATATGCCAAATATTTGCTATCATCACTTACTGAGTAGCCAGATAATGCAACAGTTCCATCTTCAGAAAGTGTATTTGGATCGAGTAAAACCTTCGGTTCATCGCTGAGATTGTTGAGGGTATAGAGAACACTTTGATTTTGCAAACCATTGTTTCTAAAGTAAAAATAACGATTTCCTTCTTTAAAAGGAATGCCGTATTTTTCGTAATCCCAAAGTTTAGTGAGACGCTGTTTAATTTTATCCCTGATGGGTATTTGGTTTAAATAACCGAAAGTAACTTGATTTTGGGCATTTATCCAAGTCTGGGTTTCCTTCGAGTCTGGATTTTCTAACCAACGATACGGATCACTAACTTTTGTACCATGATAATTATCAATGCGATCGCTCTTACGGGTAATCGGGTAAATCAGGGGTTTTATTGAGGTCATCTTTCGCTGTGGAGAGGGTACTTTTCCATAGTACAAAGGTGACTCCATATTTGGATATTGGATTTGAGATTCTGATTGATGAATAACTATATTATCAATAAGTTTTTGTTGATGCTCAACTTGTACTTCATGGGAATATGGTTTTATATTATCTTTTGCTAATCCTATCGCTGGTACAATTAAAAACCTAGAAAAAATAATCGTCGTACACAAAATTACTAAAAAGCGATGTAATGCTGAAATATTTTTATTCATTCTTCAGGAAAAATTAGGAGTTAAAGATTATAGCAATTCTAGGTTTGTTTTCAATTATTTGTATTAAATCTTCTTACATATCGCAGTATTACTTAATACAACTTTATACTTCCGCAGGAGAGTTTGATCTGTATAGAAGAAGTGCGACATTAGGTAGGGTCTGCTGAAAAAGGCTACAAAGCGAATCTAGATGCCACACAGCTTGAATAACGGTGGTTTTAGAGGTCAGAACCAAAATTCACCCCGCGATTTTCCGCCAAAGTGCATGGTTTTTGAGCCTTTAAATGCCATAACCTTGCACTTGTTTGCCTCAAAAATGATTAAAACCCTTATTTGGCAAAGGTTATAGCTTTAATCAGCAAGCCCTAGTTATTGCAATTATTAAGTGAAGATTTTTAATATCTAGGAAAATTAACCCGATTTCAGCATAGGCTAAAAATAAAACTCCTGGGTGCTATGTCAATTCCACAAATATCAGAAGCAACAATCCGCCATAATTCCAACGCTTCATCCTACAGTCGTGGTCAAGAATATTACAGTCGTGGAGCAGTAATTGACCTGAAAAAACGCGGTAATACGATTCAAGCAGCAGTCGAAGGTAGCGAAATTAAACCATATCGAGTCAGTATTAATTTTGATGCAGGTGGAGTTACCTCTGTTGACTGTGACTGTGCTTACAATTATGATGGTTGGTGTAAGCATATTGTCGCCACATTATTAACCTGTTCCCGTTCATCCGCAATAATTGAAGAACGTCCCACCATAGAACAGTTATTAAATTCTCTTGACCACTTACAAACTCAACGCTTGGTTCAAGAATTATTACAGAAAAACCCAGAATTAATTGATGATGTTGATTGCTTTGTTAGTTTAAGAAATTCCCCAACTCCCGCAACAAAATCTCCATCTACTAACCGTCGTAACAAAATTGATGTTGCACCGATTCGCAGCCAGGTACGACGCATATTGCAGGATGGATTAGAACAATTAGAGTATGGCACCGAAGATGACCCATTTACCGAAGAATTAACTGCCATAATTGAAAAAGCGCAGGAATTTGCCCAAAATGGTGATGGGAATAATGCGATCGCCATCCTCGAAGCCATCACATCCACCTACGCAGAAGCATGGGATGACCTAGCAGAATACGGAGGTGATTCCTATTCGATCGTAGAACCTCTCGACAACGCATGGACAGAAGCAATTTTATGCGCAGAGATACCGGAAGCGGAAATTATCGATTTGCGAGTCATGCTAGAATCTTGGCAGGATGAAATCGACGCAGACTTTGCTATGAGTTTGTCAGCATTGCAGCAAGGTTGGAATTACGAACCACTACAACTGGTAATGAATGGTGAAACTGATGCACAAATTTGGGAAGGTACTCGTCCAGATTTTGCTGATGATTTAGCATTAATTCGTTTAGATTTTCTCGATCGACAAAATCGTTATACAGAGTATTTAAACTTAGCTTTTTCCGAAGGAATGACGCTGCAATACCTAACCCAGTTGGCAGCTTTAGGAAGAGTGGATGAAGCAATGTCTGCGGCTAAAACCCAGATGGACACAGCAGAATCAGCCTTTGCCCTAGCCAAAATATTGCGGGAAGATGGATATTTATCAGAAGCATTAGGAATTTCGCGATCGGGATTAAGCTTACCAGGGAATTGTACCTATGAATTTGCATCTTGGACGAGCGATTTAGCCGAAGGGTTGGGTGATAGAGCGATCGCACTAAATGCCTGTATCGTTGCATTTGAAACTAGACCATCGTTTCGAGACTACGTGAAAGTGGAAAACTTAGCTCTTGATACTTGGTCTATAGTGAAACAAGATTTACTCGAAATACTTCGAGAATCTGAAAGTTGGTATGCTGGTAGTGCAAAAGTTGATATTTTCCTCCATGAAGGGCTAATTGATGAGGCGATAAAAACAGTAAAAACAGATAGTTACTATGCTTCAGAATCATTACATCGAGTTATGGAAGCAGCTATTCCTCATCGTCCCGACTGGGTAATTGAAAAGGCTAAAAAGCTGGCAGAAGAAATTATGAATAGTTCTAAAGCCAAGCGTTATAGTGATGCTGTTAAGTGTTTGAAAAAAGTAAAAGCTGCTTATTCCCAACTAGGACAACAAGCCGAATGGTCTTCTTACCGTGCAAAATTAGAATATACTCATGGACGTAAATATAAATTAATGGATTTATTTAAAGAACTCAATAAATCATAATTGTGTGAGTTTGATAAATTATTTACTCTTCAAAAGTGAGGCATTTATTTGTTCAATTTGTCGGAGGTACTCGTGAACAGAAGCCTTGTTTGCTGATTGTCAGTTTAAGATATTATGCGAATTCAGTGAATATGCGAACCGACAGGTTCGCATTAATCCTGTTGCAAGTTGATTATTGATGGATTCATAACTACTTGGTTCTCCGAGGGATGTTTGTAGTGAGGTTGCTTAATTGCTGGACATAAGTAATCAAAGGAATTATCAGTGTGTTCCAACCGGAAATTACGAGGTGTATTCAAAGCGATAACTACATCTCCAATTTTCTCGCAGCGCTTGCAGTCACAAGCTGTTGCACCTACAACTAATATCTCTTTGAGATTCTTCGCGATATTTATAAATCCCCTTGTATTGGTATTTCTGGGTAATTGGGAAGCAACTTCGACTAATTGCTCAACTTCGGAACGATATTTTACTAAAAGAAAGTCTTCAATTTGGCATTTGCTTCGACAGGTTTTTGTATCTCCAAATTCCAGAACAAACTTTTTCAGGTCGGGAACTGGATTTTTTAAATCGATAGTCAGTGGGACGAGGGCACGGGCACAGGCTGTAGAATCGTTGCAGTTTTGATATTTTCTTCTGATTATTAGTTCAAAACGTTTGATGTAAATTACTAGCAGAGATAGAGCTTTTTCTTTATCTTTGGGGCTAGAGAAATTGAGTTGACGGGTACTAAAAAGCTGAGGTATAACTTGCAATATTGCTTTGAGTTCACTTCCTTTAAACTTATTGCTCCATAATGCAATTGCATCACCTATGGTATTAATTGCATCCAAACGCAGAACAAAATAAAAAGAGATAATATTGATTAAATAACTACGTTTTATTTCCATTTGGACGTAGTTGGATATATAAAGGGGTTCCGAACTCAATTGAGATTCTAAATACTGCCGATAAGCTTGTGTTGCAAGTAGTAATGACCTCATTACCGAGGTATCTAAAAAATGTTCTTGGACTGATGACCCTGACATATTTATTTATACCGTTATCTCTTCTTCTGGAAAATTGTTATCAAGTTTGACTCCAAAAGGTAAAGTATCAAAGCCTATTTGTTCTAGAGTTAGAATTGCATTTTCTACTTCAACATTAGTAATTTTTTCTCGCTCAACTAGGGATAAAAATAGATTATATGCACCCTGGTACTGTTCGCTACCATATTCAATCCAATTATTTTGATAAGCAAGTGCATCATGTAGTGCCATTACTATTTCTGTATAGGGGTCGTCCATATACATATCATGCAAAGAGCGCATTTTTCGTAATAAACTATCAGCAAAAACCACAGCTACCGGTTCTCCTGCACACCTGGAGAGTTGTTTTAAATCTGATAATAAGGACTTAGTAATTTCGACTGCACTGATTTCCAAGACAGCTTGTTCGTTATCCATCCAGACTCTCCCTTGATTATTTTGGTTGTTTTGCGATTAGAAATGGGCATTATTTTGAGATAGATTTACTAGTTTAATTTTACATCTTGTTATCAGCTTATTGTGCTTGACAATGCAATAAGCTAATTGCTTTTTCGACGAAATACTTCCCGCAGAGTAGAAGTATCGAACCGAACACTATCGAGCAATGTTTACCCGTTTCGGATTGAGCAAACTGACAAGTCCGCGTAAGAGATACTTAGCTTCTGCCCTAAGCCCTTTGGGCACATTAAGTCCTTCGCCTATGTGAACGAGAACACGGGGCGGCTTTGCCAATAATAAGCTAGCCTGTGGCAATGCTGCGCGTATCTAACGCAATTCTATTGCGTCAATACTGTCAGTACAGGGATAGAAATAGTGCTTATATTTACTCTCTATTCGCCAAGAAAATTTGCGTGAGATGAGAACGTGGCACGTGATTCTGACAAAAGCCTTTCCAATCAAGGAATACAGCTTTAAATTCAGCTTCACAAGCAGTCAAAAAACGAGTGGTGTAAAGATGGTGTAAGTTCAAAAATGAAGACTGAAATACTTGCTGTATAAGGTGTGTTCTCGGACTGAAAATCCTCGTGTCACGAGTTCAAGTCTCGTTCCTGGCATTATAACACCAAACCCCTGAAGCATATAGCTCTCAGGGGTTTCTAATTTCAACAAAAACCTCATTTCAGCCATTTGAGGGGTACAAATTTGGTGTAGGAAGATGCCTACGTTGGACATTTTTGGACGAGTTTAGACAATTTATTGGGGTAAAGTTGGGGTAAAGAAAAAGGCACTTATGCTGGAGGCAAGAGGCAGAAGGAAAAAGAATTTCCGTTTGCTTTGCAGGTTGAGCGCTTGATTCAAAATTAGGATGAAGCACTGGACTTAATAGTGGAATAGTTATTTAACCTTCCTTCTGCCCTCTGCCTCCTGCCTTCTCAGAAGGAGTTAACTGTGGGTTCGCAACGCAAAGCCTCTAAGGGTACTGTCCAAATCAAAACCTCGAACGATCGCTTGCAATTAGTTTTCAGTTTTGGGGGTAAACGTCATTACTTGTCAACCGGGTTTCCCGATACCAAAGCCAATCGCAAACTGGCTGAGATGAAAGCTAGGCAAATCGAGTTGGATATTCTCTGCGACAATTTCGATGTTTCTTTGGGAAAGTACAAGTCACAATCTGAGCAAGTTCTCTTTACAGCATCATTTACACCATCTGTTGAGAGTTATGCTTCTCTAGCGGATTTGTGGGATAGTTACACCGAATACAAACGATCGAGTTTATCTCCCAGCACTTTGGCGAAGGATTACCATAAAATTTATCGTTGTATTAATGTTCACCTCCCGGTGAAAACTTTAGATAAAGCGATCGCAATCCGGGATTGGTTGATTGCGAATAAAAGCCCGTTATCTGCCAAAAAAATCTTGACTCAATTTTCTGCTTGCTGTAATTGGGCTGTGAAGTCTCAATTGATTGAGGATAATCCCTTTGAGGATATGGCAAGTGATATCAAAGTGCCGAAGGGTGATGCTGAGGAGACAGATATTAATGCGTTTAGTTTGGAAGAGCGCGATCGCATTATCGAAGCATTCAAAAAAAATCGTTATTACAAATACTACGCACCATTAATCGAATTTCTTTTCATCACAGGTTGTAGACCATCAGAAGCTGTGGCTTTGCAATGGAAGCATATTGCGTCGGACTTTACGATTATTCGGTTTGAACAAGCGGTAGTGGTTTCACAGTCAGGATTGACTTGTAAACCAGGTTTGAAAACGCAGAAGAAGCGAATTTTCCCGATTAATAATCGTTTGGCTGGGTTGTTAAAATCCATCCAACCCATTGATGTGTTGGGTGAAGCAAAGGTATTTCCATCACCTGAAGGTAAGTGGATAGATATGCATAACCTCAGTGGACGAGCTTGGAAGACTGTGGTGGAAAGTCTTGATGGTGTTGAGTATAAAAAACTTTACCAAACTCGGCATACATTTATAGGACTTACGCACTGTACAAAAGAGCTATATTGTGTATTAACGTAAATACGTTATTCCAGGCTTTTCTCAATATTCTATTTTTCCATGACGATTCGATGTAGCTCCGCTTCTTTCTGTTCAAAAAATAACCAAGCAACAGGGAAAAAAGTCATGTAACGATTATAAATTTCTAAACCAACTAATTCTAATGCTTTTTTTTGGTTTTCAACCAACCGTTCATACCATGCTTTTATAGTTGGCTTATAGTCATGAATTGAATCATGAGTAATCCGAAAACCAACACTTTCTGCCGCTTCAATATGATGACGATGAATTACTAACAGAGAACCTGGAAAAAACAGTTGCAATAATATTGCTGAAGCTGGGTAGGATTCACGCTCAAAGGAAAAAAATTGATGTACCGCTAGCCCTTTTGGTGTGAGAGAATTATATATTTTCTCATATAACTGTTTTAATTCCTGGGGTCTGACATGTTCCAATGCACCTATGGAAAGGATGCGATCGCACGGTGTATTCCCAAATGGAGCCGTAATAAAGTTAGTCAGGGAAACATTAAGACCTAATTTTTCCCTAGTGTATGTTAACTGTTCCTTTGATAATGTAAATCCGGTTAACTCACCATAATGCCCTGTATCTTGAAGATATTTCAGCATTGCACCCCAACCACATCCCAAATCCAAGACTTTCTCGTTACCGTTAAGATTCAACAGAGAAAGTAAATATTTAGCCTTATTTTCTTGCGCTTCTTCCAAGGTTTCTTCATCCCTGAAAAATTCAGCACAGGTATAAAACTTGTATTTGGTATCTAGGAATAAGGCGTAAAAGTCATTCGATATATCATAATGAGATTCAATCCCAGTAGCATGGTCTTGTGCCAGCATCGAATCCAGATATGCCTTTCGTCTTGAACTTGGAGGATAAGCTCTCGCTAAAGACTCAACCCAAGAGGATTTTGGTTCATTCCAAAACTTCCAGTTTTCCACCGCTTCTAAAGGAATAGGTGAATGAATTCTGGCATTTGCAATCGCATATAGTGGACCTTGAACGCCTATATTTGAGGCAAACTGAAATAATCTGTTGAGATTATTCATTCTATTTATCCTTGGGATTTCAAAATATTTTAGATAAGTATCGGAATCGAAAAAGAGAAAGTATTCTGTATAGAAAAAGTATCCAACTCTAATCGAAGATATTCTTATCTTTACTTTACATCAATCCGCGAACCACAAATTAATGCCTATCATTTTTAACTGAAGTATTCACTCTCGCAAATGCCAGAAAAACTCAAACAATTGTAATTATGGCTTACTTTTTATACTTAATATCGTTTGATTTGCTTGTATATTTTCTAACTTTTTCGATTAGTACGTTTTTGGTTACTAGCCAAACCAGCATGATATAAATCGATAGCTCGATAGTGAGCAATTGGGTCATGCCGATTATGCAACCAATCTTGAATAAGTTGTAAATTATACCGAATACAACGGCTATTCAATTTTACCCAATGGGTTCCTTCGATCCATGTCCCATCTAAACGATATTTTTTAAGTGTAGAAAAACTCATATTTAATATTTCTGATGCTTGCTGCTTTGTCGCTAACTGAAACATCGTCATCACCTCGACAAATGTGGGGAAATCTTTAAGTTAGAGAATATTTTACAGTTTATTAAACTAAAGTTAGTTTTCAATAGTTATACACAATTATCTATTTCTCAACAATTATTTTACAGAAAAATTAAATCAAGCTAGTTCAATATTTTTATACAAGCAATTGAGCTATAAGTATTGATAAACAATAGTTTCAGCTATGTGATTACCCAAGGACTATCACTATAGTGATAGTTTCTTTTATCACTATAGTAATAAACATCTTTACGTCACAAGATAAGCATTGAGCGACGAAATTTCAACGAAAATAGCGTTAATAGAACAGAAATCTCATCCTCAAAGGTGAGGTAAATAATCCATCAACAATGCAAGGAGTGTAAATGCAGATGAATGGATGTAGCGTAATTTCGTTAAATTACAATTTTGATTACAGTCAATTTCATAAACCCGAACTGCAAAACAAAGCCAAAAATACGCTCGGAGAATTCTTCAGTTTTGTCCGTTCCACCTTCGATGCTTTGATAGAAACTGGTCGAGTTCTCCAGGATTTATACTATGACTGTTTAGCTTTTTGTCCAAAAGGAAAAAAAGTCTTTGAAGAATGGTTAAAAAGTGACGATTTTGGTGCATCTCGCTATATAGCAAAAAGCGCGATGGAAATATATCTTTGGTTTAATAAACTCGCACCAAAAGTGCAGAATTTGCTGCGTCAAAATGTTCAAAATTGGAGCGTTTCTGCGCTACGTCAACTAACAAAAGTTAGCCATGATTTGGTGAAAGAATTAGTACGTGGAGGAAAGAAAACAGCATTAGAAGTAAAGCAAGAAGGGGAAAGAGAGAAAGAAAACAGTTCGCAATTAGCAGTTGGTAATGGGCTTTGCTCCCCTGCACTAACGCAATTAACTGGGAACAGCGGTGCGATTCGTTGGTAGTTGAATCACGGTAATCAGTCCGTAAATAAACTACCCAAGGTGAACACTTAAAGTAACCTTGAACTCTCAGAAAGATGTAGGTGAAAGTCCTACCAGCAAGGTTCATGCTTGACTCCTTACCTGCCCACATCGACCAAGCTCGTTACTTGGAGAATGAAGCTGGGAACAGGGCACAATCAGACTACTGTTATGGGTGGACACTGGTGCTAATAGGGAGTTCCCACGGTAAAACAGATGCCTATAAAAGTAACCTACGCAGAAGCGGGACATATCCTTTGAACCCGACTTTATCAGAGCTAATCCCCGCAGCATTCTCGTTGTAATAGCGGTAAGAACCTGGGGGGGTCTGATGGTTAAATTGGCACTACCTAAAGGAACAAAACAATCATCTGAGGGAACGAATAAAAACAAATCAAAGGTCTTGGGTAGGTCGAACCCCAGGTAGGTAAGACGAGATACGGAATTCCTTCGATTTGGGTAGGATGCGAAGTAATTTTCGCAAGGTATTCAGACAACACTTATTGGAGTCAGAGTATGATTAGGCACAGCCACGAGGCTAGTGAATCTTGGAAAAGCTTACCGTGGAAGAAGTTCCGTTGTAATTTATTCCGCCTACAAAAACGAGTGTTCAAAGCTGTTCAAGCAGGAGACAAGCGTAAAGCAATGTCCCTTCAAAAGCTGATTCTGAAATCGACTGCGGCTAAACTACTGGCTATCCGTCAAGTAACACTGCGATATACGCTGGAAGGAAAACAGCAGGAATAGATGGTAAAAAATCCCTTACATTTAAGGAACGTTTTGAACTTTTAGAACTGCTAAAAGCAAGAAGTAACAATTGGAAACACCAAAAGTTGCGAGTAATTCCAATCCCTAAAAAAGATGGAAAAACTACTCGATTGCTTAAAATTCCAACTATCCAAGATAGAGCTTGGCAATGTCTTGCAAAATTTGCAATAGAGCCAGCGCACGAAGCATTATTCCATGAAAGAAGTTACGGTTTTAGAGTCGGACGCTCGGCACATGATGCTCAGAAAATCCTATTTTTAAACCTAAATTCTCAACGAAATGGAATCAATAAACGAGTCATAGAACTCGATATTGAAAAATGTTTTGACAGGATATCACATACCATTATAATGGATAACCTTATAGCTCCATCGAGCATAAAATCAGGAATTTTTCGCTGTTTAAAAGCAGGAATAAACCCTGAATTTCCAGAACAAGGTACTTGCCAAGGTGGTGTGGTCAGCCCATTATTAGCTAACATCGCCCTCAACGGAATAGAGGATATCCACCAATCCATACGGTACGCCGATGATATGGTAATAATCCTTAAACCGCAAGATGATGCAATAAAAATACTTGAAAAAATCAGCCAGTTTTTAGAAGTAAGAGGGTTAAAGGTAAGTGATAAAGCGTTTCCATCGGTTTCTTACTCCGAAAACAAATACGTCAACGTCAAAGGAAATAAATCACCATATGACGGTGATTTAACCTATTGGAGCGAGCGTAACAGTAAGCTCTACGACGGAGAAACCTCTAAAGCTTTAAAAAAGCAAAACCATACATGCGGATATTGTGGGCTAAAGTTTACAAGGGGTACATCCCAGTTTTTATTCTTCCAAGAAAGATAAATAAATCATGAGAAAGTAAAGGGAAATTAAACGCGAACGC
>NZ_NTFS01000009.1 GCF_002289455.1 Brunnivagina elsteri CCALA 953
AAGTTACCACTGAGTAATGTTAGAGTTAATATTCAATCAGAGTAAGTCAGCCTAATTCAAAAACTTTAATTGCTTAATGACTGTAAATGCAATTAAGTTGCTGGAACGGAGGAACCAAATTTTGGGGCATATCTCTTGGTAGATGAGGAATTAAGAGTTGTAAATTTAACATTTATCTATGAATAGTTTAAGTACAACATCTAACTCATTATCTATCAATTTTTAGAGAAGGACATCTCTCAGTCCTAGCCCGTCAGCTAACTTCGTAGGCATTGAGAGGAAACTGAAAAGAGAGCATTTTTTAATGTTGCAATCTTGTTTAGTATCCTTGTGTATTGCTGCTTAGATATTTATAACTGCAATGAAACACTATTGAGGTTGCATCAATGATATTTCAGTTGAATTTAGCAGCTGTTGCTACAGCTGCTAGTCAAACAATTTGGCGACATGCTAAACCGATATTTCTGCGCGATCGCTTTTTACTACCTTGCGCGGGATTTTTGGGTGTAATTTTACTGTGGTGGATAATTGCGATCGCAAACCACGAATTGATGCCAACCCCCGCAGAAGAACTCATCGCCAATCTTGACTATATCCTCCATCCTTTCTTCCAACGCGGGGGAACTTAGGAATGGGCTAGTTATTACTAGTACACAACGGCGGAAATAAGCGTACCATTTTAAATGACTTTGACCGTCATGGATTTCTCAATTTAAGTGTAAAATCAATTTTTGATTAGGGTTTTCAATGGAAAATTGGCAAGCACTGGTTAGCATCACCACATTTATCTGTGTCATTTTTCTAATTATGACTGAATGGGTACATTTAACAATTGCAACTTTATTGGGTGCATTGTTACTTGTATTTACGAATGTCATGACTTTGCAAGACGCAGTTGGCTATATTGGTAAGAGTCACGGAACTTTGGCATTATTTTTTGGAGTCATGGTTTTAGTTCGAGCATTTGAACCAACTAAAATTTTTGATTATTTAGCAACACAATTAGTCATTTTAGCCAAAGGTGAAGGCAAGCATTTGTTATTAGGTATTGTAGCGATTACAACCCCTATTTGTGCCGTTTTGCCTAATGCAACCACAGTGATGCTAATAGCACCCCTAATTCCCCCGATGGCAGAAGAATTAGGGGTAAATTTTGTCCCATTATTAATATTGTTAGTTTTTGTTGCTAATAGTGCGGGCTTATTGACAATTGTCGGCGACCCTGCAACTTTTATTGTTGGTGATGCTATTAATTTAAGCTTCACTGATTACCTGATGCGTTTGAGTTTGGGTGGTGCGATCGCAGTTATTACAGTTGTTGCTATCTTACCAATTTTATTTCGGAAAATCTGGAATACAAAACTTGAAAGTCTGGATGAATTACCCCATCCCCAAATTAATCATCCGCGAGTTTTAGGATTAGGGGCTGTAATTGTCGGTTTCGTTTTGTTATTTTTCGTAATAGGTGAACAATTACCTGTACCAGTTTCACCTGCGGCTGTTGCTCTTTTAGGTGCAGGTTTGGCTATGCTGCTGGCACATCAAAGTCGCATCGATTCAGTTCATAATATTCTCCGCGATATTGACTGGAGTACTCTCATCTTTTTTATGAGTATCTTCGTGTTAATTGGAGGATTGGAAAAAACAGGTGTTATTAGTAATTTATCTGGAATTTTATCGGCAGTTTTAGGAAAAAATATTGCCTTCGGTTCGATATTTTTAGTATTTTTTGTTGGCATATTATCTAGTGTTGTCCCCAATATCCCCTTAGTAGTGGCAATGGTTCCTCTCCTCAAACAATACATCGTTAACGTTGGGTTAGCACCTGCTGACGTTCTCCAAGCTGGTTTTGACGGACAATTCCCTACGGAAGTTTTACCCTTGTTTTATGCAATGATGTTTGGTGCAACATTAGGAGGTAATGGGACATTAGTTGGTGCATCCTCTAACATTGTCGCTGCTGGAGTATCAGAACAACACGGAAGACGCATTTCTTTCAAAACTTTTTTACACTACGGTATCCCGGTAATGTTGCTACAACTTACCACTGCTGCGTTATACGTATTTTTCCGGTTTTTAATTTAAATTTTGTATCATAATTGTAAGCATGGGGATATTTAAATACAGTTTGCGATTGAGAATACTGTAGGGGAACCCACGGTTGTTTGCCCTATCCTATGTTTGCTTCGTTATTTTCCTATTTGTAACTGAAATTATGGCGTTTACTCATCATCGATATTAGCTACTTGTTTCCTATACAGCACTTCCAGCTATTACACAATACAGTTGTTCCCCTCATTCCCCTTCTAATCATGGCTTTCAGCTTTGAGTATGTACCTCATAGCTGCCGGAAGTGCTGTATAACAAATAATTAATTATGATGAGGAAATTCCGGATATCTTTAAATCTTGTTTAACTATTACTTGGGAAAGATGACTATTCTAGATACAAGTGCTAGTACTTGTATTTGATATTAATGTATAAAAATTTGGTGTAGGAAAATACTTAGCTTTTGTTAGGTGTTAAAATCTGTCTGAGTAATCACGTAGATTGACTTTTAAATATACTAGGATTAAATTATGCAGTCGCCAGAAATGGAACATGGGAACGATCGCAATGTCATGGATTCAAGTTCAAACCACAGCAGTAAGCTAGGGAATAATGGTTACGACTTAGCTGGAGTAAATAGTCTAGACAAAGTGAGAGATATTCTTTTTGGTAATCAATTACGAGATGTCGAAAAGAAATTTCCTCGTTTGGAAGAACGCTTGTTTAAGGAATGTGTGAACTCACGGGAAGAAAACAAAAAACGTTTGGATAGTCTGGAAAGCTATATAAAGCAAGAATTGGAATCCCTATCCAAACAGATGAAACAGGAACAAGGTAGTCATGATGAAACCTTGCAAAATCTTGCGGAAGAGAATAAGAAAATAACTACAGCTTTAGAAAATAAACTGAACCAATTCGATGAACATGTAAATACTAGTCAAAGGGAAATGCGGGAGCAAATTCTCAACCAATCGAAAAGTCTACATGACGACATTTTACAGAAATATGAAGAAATATTAGAAATATTACGTCGTGAAGCTGAAGAACTACGTCATGCAAAAACAGATCGTTCAACTTTAGCAAATTTGTTAAGCGAGTTAGCAATTCGTTTAAACTCTCAGTAATCTGGACAATAACTTCAAAAAAAGTAGTTTCGGATATAGATTCGGTGTGCGACAATCTTTGAATCATCAATAATTGTCTCACACGCAGTATCAAAACAATGAGCTTTAAATCTCACTTGCCAACTGGGGGATTTAGTCAATGAGTAAATTTTCCACTAATGGATTTTCCAAAGAATTCTCGAACCTAGATAATCAAGAACCAGAAGAATCAATCAAAGACGAACTCAATGAACTTCGCACTTTGTTACTGGGAGTTGAACCAAAAAAGCTGAGTCAAGTCTGCGAATATATCGAAACCCAGAAAATTAAACCTGAAGACATTAGTCGTATACTTCCAGAAGCGGTAATATTGCGATCGCTCCAAGATAAGCAGTTTGTCGAAGCAATGATTCCGACTATCGAACAAGCGGTAGAAACTTCGGTACAGAGAGACTTAAACATACTTTCCAACGCGATTTTCCCAATTTTGGGACCATCCACAAGAAGAGCGATCGCATCTGCACTGGAGGAAATGCTTCAATCGTTGGACAAAACCCTCGAACACGGTTTCTCAATTCAAAGCTTTAAATGGCGACTCGAAGCCAGACAAACAGGTAAAAGTTTTGCGGAAGTGGTGCTGTTGCGTACCTTAATTTATCGGGTTGAGCAAGTATTTCTCATCCACAAAAAAACAGGATTATTACTTCAGCATGTTGTAGCATCCCAGGTAGCAGTCCAAGACCCCGATTTGGTCTCAGCAATGCTAACAGCCATTCAGGATTTTGTTAAAGACTCATTTAGTGTGGATAATGGGGACAGGTTACATACCCTAAATTTTGGCGAATTAACAATTTGGATTGAGGAAGGACCAACAGCAGTTTTAGCCGGGATTATTCGTGGTAATGCACCCCATGAATTGAGACTTGTTTTTCAAGACACAATCGAAAAAATACACCTCAGATTCGACAATGAGCTTTATAATTTCCAAGGGGAAACAGAACCATTTAATATCAGTCAACCTTACTTAGAAGATTGCCTCAAGGTTCGCTATCAAACTCCGAAAAAAACAAACTATAGATACGCGTATACATTAATTGGATTAATTATCTTTGGATTATGTATTTGGGGTTCTTTGATAATCCGCGAACAAAAGCAATGGAATAACTTTATCCAACGACTCAGTTCCCAACCAGGAATTACAATTACTAAAGTTCAAAAGGAAAATGGCAAGTACCTCATCACAGGTATGCGGGACCCTTTAGCAGTAGACGTTGATAAAATCCGCGAAGAACATAATATCAATCCAGAAAAAATCAAAAGTAAATTTGAACCTTATTTATCATTACAACCAGAATTTATTACCAAACGTGCTGAAGCATTACTTCAACCACCAAAAACAGTGTTGCTTAAAGTTGAAAGTGATGGGATTCTATATGCGACTGGTTCAGCACCTGAGAAATGGATATCAGAAACGCGGAAGATGTGGCATTTTATTCCAGGAATTACTCAATTTCAAGAAAAAAATCTCAGCAATATCGATGTTAGTCAAATCGAAAGATTTCAACAAGAAATAGAAAGGGAAAAACTGTTATTTCAAGAAGGGAAAAATGACTTAATTGCAAGTGAAGTATCCAAGTTAGAAAAGATTTTTGCCAAGTTACAAAAAATGGTAATTATGGCAAAATCTCTAAATCAAAATGTCAAAATTAAAATTATCGGACATACTAGTGCGACCGGAACAGAACAGTATAATTTGCAACTAAGTCAAGCGCGTGCAGAGCAGATTAAATCTTATTTTATATCAAAGGGATTAAGTGAAGAAAATTTTTATACTCAGGGTTTAGGCTCAAATCAACCTTTAACTTCATCAACAATAAAACAAGATATAGATACTAACCGTCGAGTCGGTTTTAAAGTTGACAGAATCAACAAATAAGAATATTAATCAATTAATAAAGAAAATATTACTCTTTAAATATGCTTCAAAAAAAGATTTGTATGGTGGGTGCTTTTGCTACAGGGAAAACGAGTTTAGTTGCGAGATTTGTCCATAGCATATTTTCCGGCAAGTATCAAACAACAGTAGGTGTAAAAATAGACAAAAAAACTGTTAATTGTCATGGAAAGGAACTTAACCTTATCCTTTGGGATTTATATGGTGAAGATGAATTTCAAAAAGTACGCATGTCCTATTTAAGAGGTTCATCAGCTTATTTATTAGTAGTCGATGGAACCCGACATAATACTCTCGAAAAAGCTCTCAGCTTGCAAATACGAGTCGAAGAGACGGTTGGAAAAGTTCCATTTATCTTAGTGGTCAATAAATCAGATTTGACTGATGAATGGGAAATTGAAAAAGTAGAACTAGATAAATTAAAACAGCAAGGATGGAGCATTATTCTAACTAGTGCAAAAACAGGAGAAGGAGTAGAAGAAGTGTTTGAAACTATTGCTCAAAAAATTTTGGAGGGGTAGATGTTAAATGTCCCCACATCTGTAATTACTTATGTAATAAATCTGATGCTCGAACATCGTTCGTTGGCTTATCTTCTTGTCAAAAAAGACGGATGTTTATTATCTTGGGGAGGTAAATTAGCGAATTATGGAGTTAAGAACTTAAAAAAGGGGGAAGATATTGGACAACAAATTTTCTTTCTCGAAGGATTATTACCATTAGATAATTCTCCTTTATTTCTTGCTTGTTTGAAAACAGGAGACGGTATTTGTGCGGATATTCATCTGTTTCCCTCTTCAGAAGGTGATTGGGTATTATTTCTCGATGCCACAGTTGATGAAATGCAATTGTCTTTGATTCAACAACAAGCAAATGAATTTGTTCTCGAGCATGAAAAGGTGACTCGAATACTCAATCAATAAAGCATTATCAATTATCTCTTATTTATAACCTTTTACTAGAACTGAAAGCGTCATATTACTATAATGAATAACTCAATTACCGCAGATATTTTTGCAGCTTTAAATATTCTGATTTTAGAATACATTGATACTGGTCGTTTCCGAATTACAGGAAATATTCCGACTTGGTTAAAGAGATTTTGTCCTCGAAAAATTAAATCAGGAATGGAAGTTTTGATTCCCGAAGAGGATTTTCCCTTCTTGGAGAATTTTTTAATCGATGCTGAAGAGTTTTGGCAAAAAGATTTTGAAAATCCTCTGAAATCTGGAATCTGGAGCAATAATGATTTAACTGGGAAAGAATCTCATTTTGAAGCTTCTGCAATTATTGTCAATCACCAAAAAATATTAATTATTCAATTACTAGATAAAGATTATATTGAAAGACTATCAATTATTCAGCAAGCTCGTGAGAATAAATTAAACCATTATCAAGTAGTTAAAGAAAATCAGAAGAAGGAAATTCTGATTCATTGTATTATTCACGATATTGCCGGACAACTAAGTGGTATCAATTGCTGTTTAGCACTATTAGAATTTGAAAATTTGACCCCTAAAGGGAAAGAACGTTTAGAAATAGGTCGCAGGCAGTCAATTAAGCAAGAAATGCTGATTCGGGAAGTATTAGATGCGTTTTCGGCTGAAGTGCGATCGCTTGAATCTTTTGATGTCGATGCTAAAGATGCACCCAATATCTTGAATGCTGCTCAACAAGTTGTGGATTTTTTAACCCCGACATTTGCACTCAACAAAATGCAGTTAAAATTAGCCCCTGAGATTGATGTAACCCAGGATTGGAGGGTGATTGGTGATAAATCCCGTTTAGAAAGGGTGATTACGAATTTGACAGAAAATGCCTTTCGTCATAGTCCTAGTGAATCGACTGTTGTGATTGAGTTAATGCAGGATGATGATTCTATTCTTGTGAATATTGATGATAAAGGTAGTGGTGTGAAGCCAGAAATGGTTGCCAGTTTGTTTCAAAAATTTTCTCAAGGACAGGGGAAAACAGGTCGAATCGGACTTGGATTATATTTTTGTCGCATCACTGTTGAACGTTGGGGTGGTGAAATTGGTTATTCTCCTGTTGCTGATGGTGGTTCTCGTTTCTGGTTTTGTTTACCGAAGCCTAAGGGGGGATTTAATATGGATTGTGTCGCGCAGAGACGCAGTGAGTCCACTTGGCGGTGTCGGTTTCCGTCCCGCCAAAGTGGCGAACCCGAAGGGAGGCGCAGAGAGGAATAAAAGAGGAATAAAAGGGGAATAAAATAATTTCATTGGAATGTCTATATTTTGGGGAATCGTATTGCTCTCTTCCTTGTTTATAATTAAGGTCGCTCTGTAATTGTGAATTTTAGCTGTGACTACTACACCTATTAACCCCAAGTTTCAAACTACACAACGTCCTGATTCATTCGGACGCTTCGGACGCTTTGGGGGGAAGTATGTGCCGGAAACTTTGATGCCTGCACTTGCTGAACTCGAAGCTGCTTATTACCAATATCGCAATGAATCAGGTTTTCAAGCTGAGTTACAACAGTTGTTACGGGATTATGTGGGGCGTGCGACTCCCTTGTATTTTGCTGAACGACTAACCACACATTATGCCCATGCTGATGGCAGTGGAGCGCAGATTTACTTGAAGCGTGAGGACTTAAATCATACTGGCGCACACAAGATTAATAATGCCCTGGGTCAGGTGTTGTTGGCTAAACGCATGGGCAAAAAGCGGATTATTGCGGAAACTGGAGCTGGACAGCATGGTGTGGCAACGGCGACTGTGTGCGCTCGCTTTGGTTTGGAGTGTGTTGTTTATATGGGTGTTCATGATATGGAACGCCAATCTTTAAATGTGTTTCGGATGCGCTTGATGGGGACTGAGGTGCGTCCTGTGGAAGCGGGTACTGGTACACTCAAGGATGCGACTTCGGAAGCAATTCGGGATTGGGTGACGAATGTGGAGACTACACATTATATCCTGGGTTCGGTTGCTGGTCCTCATCCTTATCCGATGATGGTGCGGGATTTTCATGCTGTGATTGGTCAGGAAACCCGCGCTCAGGCTATGGAAAAATGGGGGGGGTTGCCAGATATTCTCATGGCTTGTGTTGGTGGTGGCTCGAATGCGATGGGGTTATTTCACGAGTTTATTAATGAAGCAAGTATTAGAATAATTGGGGTGGAGGCTGCGGGGTTTGGTGTAAATACAGACAAACATGCTGCAACTTTAACGAAGGGAAGAGTCGGTGTGCTGCATGGGGCAATGAGTTATTTGTTGCAGGATGGTGAAGGGCAGGTAATTGAACCCCATTCTATTAGTGCGGGTTTAGATTATCCTGGTGTTGGTCCCGAACATAGTTTTTTGAAGGATATGGGACGTGCTGAATATTACAGTGTTACCGACCAAGAGGCTTTAGATGCATTCCAACGTTTATCGGAATTGGAAGGAATTATTCCCGCGTTGGAGACTTCCCATGCGATCGCATATCTGGATACTCTCTGTCCTCAGCTAACCGGAAATCCTCGTATTGTCATCAACTGTTCTGGACGTGGTGATAAGGATGTGCAGTCTGTTATGAAACATTTAAATTTACAGTAGGGAATGGGGGATAGGGCATTGGGCATATTTACGAGTTTTCTTTGTTACCCTTTACTCTTTACTCTTTCCCCTGTATCAGATAATCTACGCAAGCTTTACGGAAACTTATTTAAAATTTTACTATTAGTTTGTAAATAATTTATCGTTTGAGGATTGTAATTCTGTGATGTTGACGGGAGAATAAGATTCTGAAAAGATTTTGTACATTCCGGAATTACTGTCCGTACACACGTATATCGAAAAAATAACCAATTCAAATAATTAACCGTAATTGACTTCCTTTTACCTTTTACATTTAACTAAATTTCCATGATTCGACAAACTGCTTTTGGCATTGCTATGAGTACGATTGTCCTTGTGAGTGGATTCACGTCTAGTCATAATTCCAGTAAGAACCTGATTTCCAAACAGCCTATACCAATTTCATCTAATCGAGTAGCAACATCTACAAGTTTTAAAACCAGTGAATTGGAAAAATCTGTTTTTGAACAAATTAATCAATATCGGGCTGCTAGACGTTTACCAAAACTAAACTTGGATGCAAAAATTTCCAAGCAGGCAAGGATTCATAGTCAAAATATGGCTAGGGGTAAAGTTCCCTTCAGCCACAAGGGGTTTGAAAAGCGCGTGAATATAATTCCGATTCGTTACCAAAGTGCTGCTGAAAATGTGGCGTTTAATCAAGGTTATGATAATCCCGCAGCAGAAGCTGTTAGAGGTTGGATCAAAAGTCCTGGACATTTGGTTAATCTCAAGGGGAATTATAATCTTACTGGGATTGGTGTGGCTACAAATCAAGATGGTGAGGTTTATTTAACACAAATTTTTATTCGTAGTCGGTAGGTTTGTTTGCAACTGCTATATCGCGAACCGTTTGGATGTCGTACAATTTAGGGCAAATTAATTAAGGCGAACTAATTAGGGCAAACGGTTGTTTGCCCCTACTTTGTTCTCGCAAACTGCATTTAATTTGACTGAAAACCTCTGTATCTTTACGATTTTGCGATCGCGTCACGTTTTACATTCTTTAAAATAATTTTATTCAGTATATTTATTTAATTTAAAAAATATTGTGTCAATTTAATAACTGTCCTCATAAGCTCTTTTTTGTAATCATAAAATAATTTGGCGGTGTAAATTAGAACTGTATGTTTCTGATTGGTTGAAAACGAATGAACCAAAAAAGCTATTTTGGTATTGCTTTCAGTACTTTATTGTCGGCTAGTTACTTAGTCTCTCTACCTACAAGTACGTCTGCGAATACATTATCTTCAAGTAATCGACAGTTATCAAAATCAGTAATTGAAGTTGCACAAGCTACCAACGTCGATACTAATGGGGTGGAGCGGTCAATTTTTGAGCAGATAAATCAATATCGAGCTTCTAAAGGATTATCACCATTTACCCGCAATTCCAAAATCGATAGTCAAGCCAAAAATCACAGCCAAAATATCGCTAGTGGAAAAGCTGGATTTGGTCATGGAGGTTTTAGCGAACGCATCAAAGCAACGGGTATTAGTTACAGAGGGGCAGCAGAAAATGTAGCCTACAATCAAGGTTACAAAGATTCAGCTACGCAAGCTGTTCAAGGTTGGATCAAAAGTCCCGGTCATCGGGGTAATATTGAGGGGAAATTCAGTCAAACTGGTATTGGTGTTGCGACTAATGGCAAGGGAGAAATCTACTTTACGCAAATTTTCCTGAATAATAGGTAGTAATTCTCTCTGTAATTGTTAAACAGGTAGTTCCCATCACAGTTTTCTTGCACAATAATGTAGTGCTAGGTTAATTTTGGTGATTTTTTCTAATTACCAATGCTGATGCACTACATTTACTTGATGTGAATTATGACACTACCAGATTTTCAGGTTTGCGATCGCGATATTAATCAGGAAACTTTATCTACTTATTTGCAAAGCGATGCGCTAGCTGTAGATACGGAAACAATGGGATTAATTCCCCACAGGGATAGACTTTGTTTGGTGCAATTATGTGATAATGCTGGTAAAGTGACGGCAATTCGGATTATTCGCGGACAAACTGAAGCTCCGAATTTGCAAAATTTGCTGGAAGCTGCCAATGTCACCAAAATATTCCATTTTGCCCGGTTTGACATCGCTACCCTTCGCTACTATCTCGGTATCAATGTCAATCCTGTGTTTTGTACCAAAATTGCCAGTAAGTTAGCTCGGACATATACTAATCGTCATGGACTCAAAGATTTAATTTTGGAACTGGAAAAAACTGAACTTGATAAAAGCGCTCAAAGTTCCGATTGGGGAAATGCAGCACATCTAACTGAAGCACAATTAAGTTATGCTGCAAATGATGTTCGTTATTTAATTAGTGCTAGACAAAAGTTGATAAGTATGCTTCAGCGTGAAGAAAGGTACGAATTAGCGGAACAGTGTTTTCAGTGTCTATATGCGATCGTAACCTTAGATTTAATGCAGTTTAAAGATTTGTTTGAACATTAAAAAGGGGTGAAATGGTCATTTGTCGTTTGTTATACTCCAAGCGGTTAACTATTAGCTATGTTTAAGAAGTCTAATTTTTAACCGTTATTAGTATATTAGTTTTTTGGATTTTACTAATATACTAATTACGAATGACCAATGACCAATTCTTAAACTTCTTTTTGCTGGGTTTCCAAGTGATTTTTGATACGGGAAACTACATTATAATCATCAGCACCAGGAGGAGTCATAGTGTGAGTTCCCTCTACTGGACCAGCAATTGCTTTCCAAGCGGCTAAACCACCTCTTAAGTTTGATACATTTGTAAAACCAGTATTTCTAAGCATTTGTGCAGCTTGGTTAGCTTGCTGGTCATTTTCCGCATATACATAAATATCGCGGTTTTTTTGGAGGGAAGATTGAGCCAAATCGACTAATTCATCAATTGGCATTGGCATCGCACCCATGATATGACATTGATTATAGGCTTTGTGAGTTTCTAAAACAGAAGTTCCGCTACTACGTACATCTAAAATGGTAAAAGCGGGTTCACCCCATTCCAGACGTGATTTGACAGTGTGAGCGTCAGATTGTGCATGTACTGGTGGTTCTTTGGGGATAATACCATCAAAAAGTTTGTTACTCATAATCCTGATCCTGATTGTAGTGCGATACGCCCTTGACGTTAAGCTGTGCGATCGCTTTTACTTAGCTTAATTTTTGCAGTAAAGATTTTGTGGATGAGACTGCTTTGTAGTCTCATCCTCGGTTGTCGGTAATATCGGAAAGGGTTGTAATTAATAACCAACAAAATGCAGTACATCACGTAAAACGCTGTAACCTGCTAAATCCCATAGTAAGTAAGCTAAAAATCCAATCATTGCTAAACGTCCATTCCATAATTCAGCTTGGGGATTAAAGCCGAATATGAAGGAGTTGCGGTCTATTCCGTTATAAGCTTTAGCAACGGAAGCTAAATCTGTAGAAGGACGATTTTCGCGAGTTTCCATTTTTTTCTCCTAAAGAAAGTGAATAATTTATAGATATTGGTTAAGGGTTAATTTTGGCTGGGTAAGAGTTATTGATTATTGACTATTGGTTAAGGGTTAATTGTGACTCTTAAGAGTTATCGGTTACTAACTCCTAATTCCTAACTAATAACTCCTAATTCCTAACTCCTAATTCCTAACTAATAACCAACAAAATGCAATATATCACGCAGAACGCTGTAACCTGCTAAGTCCCATAGCAAGTAAGCTAGAAATCCAATCATTGCTAAACGTCCATTCCATAATTCAGCTTGGGGATTAAAGCCAAATAGAAACGCATTACGGTCTTTACCGTTATATTCAGTTGCAATTGGTGGTAAATCGGTGCTAGGACGAGTTTGCATTTATTTTTCCCAAAATTGATTACTTGAATCTAATTTAGCGAGTAATAATTTATTTTTTTTCTACCTATAGATACAACATATATGCATAGTTATGATTTATTTTCCTCTAGAAATATCCATCTGTAGGAAGTTATCAAAATTTTGAGTATAAAAAATTATTGCAAAGTTTGTATTTGCTTAGATTTCAATATTACCGAGTTAAAAATTAGGGATAAAAATGCCCTGTAGAGACATAATTGGAGGTTCTGCGGTCAAATTAGGCTAATGTCTCTTGAAAACAAATTCTTACTCAATATTTCCGTTAATTTTGCAGTTTAATGCTATACAAACTCTAGTTAGGAAAAGAAGGCTTTTGTAGAAGCTATGTTTTCTTCCAAACTTCTACCTATTGCTAGAGGGAAGCTTCAAACCAAGGAGAGATGCTGGATGGAGTCGATTTGCTGGATTCTAATACTTAAGAGTTGGGTAGTTGCAATTAAATTAAATAAAATTCTTAGCTATGGTATAGTTTTTATCCCTGCCGATTTAAGTAACTAATTAGGAAATAAATACAATGTTTCAGAGTCTAGAAATCATACTGGGACTAATAAAACCGCAAATGTGGTTTTTGCAAATTCCAGCAGATACTTCTCAAATTTCACCCACGCAAGTTTCGCTAGCTACTTCCGAACCTCGATTTTTTGTAACTTTAATTGCTGGTGTGATTCTGGCTTTTGCTATTCAGTTGGTTTTAACTAATCTCTCAGTGGCTGCTGGTATTTCCTATTTAGGACATACTTCTGATTCAGATTCGGGTCATGGAGGAAGTAGTGTTGGTGGTACAATCCGTAAAATCGGTACTGCTGTCGGGTTATGGACTGTAATCACTGTGACGATCGCACTTGCTGTTGCCTGTTTTTTGGCTGTTAAACTGAGTTTGTTGGTACTTAGTCCAGCTTTGGGTGCGATTTTAGGTTTGGTAATTTGGGGTGCTTATTTTTTGCTGTTGGTGTGGGTAAGTTCGACTACGGTGGGTTCTTTGATTGGGAATGTGGTGAATACTGCGACTTCGGGTTTCCAGGCAATTATGGGAACAGCTACCGCAGCAATTGGTGCTAAAGCTTTAAATAATCAAGTGGTTGCGACTGCGGAAGCTGCTGCTGCGGCATTGCGTCGGGAATTAGGGAGTGGGATTGACCCTAGTAGCATTCGAGATAATGTGGAAGATTATTTGGAAAAGCTACGTCCGCAGCAACTAGATTTAAAGAAGATGCGGACTGAGTTTGAGAATATATTTAATGACCCTCAACTTAAAGCTGTTGTTGGTAGTGCTGATTTGCATAGTCAAATCAATCGCGATCGCTTTGTGAGTTTGGTGAGTGATCGCACGGATTTATCGAAACGTGATGTTAATCGGATTGCGGATACATTATATAGTACTTGGCAGCAAGTTGTTAATCAACAATCCCATCAACAATCGGGACAAGACCGGATGGGTGAGTTAATTGATTATCTCCGGAATTTAAAGCCGGGGGAAACGAAGACTGATGAACTCAATGGGAAATTAGAGCGGTTGATTTCCGAAATGGGAGATTCTAGAGGTGTGACTGGGGGGAATGCGATCGCGACTAATACTCCTGGTTTAATTCAAAGCAGTTTGCAACAGGGAATTTCAGCTCTCACTGGTATTGTATTGGGTAAGACGGATTTATCTGACTTTGATGTTGAAAAAATTCTGGGTACTTTAACTCAAGCAAAGGATAAAGTTACTGAACAAGCTTATAAGTTAGGAATTCCTACGGGTACTTTAACTTCGACACAACCCTATAGTGTTATTCGTGCTGATGTCGAAAATTATTTGCTCAATGCCCACTCTTGGCAGCTAAATCGCGAAAAAATCTCTCAAGAATTTCCTGATGTCATTTTCGATCCCGCAGCTGATCCAGGAAAGGTACGTCAAGAACTTGAACGGCTTTCTCCGCCAGATTTTACCAATATTCTCCAACAACGTGGATTATTTACACTTGATGAAATTCAACGCATCACTGACCAACTTGAGGCAATCCGTCAAGAGGTTTTGCTAACTACCATTGCTGCCCAAGAGCGGGAAATTAACAAGGATTTACAGCTTCGGGTTGAAAGCTATTTATTGGTTACTCCTAAATCCTTACTAACTGAGGAAGGAATCCAGAAAAATTTTAAACCTTTGTTGGAGAACCAAGAAGCAGATTACGAAACTCTCGCACGACGGTTAGCTATATTTGAACGTCAGGAAATGCGGGATGTATTACTTGGACGTAACGACATTCAACCGGAAGAAGTTGACGCTATTCTTGATCGCTTGGAACAACAACGCGATCGCGTTTTACTTGAGTCGAAAGGTTTGGCTGAACAGGCAAAATACCAAGCTGAGACGTTGTGGTTGAATTTAGAATCCTATCTGCGGAATACAGGTAAAGCTGAACTCAACCCCGATGGGATTCGTGCTGATATCAAACGGTTACTCGATGATCCTCAAGCTGGAATCACCGCAATTCAAGCTAGATTATCTCGTTTTGATCGGGATACTTTAGTTAAATTACTCAGCCAACGTCAAGATTTGAGCGAAGAAACAGCGAATCAAATTCTCGATGTTGTCGAGCATTCCTGGTATAACTTCAAAAACTCACCTCAAGCTGTAGTCGATAAAGCAAAGGAACAATACGATACAGTCACAACCACACTTGCTGACTATTTGCGGAACACTGGTCAAGAAGAATTAAACCCCGAAGCGATTCAAAAGGATTTAAATCGACTTTTCCAGAATCCCAGGGAAGGAGTAATTGCTCTACGTCGTCGTTTATCCCAATTCGATCGAGATACATTAGTTAAATTATTGAGTCAGCGAAAAGATTTAAACGAAGAACAAGTCAATCAAATCATTAACTCGGTACAAAGCTCAATTTACAATATCATCCAAACACCCCGTAGAGTCGCAGTTCGTACCCAGGAAAGAGTCCAAACCTTCCAAGCATATTTACAAGAGTATTTACGGGGAACTGGCAAAGAAGAATTGAACCCAGAAGGAATTAAACGTGATATTAATCTCCTTCTACACGACCCCAGAGTCGGAATGGAAAGCTTGAACGAACGACTTTCCCACTTCG
Organism: Brunnivagina elsteri CCALA 953; assembly: GCF_002289455.1. Taxonomy (GTDB): domain Bacteria; phylum Cyanobacteriota; class Cyanobacteriia; order Cyanobacteriales; family Nostocaceae; genus Brunnivagina; species Brunnivagina elsteri. The sequence goes on from NZ_NTFS01000009.1 coordinate 15,642, forward strand.
ACCGAAACACAATTATCGCCCTGCTGAAAATTCGCGAAGATATTACCGACACCGAAGCCGAGCAAATCGCAGATAACATCATCTCAGTACGGGAACAGTTTGTCGAGCAAGTTCGTAACATCCAACGACGGGTTCAATACGCAATTGATGGAGTTTTCACCCAGATTCGTAATTACCTCAACTCCTTAGACCGTCCCGAATTGAATTACGACGACATTCGCCGCGAAGTTCGTCAATTATTCGATGACCCCCAAGCTGGTTTTGATGCTTTACGCGATCGCCTTTATTCCTTCAACCGCGAAACCCTGGTTGCGATTGTTAGTTCCCGTGAGGATATTTCCCCCGATGATGCGAATCGACTCATCGACCAGATTGAAGGCGCACGGAATAATGTTCTCCAAAGGGCAGAACGCATTCAACAGGAAGCACAGCGACGTTTAGAAGAAGTCAAACACCAAGCCCAACGACAAGCCGAAGAAACCCGCAAAGCTGCTGCTAGTGCCGCTTGGTGGTTGTTCATAACTGCTGTTGTTTCGGGAATTTTTGCTGCGATCGCTGGTGCTGTTGCGGTTGTCTAGGAAAGGTAGCAGGGAAATAAAATATCCTAATTATCATTTGTAGGGGTTGGGTATCCCAGCCCTTATATATTGGGACTATTTATTTCTTGGTGTTCTTTCTGAAATTCCCGCTTGGAAAACATTACTGCTCATCGTTCATAATCCAATATTCGATTCTTACACCAAATTTAGCAGAGGTTTCGTAAAACATTTCCTAAAAGGTTCTAATTCCTATTTTTTATTTGTATCTTTACCATAAATCGGGAGTCATTTATATCTTTTCTGGTCATACATCAGCTAATTTTATAGAATTCCGAATCTAGCTTGCTTTTTATGAATTACAAAAATTTACTTTTCAATTTACACTTTGTTACATTCTCCATCTTATTGACATACTTCTCAACTATTTACGAATTGACAAGGGTTTCAAACCAAGGTATAGTAATTTAGTCTCTTCAGCGACCTGTGTCAATTTTTAAGAAACGCCTATTTTAGGTAAGCTGTAATGCTTGATATATCGTATAAAAAACTTGTAAATTAACGTATCTCAATAATTTGATGATTTTATCAACGTAAATATTTGTATCAAAAAATCGGTAAAATTTACTCAACTTAACAATCAAATTTGACATTTTTAACCTGATGTGAAGTCAAAAAAATGGTCAACTAAATTTTAACCATCTGAGAATTCTAGTGATTTTCCTTTGCACGTAATACACACGTAAGACAAATTAGGGAAAATAAGCGTTTACTCCTACGTAATAGAATAAAATAGGGTAAGAGTTTACCCCTACAGGAATCTGGAACGCTGATTATATTTAACTTTCGGACAACGCATAATTAAATTCGGTCTATTTATAGGAATATACGTTGCGTAAAACTCAGTCCCTTTAGGGCTGATATATAAGCTACACGGGCGATTTTCATGTTGAGATAAAGCGATTCAAACTAAATTTGTACGAATCCAATTTAAAATTAACGGATTTACCTCAACAGGACTTTCATCGTGGGGACAATGACCAACATTATCTAGATTGAGTATTTCTAATTTAGTATTGTACTGGGCGAACATCGGAGCTAATGAAGGTGGGACAAACCTGTCTTTATTACCCCAAATCAATAACATCGGTACATCTAAATGGGGAAGGATAGCTTTGACACTGGGACTAAAATTTGCTCCAATACTAGCTTTGAATAGAGCCGTAAAAGCACGTACCGAACCCCTATCCTGTGCCGGAACAGCAAATATATCGACGAGTTCGTCAGTGATAGCTTCCGGATTTGCATATGCGATCGCAGCCCAACGACGCAAGACTCCTGGTTGTCGCAAAAAGTAAAAGAGGGGTTTGAGGAATAATGGTGAAGCGACGAAATTCTTGATTGTGAGTACAGCAGGACGCAAAAATGGGGGTATGGCTTCTTGTTCTAAGGATGGATCGGGTAAACTCATCATCACTAATCCTCGTACCATTTCGGGATGGGAGAAAGCTGCTGTCAGGGAAACCAAGGAACCGAGGGAATTTCCAATAATAACTACTGGTTTACGAATGAATGTTTTCCAAAAGTCGTATACTTGTTCTGCCCATAGATGAACGCTGTAATTCACTGGGGCTTTTTCAGATGCACCCCACCCCAACATGTCCAATGCATAAACTGTATGATGTTCGCTAAACACTTCGAGATTGTGTCGCCAATGTCCAATCGAAGCGCCAAAACCATGCAATAAGATTATTGGGATTGTATCTGTATCTTCATTCAGAATATTTTGATTCCGAATATAGGTGTAGCGAGTTTTCCACCCTCGCCAAACCCAATCCCTTTGATTTCCAACCCTTTCCTGCCACTCTAAAATCATTATTTTCCTAATAAATCTAAAATTTGCCCATCTAAGCCATAGCTATAATTTTTACCGATATTTTATTTTAACTAATTCGCCGCTTCTACCACTTTCGTACTTAATGTTATCTGTATAAATAAAGTCAATTATTAATTATGTATTTGAAAAATGGAAATTCATTTTAATGAAAAGGAGTCAGAATACCCCAAGCAGTCAAGTCAGGGGTTTCAAGCAAGGAACAAATTGTTTATCTCCACGATTGAAATCGGGGGCTTTTAACCACGATTCATCTGCCACTCGTACAGAATTCTGACTTCTGACTTCTGACTTCTGAATTCTTCTTCGGTAAATTATTGTAACAATTGAGTTTCATCTAACATGGCTACATATTTTGTCTCAGTATTCTTATCTGCAAATACCTTTTGAATGTACCTCATTATCAGATACTAGAGTTATTTGTTTAGATTTAGTTTTATAAAGTACAAATGCTTCAGTATTCTTACTGATTAAATATCAGAAAGAGGATAGTAATACTTGTTACAATTATTAAATAATGTCACTGTTGTGTAATTTAGATTAACGATTTGGCAGAAAAAATCTGAGAGTGATTAGAATAGTAGGTAAGAGCGATCGCAATATTTATTTTGTAGATTAGCTATCTGAGATTTAGCTGAAGCTTTACTGAAGCGGATGGCTAAGGATTTAGAGCTAGTGGGTGAGATGGAAATTTTTTCCGAAACAATCGGTACGGAATGCGATCGCACTTATCTGTCCGAGGAAATAATCAAGAAACCGAATATGATGGTTTTTAGAGACTAGCTGAATTAAATAATGTACCATTAAACTATTGAGAAGAAAGAGTTTTCTCGCTTGAAGGGTCATCATAGCTTTTCTAGCTAGTCCTTAATCTCTCTGAATAGATAATCGAGAAACAGAATAAATCGATCCAATTTTAAGTAGTAAGTCCAAAAATTTAACCCTAACTAAGAGTTTACACCAATAAGAATGCCTGTGATTGAGAAAAAACGAAGCCGCGACCTACCCCAAATCAACGAACGTATTCGCTTTCCGGCGATTAGGCTCATTGATTCCGATAAAACCCAGTTGGGGATTATGCCTCCCCAAGAAGCGCTAAGTATCGCTGAGGAGAAAGGTCTGGATTTGGTGCTGCTGACTGATAAGGCTGACCCTCCGGTTTGTCAAATTATCAACTATGGGAAATATAAATACGAACAAGAGAAGAAAGCGCGAGAAGATCGCAAAGGGCAAAAAACCCAAGATGTGAAAGAAGTTAAGATGCGTTACAAAATAGAAGAACATGACTATAATGTGCGTGTCAAGAATGCCGAGCGGTTTTTGAACGATAACGATAAGGTAAAAATTACTGTCATGTTCCGGGGTAGGGAAATTCAACATAGCCATTTGGCAGAAATTCTGCTGAAACGAATGGCTGCTGATTTGGAGCCTTTTGGTGAGGTGCAGCAGGCACCTAAGAAGGAAGGACGGAATATGATGATGCTGATTGCACCAAAGAAATAAGATTTGGTAATTTCAATAAAGACGACCCATAGGGTCGTCTTTATTTGTTAAAGGTTTACCTAAGTAACCAATAACAAGAAATTTAGTAAAAAATGATATTCCTGAGCGCTAAGTGGGAAAAATAATACTCAGTTGCTCAGGATTTTTTATGGCTAGGTGATGGGGAATTTGGAGTTAGGAGTTAATAATTTCCACCTTTTCCCTCTTCCTTACCTTTTCTTCCTTTGCTTCTTGGATCGGGTGACTACACCAGAAAGTACAGTGGCATGGAAATAAAAAATAACTGGTTGGGTTTATATAAAGGCGTTTTTGCGCGATTACTGCAATGGGTAAATCTTCGTCCAGAGGAGAGCGATCGCACTTGGTTGATGTTTGCTTTTTACACTACTACTTCTGTGGGGTTGAGGTGGACTGAGGATAGTACGGTGGCTTTGTTTCTGGATAAATATGGAGCGAATTGGCTGCCTTTTATTTATATTGCCAGTTCCTTCATGGGAACCCTGTTGGTTTTTTTTTACTCCTGGTTGCAAAAGGTTTTGCCGTTGCGTTGGGTAGTAGCTGCACTTGCTCCTTGTATGTTTATTCCGTTGTTCTTGCTGCGTTTGGGTTTAGAAGTGCCTGGGTTGGCTGTGGGGGTGGTATTTCTGTTGCGGTTATGGGTTGATGCGTTTTATGTTCTTAATGACCTAAATACTTCAATTGCGGCGAATCAAGTTTTTAATATCCGCGAAATTAAGCGTACTTATCCAATTGTCAGTAGTGGGTTGCTAGTGGCGGATATTATCAGTGGTTTTAGTTTGCCGTTGTTGGTGATGTTTGTTGGATTGAAGAATATTATTATTCCGATTTCGGCAATTTTCATTATTTTAGGTGCGGGGATTTTGCGTTATCTGAGTCATCGTTACAAATCTGCTTTCCCTGATAATTCCGTTAGACAAGCTGCGATCGCACAAATTAAAGCTAGACCAGTTTTGTCTGGTCAGTTAAAGAAATATTCCCTATTGTTGTTTGCTTTTTTTGGACTATTACAAATTATTGGTGTATTAATCGATTTTCAATATCTTACCCAAATCGAGATTAACTATAGCGATACGGAAATAGCTAGTTTTTTGGGGATATTTGGTGGGATTACTGGATTATGCGAACTTTTAATGCAGTTGTTTGTCTCCAGTCGAGTTTTAGAAAAATTTGGAGTTTTTTTTACATCGGCTAGTTTACCGATTTGCATTGCGATTTTATTACCCTCATCGATTGTACTGCTGGGTTTGTTACCCATTACCCAGGGACATAGCTTTTTTTGGGGTTTGGTGATTATGAAATTTATCGATGAATTGCTGCGTTATACCTTTGTTGTCAGTGGCAATCCGTTGTTGTTTCAACCTATACCCGATAAATTCCGCAGCTCTGTACAAACTTTGTCTGGAGGAATTGCTGAAGCTTGGGGTACTGGGATTGCGGGTATTATTGTTTTGATGACTATATGGATTGGGACATTAGGGATTCCCATACCTTTTGATAAAAATTGGGTATTAATTATAGAGACAACAATTGTCGCTATTTTATGTTTGGGAATACTTTGGGTATTGCGATCGCGTTATGTTGATTTACTAGTTTTAAGTGCGGGAAGGGGACAACTCACTGGTTTGGATGTGGATGTGCGAACTTTCAAACAAGCTGTCGCGAAAACTTTGAGGGAAAGTGGTTCGACTGCTGATAAAAGCTCTTGTATTGATTTGCTTACCGAAATCGATCCCCCAGGAGCTGCCGAAATTCTTGCTCCGTTATTAACTAAGCTACCTCCAGAATTACAAACTTCTAGTTTGGAGGCAATGCTGACAGCAGGGGCAAATTCTATCTATTTACCTGATGTTAAACCCTTGCTGCAACTCCCAAAAACAGAAATTACACCGGAAGTTTTTGCACTGGCTTTGCGTTATGTCTGGCTTGCGGAGGAAAATCCGAATTTAACTAAGCTTGAACAATTCCTTCACATGGAACAACATTCGCTGATTCGTGCCACTGCGGCAACATTACTGCTGCGTCAAGGAACAACTCAACAAAAAGTCGCTGCTACCCGAACTTTGAAAACAATGCTTACCCATTCCCAAGAGCAGGAACGGATAAATGCACTCAGAGCATTAAGTGGATCTGTTTATTTGCAAACCTTGCGGTTGTTAATTCCCAGTTTGTTGCAGGATAAATCGTTACGGGTTCGTTGTGCTGTTTTGGAGATGATTGCAGCGACACATTTAGAAGATTATTACTCGGCACTTGTAGCTGGTTTGTATTATAAATCAACTCGTTCCACTGCTATACGGTCGATTGTTAAACTCGAAAATGAAGCATTACCAATGCTTTTAGAGATAGCGACAAATCGTTATAAACCGGAGGTAGTAAGGGCTTATACATGGAGAGCGATTGGTCAAATTCCCACATTAGAGGCAATTGATGTGTTGTGGGAAAATTTAGAAACATCCCAGGGTACAAATCGCGATCGCATTTTACGCTGTTTGTTAAAACGCAGGCAACAGGATGGGATTTCTAGCTTGTTGGATAAATCCTATGAGGTGACGGTAGAAAGATTAATTGAGGAAGAATTGAAATTTTTAGGCGAAATTTATGCAGGTTATGTTGACTTCAAAACACAAGGGGAAGTGTATGCTAATTATTTAGAGTATAAAAATCGCAATTTTACTGAAAGCAGTTTAGAGAGTCAGAAGGTAACGTCGATTTGTCAGTTATTACAAAAAGCTCTACTGGATTTAGAAATTGACACCAAAGAACGCTTGTTACTGCTTCTGAGGTTGCTGTATTCCCACGATAAAATCCAAGCAGCCAAATTTAACCTCCTATCGGCATCAGCAGCAAATCTAGCACGAGGCTTAGAAATTCTCGAACATACAATCACATTGCCCAATAAATCCCTACTACTTGATATTCTAGACCAGCGTGAACCCCAAGAAAAATTACAAATTCTCGTAGATGCCAAAATTATCAAGTACGAACAAATGATAATTAGCGATCGCACTCGTCAATTACTAAAAGAGGAAAATTCCCTTTCCGATTGGTGCTTGGCATGTTGTTTCCACTTTGCCGCGATCGCACGGATTGGTTTGACTATTCCCCAAATTACCAATAATTTGCGCCATCCCACAAGTTTCGTCCGCGAAGCTGCCATCTCCTATTTGAGTATAGCTTCCCGTGGAGTTCTAATTGAATTACTACCCCAATTACAAAAAGACCCACATCCACTAATCGCATCACTGGTAAAAGAATTAACTAACAGAATCTAAGTAAAAACTTTTAACTATTATCCACTACCAAAAATGTTAACCAGCGTTGACCGTTTATTATTTGTGCGTCGTGTCCCCATATTCCAAGAACTACGGGACGATTTTATAGTCCGTCTTGCCTCCGTCATGGATGAACTGACATTTCCTAATAATCATGCCATGTTTCGACAAGGAGAAGAAGGGCGATCGCTTTATGTTGTAATTTCAGGTCGCATCAAAATTCATGTCGCCGATCGACAGTTAGCAGTTTTCTCCAAAGGTGAATCCTTCGGTGAAATGGCAATCTTCGACACTCAACCACGTTCTGCTACCGCTACAACCCTCGAACCATGCGAATGTTTGGAATTAACCCAAGAACAACTCTACGACGCAATTGAAGAAACACCCGAAATTTCCCTGAATATTATCCGTACTCTCTCCCGTCGTATCCGTAATTTAAATCAGTTAATTAATGAGTTTGGAACAAATGAATAGTGCATTGCTTTTATCCACAGTAGGGGAACCCACGGTTGTTTGCCCTTAAAATATCTTGGACAAAACCTTACTCTTAAAATATTTCAAACAAAACCTTAGAGACTTCCAAAAAATAAAATCTCAAAATCATATACTACTTCCCAACACTATCATGCGAAGGGTGGGGAGACCTTTCAGGTAAGCGCAAAGCGCAGGCTTCGCCAACGCCACTTTGACGAAGAGAAGTTGCGTGCGCGGGTTCCCCGCGTTGAGCAAACTTCGGGGACGGAAACCGACACCGCCAAGTGGACTCACCCCACCCCTACAATGAAAGGAGGATTTATTTCTTGGTGTTCCCTCAGCGTTGCTTGTTCTGCTCCAAAAGTGCCCAGGTTTTTAACTTGATAATTACCTGTACCATCTTTTTCCCAAATCACAGCCGTATTTACAAACTTGTCATTGAGAGTGCGATCGCTATCTACATAACCGACAATCTGACCATGATTATTGATACTCCGTGCAGTACCCCCATCACCACCAGATGCTGCGAGTTCCTTGACCACCATTCGAGTACTTGTGTGTAGACTGTAGCCTTGTAAAGGGGGGATTAAGAAGGTAATTCTGGGATGCAAAGGGAATTGTAGTCTTGGTAAGGATTTAAGGTTTCTGCACTGGTGTGACTGGCTTTGAGGGTTTATATTCAGGAGTTAGTGACTTGAGATGGGAGTTGTATGGATCAAACTTCTTTTCTTGACTAACTCGCAAGAATGACACTGGGTAAGAAACCACAATGAGCATAAATGCACCCAGCATCAAAAAGATGTATTTGTGCATATCTTGCGATCGCGTTGATTTCGTCTGCATGGCTTTTGCTTTTTAATTAGGTTAATGGTAGATAAGGAAAAATGGGATGCCAAGACATAACAGTGGCTGCAATGAATAAGACAAACATCCAGAAAAATATTGTGCGTGATTTAATCTGTTTGTTTTTCCACAACTGAGATAGAACTAGCCAACTACTTAACCATCCAATCAGTAGCATGGTTTCTTTCCCTGAATAGCTACCGATGTTTCCCCAGAGTTTACTGGGGTTATGACTGCCAGGTATCCAACTCCCAAGAGTCCAGAGCAAATTCTCTACTGTTTTAGACTTATCTCCATCAGAAAAATGATGGGAAATCATCATTGTGACGCAACCAATCCCAGCGCTGATTAATGCTGCGGCTGCAGAACCTGATGTAGTCGGAGGATTTTTTGAACCTTCCGCTAAACCACTTGGGAAAGATTTGAGTTGATTCCAAGTTCGACTATAGAAAGGTTCTGATGTCTGTTCTTTTAGAGGTGATATTTGTCTTGCCATTTTTTGAGTGGTTAATTCTTAATTGCTAATGGTTAATTCCTAAGACAACCCGGTGGGTTGTCTCTACACCTAATTCCTTCCTAACCCCTACAAAGCATGAATTTTGGCAATTCCGAGTCCAGTGACTAAACCACCCATTGCAAAGAACATCATTGCCATCAATGCAACACAGCTTGCTGCCAATACTGGACGGTTTTCTTTTTCTAAAATTGAGTCCCCATATTTCCACAAAATCCAAGTGCAAGCAACTCCAATTGGCAGGGTAAATAAGACGCTAAATTCGTGATATTCCATTAAAACGTACTGTCCTAATGGTGTATTTTCTTTCAACCAAGCACGGGCACCACCAAATTCTATACCTGCCCGGTAGCGCATGTATGCAAGGTTGCCTGTAGCTATCCCCAGAAATGCGATCGCACTAGACCAAAATGTCAGGGTACGCATTTGCGGTAATATCTTGCCTACACCCCGCAGTAAGGGAAACGCTAGATGTCCTGTGTAGACTGCAACTACTGTCGCTAGTAATGAGCCAAAGCCATGAATCGTTCCGAGCGATCGCTGCCAAGGGCTAGGATGCAACAGGTTAAAGAATGGCAAGAACAAAAATAAGGCTGCGGACAGAATACTCAAGCCGTATACGCTAATTTTGGCGATGTCAAGCTGTCTAGGAAACGTACTTGAACTACTATCGGTATATTCTTCTTGTATCACGGGTAATTCTCCAGCAGCTAAAGTCAAGATTTGAATACTTATTAAGAAATATTTGTATTAGTTTTAGTTCATATAACCATGCAAATATTCCTCAAAATTGAGATAAATAGTCAACTATTTGCGAGATATGGCAAATAAAATTTGTCGCTTTGCAAATTACGGCAAAATCAACCCAATATTTCAATTAATTCACTATTCGCGTTACTGCTTGCTTCAATAAATTACATCCCAGAAAATTACTGTAATATAACTGCTATGCATGACAACCTTCACGACTAAGCCGCAAGAAGTGGAGAAAATGCGATAACTTCATTTGAGCTTTGCTAACGCACGACTATTTCCTAAGTGAGGTATTAGATTGCCCTAAGTACTTACAATACTGATAATATATTCGAATAAGCTTGTTGTTAATTAATATCATTAATATTAAAAGTATTTCTTAATATTGTTCCAATATAAGGGTGTATTATCAGGTTATTTGCAGGTGATAATAGTTACGAAAATAATACTCATTACTTAAAGGGCTTCCCAAAAATAAATTATCCAACAACAAAAAGACGCGCGGGGAATACCAGCACGTCTACAAATTGTGTTCGATTATAGGAATCCCGACAATTAGCGGAATTTGCCAGGATTAAGACGAGAGCCAGTTTGATTTTTTCCTGGCTGACGGCGAATACTAACTCCATTTCTGAGACTGTTGCCAGTACCTCTATCCGCTTTATCTAGGAAAGGTTTGAGGCTTATCGGTGCTTTTGAAGAGGAGCGATTGCTTCTACCTGTGACGGTGTTATAAATTTGTTCAACTTCATTACCACCTCTGCTACGACTGGTATATGTGTTGACAGCAGAGGTTTGCTCACCATTGTCTGCTGCTGCGAGGTTTTGGAAGACGCTGTTACGGACAATGTAAGCGTCTTTTTCTGGGGGAACAGTGAAAACAATGCGACAAGCTGGGTTAGCTTCAGTGGTGACGCAAACGATATTTTGTCCATTTGCAAAACCTGTTTGCAATTCGAGTAAACCATCGCGACGATAGGATTCTAAACGTTGAGCGATCGTATTACAGCGACGTATCATATCCCAACCACCACCCATACTGCGGGGATTAGCCCAAGCAAATCCTTGTCCGGGTCGGCTTTGGGGTTGATACATTACAGTATACTGACCGTTGTTATCTTGCTGGCATCCAAACCGCGCATTCCCATCAGATGAAGAAACTCCGGATGGATATCTGTTGCCAGAGGATACTGTGGAGTCGGTAGAACCACGATTTGAACCGCCATTTGATGTTGTGGGTACTACCACATCGTCGCCGTTTCTGGAGGTATACTGGGCATGGGCGACAGAATTACCCAACAAAGATAGACCAAGGCTGGCGAATAGTAGTAAATTAATTGGGCGCATAGAAAGCGATCGCATAAATTATCCTCTCTGGGATATCACTAGGAAGTCGATACTTGTTGTGACGGATTATTTTCTATTTTGATTCTGGTTTTTTGAATTTGGTAGGGGCAAACGGCTGTTTGCCCTCGTGATATTGATATTTACCGTAATAAACGGATTGGACGAACAACCGATATTTCAATTGGGCGAACAACCGTACTCCGAAACGGAGAAGCAAGCTACGCCCCTACGGGGATTGGACTAATATTTTAATGGGACGAACAATCGTTTGTCTTTTTCAGGAATACCATTATTTCTTAGGTTGTTCGGGTTTCTTCTCTTCAGGGCATTTTTTCTTATCTTCACGACATTCTTTAGCAACTTTAATTATTGCTTTGGCTTTTTCGCGCATTTCTTGGTGCTTGGCGACTCCTTCGTAAGCATAGCGGTTGTAACCTCCACGGGAAATTAAATTTTCAAGATAACTTACCCGTTCCTTGCCTCCTGGATGGGATGATGCCCAGGTTGGAGGAGCGTTTTTCTGCTGCTGTTTGAGTGTCACCATCAGGTTTCTCAATCCATCGGCTGCATATCCTGATGCTACAAGAATGCGAGTACCTAATACGTCGGCTTGTCGCTCCATATCCCGACTATAGCTGAGTCCAAACAATTGTCCAATGGTTCCCCCTAAGGGTAAATACTGAGTTACGTTAGAAATCAAATTACCTTGAGTGACTAATTGAAAACCATGTGACAGCACCACATGGGATAGTTCATGTCCAATTAATCCAGCAAGTTCGGCTTCAGACTTGGCTTTTTCAATTGCACCAGCGTTAATAAATACTTTACCACCAGGAAGAGCAAAAGCATTTAAATCGGCTTCGGGAATGACAAAAAACTCGTATTTAAATTCGTTACGTCCACCAACTTTAGCGAGTTTCTGCCCGATATCATTAACATAGGCATTAAGTTGTTCGTCTTTACCTAAATCAAGTTGTTTTCTCGCTTGTTTCGCTACCGATTCACCAATAGATTCTTCACCTTGTAATAGTAAGATGGTGGAATCCAATGCGGAGAATGGTCCAAGTAGACTACCAGTGACAGCATAACCCAAAGCTCCCGTGATAATATTTGCGATCGCATTGCCGCGAATCTCTCCTCTGATGTAGGATTTATAGCGTTTGAGGTTCTCTTCTGCTAGTTTGGTAAATTCTGGTGCGAGGGAGTCGTTTTGATTCAGCATGGCATATTGACGGGCTGCTAGGGAAGCTTCCATAAACTTCTTCTCATCAGCTAAAGCTGTCACCCTCGCCTTAACTAAATCTGGTTGATTGGGGTATAATCCGGTTCCCCGTTCTAATACCTGTAACGCTTCTTTCGTGCGATCGCGTTTTTTTAGTTCTTCTGCGTATTTGATATGTCCCGGTATAAATTCGGGAACTTGCTGTACTAATAATTCTAAAGGTACTAAGGTTCGGGTTTCTAAATTAGCAATAATTCCTGCTTCTGCTTCTCGCCAGTATACTTTACCTGCTGGGGTTAACTGTGATGCATCACTAATTGCAGGTTTGCGCTGTTCGCTATTGTTATCAGTATTATTACTGGTAGTGGCTTGTTTAAAAGGTTCTTTTGCTTCGCGGTAAATTTTCTCAGCTTCGGCAATATTTCCTGCCAAATATAGTTTATCACCCTCTATCAATTTTTGTTGACGGGCGATTTCCTCAGGTGTCGGAACAGGTTCTTCGGCTTTTTCATCGGGTTTTTTATTATTAGTATTAACATCAGGTTTCTTAATATCTTCGTTTACAGGAGCTTTATTTGATTCTTCTGGCTTTTTAGTATCTTTTGATTTGATTATTTTTAAATCACTTGATGTCTTGAGAATTGCTTTTTCTGGTTTACTGTTTTTTTGCGTATCATAAATTGATGTAAAAGCATCCTGGGGATTTGTTTCTGTAAAAACCGGATTAAAAGTGTTTTCCTGGGAAGGAAATTCAGCAGATGAGACAGATGGTTGCTGTGCTGGGGAAATCAAAGGTTGTGTGAGAATAATGAAAATAGATGTTCCAAACGAGAGTAAAAACCAGCTAACAGTTAAAAATGCGGGTTTCCAACGTCTTCCATTCATAGAGATATTTCCTCTACACTCATACTATTTTTACACTTTATGCCGATAAAGGTATCTTTGCTCATTTCCTACAAAAATTTTATATGAAGTTTGGTTTATATCAAGTTTAGAAAGAGAAAATAGGGAAAAAGATATATTTTTGTTGAAGTTATTATGGTTGAAGTCGTTAGGGGGAAAGATAAATTAGTGTTTTCTAGATTGAGCATAATGGATTTAGCAAATGTAGTTACAGCAGTTTCTTTAGAAAATATCGGCAATCAACCAAAGTCGAAGATATGGACAAAATTAGTCTCGTCTAGAAATAAAGATAAGGGTTGGGAATATAGCAATGTCAATTTTTATTTTTCACGTATTTTTCTTTTAAATTGGAAGCGGACATATCAAGAAAATGCCTGTCAGCCAAAAGCTGGAGATTTGATTATCTTAAGACAATATGGATGTGTGAGTCATATTGTCAAAATCATGAATGACATACTCTATGATGACGAAATGTATGGAGAGCATGAGTATAATATTTCGCGTTTAGTTCAATTAGTTTGGATTACAGATTGGAATCGATTAACAACAAATAAAGAGTTTTTTGGATGCAAAATTACCTTTTCACGAAATGGTAAAGTTTATTCAATGAAAAAATTTAGTTGTTTTCAAGATTTTCCATAAAATTTATCTCAAATCCTCACTGAGTATGGAAAACATTTACCTGTACTTATGCAAAAAAGTATTATTTAACCAATATGAAAAAGCTTTTATTTATATGCAGTCAAAATAAATTACGAAGTCCAACAGCAGAGGCAATCTTCTCTGAATATGAAGATTTGGAAGCTGAATCTGCGGGTTTAAATAATGATGCGGAAGTAGCTATTTCTATCGAAGCAATTAAATGGGCTGATATTATTTTTGTGATGGAACAAGTTCATCGTCGTAAATTATCTCAGAAATTTCAGCCATTTCTCAAGGGAAAGCGGGTTATTTGTTTGGATATTCGCGATGAATATGAATATATGGATGCTGATTTGATTCAAGTTTTGAAAAGTAAGGTATTGCCGATTTTAGGAATTTATTAAGTTCATTGATACATAAAAATGCTACACAAATTCAAGCGAAGAATTCTCATATTTTTATTTACAGTCTTATTATTAATGATTGCCTATCGATACATTTATGTATTAACCGGAAATATTTGTACAGGAGAATACCGCAAGTCACCTAATGCAGTATATCAAGCTGATGTAATGGATTGTTATAGCGAAAGTTTTTTTGGGCAAAAAAAGCAATGGTTTGAGTTTAAAGTCATAGGGAATAATCAAACTCAAAAATTTACTACTAGTCCAATTACTAAGATATTTTTTGGTTCACGTGCTGGAAATCAAGTAATTTATTGGCAACCTGATTCCTCAGCAGTGAAATTTGTGTTCCCGGAAATGGAAATTAGGGTTAAGGTACAGAAATAAAATATGGATTTGTTTCAAAATCTTTTAATTTCGCATTACTGCATCCAATAACTTATTTGCTCCAAATCTAACTACATCTGTACAAGGTAAACCTGTCTTATCCTCAACCTTGATAATCTCCTCTTTTGCTGTCACTTCATCTAAAGTACTAGTGTTTAAAGATATCGCTACAACTGGTACATTTGCGAATGCTCCAGCACCACGCGCGACTATCTCGTACATCGCTATAACATCGGTCAATGGAGGTATTTGCACACCTTCCATCACCTCAGTTTGCCCAGCCCGATGTACCAAAACCATTTGTGTCGGCTGGGAACCTCGTATTAAAGGTAACGTTGCTGTCGATGCTGGATGCAATAACGAACCTTGTCCTTCAATGTGTAAAATGTCATAATTCTTCCCATACCGCAGCACCATCGCTTCCACTGCCCCTGCTGCGTAGTCTACACGGATGGCATCCAAGGGTACACCATCACCTTCTAACATTAAACCAGTTTGTCCTGTCGCTAAAAACTTAGAACGCCATCCCTTTAAACGTGATGCATGATGTAACTCTAAGCTAGTGGACATTTTCCCCACTGACATATCAGTACCTACCGTCAACACACGACGACAATTAAGACTACGTGCTAGTGCTTTTGCGATTCCTATATTTGCTGGTTCCTTACGCACATCCCAAATTACCTGTTCCGGTTTGACGAGGAGCGATCGCAATTCTGGTATACTCGCTAAAGGTGTATGCAAACCATTGACAATCGACATTCCCGATTTCAAGGCATCCTTGATTTCGTGCCAGTAATCATCTGGTAATGTACCACCTTTGGGTGCAATCCCAATTACCAAAACTTGGGGTTGAAATTTCATCGCTTCCATAAACGATGACACAATTGGCACATTGCGCTTGATTCCCGTTAGTTCTGTTAGAGATTTTCCCCCACATTCTCGATCGATTACTGCAACAATTGGAGCTTCGCTGTAACGTAATAGCGATAACCCTGTTTTGCCAGATTTACCTTCAATACCCCCGTGTAAGAGGATTGCAACCCTTTGATTAAGCGCTAACCGCACGATATTCTACCCCTAAACCTGGTAAGTCATTTGGACACAAACATCCCTCGTGCAGAATTGCTCCACAAAAGGGGTCATTAATTAGATTAAGATGACTGTCTAAATCTAGATAGTCTGCGAGTGGAGAAAGTTGTGCTGCTGCTGTATTGGTTAATACACTATCCGAGTAGCAACCAAACATTACTTGTAAACCACACGCACGGGCTGTATGTATCATCCGCATGGCTTCGGTTAAACCACCGGATTTCATTAGCTTGATATTAACACCATCTACGTAATTTCTGAGTTTGGGAATATCAATACTATGAAAGCAACTTTCGTCAACAAATATTGGTAATGGTTGCTGTTGTTTTAATTCTAATAATTCTGTTTCCCGTCCTTTTGCTAAGGGTTGTTCGATATATTTGATACCCATTCCCCCCAACCAATTACCCATTTTTATCGCATCAGCAAGACTCCAACCACCATTGGCATCAACAAACACCTCCTGTACTGATGCTTCTTCTATCACAGCTAAAAACATTTTTTTGTCAGCTTCGATACCTTCTGGACTTCCGAGTTTCACCTTCAATACTTTAATGTCAGCATATTCCAGCCATTTTCGCACACGTTGTTTTGCAGCCTCAGGGGTATTAATGCCAATTGTGACAGAAGTTGGTGCGATCGCATTTTTATTTAATCCCCACATTTGCCATAGGGGTAAACCAACCCGCTTTCCCAACCAATCATGCAAAGCGATATCAATGGCGGCTTGTGTGGAGGAGGGGAGATTTGCTTTAATTAAAATTTGCTCTATTTCTTGCCTTTGAGATGGGTGAAATTTTTCTAAGGTAGGGGCAATTTTTTGTAAAGATTCTTGGATTATTTCTGTAGTCTGTGGGTTTCCCCCAGCACTAAATGGTGATGCTTCCCCCCAACCTTCGATACCATCTTCGGAAATTTTCACCCATACATTGGTTGTTTGTGTCGTTGTTCCGTAACTAATGGTTAATGGAAATCGTTTTTTGACAGTAAATAGTTCAACATCTATTTGCATTTTTAGGTTGCAGGTATTTTTTTGAGCAGCACTTGGATTAGCATTGTTATCCTACCTTTTTCTACCACCATTTTTTTAATCCGAAAAGTAAAATCTTCTAACTTTAAATAAGGTAATTGCATTAAGTCTTCAATTTTTTGCATAAATGCTGCAATTAAATCGAGTGAGAACCCTTCACCTTCGGTGCAAACAAACCTTTCGATAATAATTGGTTTTTCTTCACTACGGGGATGTACAACTGCTTCAAAACCGATGAGACTGGTATTATGTTGTTGTATTTGTACTTTTCCGGTAACTTTTAATTTACCGTTTTCAGGAAAATAGATTTGGATAGATTCTAGTTTTAAAGCTGTAATATTGCCATTAACATTTAAGTCAAGTTTGGAAAATTTTTGACGAAATAGAGTAGAATTAGCTGCTTGATTAATATCAGCTTCAGTAAACACCACACGAGCATTTGCATTCACTGGATGATTGAGTTCTACTTTGCCAAAAATTGCGCTCAGGGGATTAATTTCGACATTATCAGTTTGTAATTCTAGTTTTTCTACGCGAACATCCTGCATTACTAAACCTTCTCCTTCCAAGGAAATTCCTTCTGCTTGCCCTTGAAAAAGTTTAAATAAATCGGTTTGAATATCTATATTAATTTCTTCGACATTATCAAGCTGATTACTTACTGTTGTTTCGATTGCTTGGGATAATAATTGTTCTTCTATCTTTTTTTCATTAGACATGATTTCTTATTTCCTAAATTTACTTATGCAGATTTATACACCCGACTTTTTTAAAGTCGAGAATATGGGGATTACTATTGCTTAATTTAAATGTTAGAGAAACAAACTAAATCTGTACTTGGGTATATTTATGTTTTTTGGGTGATTTTCATTGACACTCCACCATCAGGAACAATTGTAATACCACGACGTAGTGGTTTTGCTGGACGACTATTAACTAATTCAAGTTGAAATTTCGATAAAATACTTGCTAAAACTAGCTTCATCTCATACATTGAAAAAGCTGAACCAATGCATCCTCGATAACCAGCTCCAAAGGGTAAATATTCAGTTGGAGAATATTTTTGATTTAAGAATCGTTCGGGGAGAAAATTTTCTGGTTCTCTGTATACTTGACTGCGACGATGTGCAAGATAAATACAGGGAACGAAAATAGTTCCAGATGCATATTCATAACCCGATATTTCTAATTGTTCTTTTGCCATTCGTGGTGTACAAATTAAAGCGATGGGATGAATTCGCATTGTTTCTTGACAGACAGCAGAGAGATATGGCATCTGGGTAATTTCTGCTGGTTGGGGATTCTTTCCTAAACAATTTAATTCACCAATAATTTTTTCTTTGACTTGTGGATGGGAGTGAATTAAATAAAACAACCAAGATAAAACACCTGCGGTTGTTTCATAACCTAATAGCAAAAGGGAAATTAATTGGTCTTTTAATTCAGCATCGTTCATTCCTTGCCCATTTTCATCTTTTGCTGACATTAATAGGCTGAGAATATCAGTTCGCAAAATATCATTTGCCAATCGTCTTTCGGCAATTTCTGCATATACTAATTCATCAATTTGTTGCTTTCTCTGGAGATAATTCCCCCAAAGACTCCATCTACCCCAATCTTGCTGCAATGGGGGGAAAAAGAACAAGCTAGAATACAAAGGTGTTGTAATATCATCGAGTAACTTGCTGAGTAATTTTTTCAATTTTTGATATCGTTCACCAGGAGTAATTCCAAATACCACTTGGAGAATAATTTGTAATGTAATATCTGGCATTACTTCCTGCATAGAAATAATTTTTCCCACTTGCCAATCTTTTGTAACCTCTTGGGTAATTTGGCAAATAGTATCACCATAAGACTTCATTCTATCCCCGTGAAAAGTCGGCATTAATAAACTGCGATCGCGGTTATGTTTTTGCCTTTCTTGGAGAACGATAGAATTATCACCAAATATTGGTTTGAATACGTGAGTTGCTTTTTTAAAATCTAATTTTTGTGCAGGAATTGCAAAGCATTCTGCTATCGCTTCGGGATTACTAAAAAAGACAACTGGTGGTGAGTTTATTCCCAATACTCGCATTGTAAATATATCGCCATAATTCTTGGCACAATTGTCAAGAAATTTGGTGGGGTTAGCAATTAATTGCAGCGTTTGGATTAAAGATTTCATTAACAGCAATAAAAATAAATTATCCGTAGTAAGGGCAAATGGTTATTCGCCCTCCATATTCAATTATATTATTCAAATGAACATATATATATTCAGGGTGAACAGCGTACTCCGAAGCAGAGAAGCAAGCTACACCCCTAATAGAATACCTGAATTGATTGAATTCCGACTTTTTACTAACATCTGAATTGTCCTATTTTGCCCAGATACTAAACCGCGACGTACGGGGAAAACTTTACCCTTAGTAACTAATTCCAAGTCTACCGATGCCAGAATTTTCGCTAACACAAGCTTCATTTCAAATTGAGCAAATGCGAGTCCAATACAACGTCTAACCCCTCCACCAAATGGTAAAAATTCAAAGGATGAAAATTGTTTTTCTAGGAATCTTTCGGGTTTAAATTCGTCAGGATTGGGGTACAAATCTGGACGACGGTGGCTTAGGTAAATTGAGCCGTATATCACCGTACCAGCTTCCAAATCGTAACCACATAACGACACGGGTACTTCTACCTTTCGAGGAAAAGTAAGCATTGCTACTGGGTGAATACGTAGGGTTTCGTTGCAAACCGCATTTAAGTATGGCAGCTTAAAAATTACATTTGAATCAGGATTGTCACCAGCAGTCGCTAATTCTGTAAGTAAATGAGATTTAATGTGGGGATACTTGTGAATGTAGTAAATTGCCCATGCGATCGCAGTTGCAGTTGTCTCGTGTCCAGCAACTAGTAATGTAATCAATTCATCCCGCAATTCCACATCCGTCATCGGGTTGCCATATTCATCCTCAGCTGCCATCAACAAACTCAGGATATCTGAACGTGATGCATCAGGATTTTGTCTGCGATATGCCTCCGGCATTAAGCTCCGCTTATCGCGAATTTCTTCGTACAACAAATTATCTGCTTCCTGCTGCCAATCGAGTGCATGACGAGCAGGATGAAATGGAGTTATTATCCGTCCTAAAATAGGAAAATAAGTAACTGCCATCATTAGTGGCGAACTCGTAGCATCTAGAATATCTCCCAGCAATTTTTCAATTCTGCGGGCACGAGGACTATCAAAAAGCCCAAACACAGCTTGCATCATTACTTGTAGCGTAATAGTTTGGGTGACATTCCGCAAACTGAAGGATTTACCAAGTTGCTGGTTTTGAATGACCTTGCTAGTAATATTCTCGATTATTTCCCCATACGATCGCATTCTTTCCCCATGCAAAGGAGGCATTAATAACTGTCGTTGTCGTTGATGTTCTTTACCGCTTATAGTAATTAAAGAATGTTTGCCAAATAAAGGCTCAAAAGCGTTATTGAGTTCCCCTGGTGCAGAAAAATCCTTCGTATCGTTTGTGAGGATTGTTTGTATCGCATCGGGGTTACTTGTAAAGACTAGCGAAATATCTTTTCCCAACTGTAAGCGAAACATGTCGCCATGTTTCTGAGCGCATTCATCCATGTAAGACATTGGACTCAAAGCCCAACGTAGTTGTTGTATTCTCATGGAAGCTGAAGGTTTTGGTGGTAATTGCATCCTGTTTTTATCATCACAACTACATTTATTCTTGCAGAGTCTGACAACATGTTGCAATTTTTCAGCAGAAAACCCAAGAGTCACTAAATTCCGAACTTTTAACTGTTCTAACTTGGTAATTGCTTCTTCAATGCCTCTAAAGAAGCCCAACGCTTATCAACCTTTTTCTCCGCAGACGAATTTGATTTATTAGTAGTAGTTGTAATTCCTTGACAATTGCGATCGCACAATTGTCTTAAGGGAATTGCCAAACACATCTGCTCATACAACCACTCACTAGGATGAAAATACCCTTCTGGCACTAAGGATTCAACCAAATCTTCTAACGGCACTTCCCGTTCCAAAGGTAAATCATCAACCTGATTCGCTGCTTCATCTAACCAAATAATTTCCGAAGTCTCAATAGCCAAACGATGATTAAATTGTTGCAAACAACGGTTACAACTACAAGTAATAATTGCTTCCGCATTCGCAACTACTTCCAAGTAACTACCACAATGCCGCACTCGAATTATCCCACGCACGGGTGTTAGCGTATCCAATCCGGGCAGAAACTCTTGAACCTGAATTTCTTCTGTCCGCTCAGGTGCTTTAGCTAGCTGCGGAATGAAAATTGCTTCCATAGAACTTAGTGAGCTACCTCACTTCAAAAATTGGCAGTATCGTTAATTATCTTGCCTTTTTCGGCAAAATTCAAAATTAACATTATTATCTAGCTTACCGATTATATAACAGTCCTAAATGATTGATAACTTTTTTTCTTCTTCTCTTCTTCTCTTCTTGGCGACTACCCTGCGGGTAGGCACGGAGTGACTTCCGAAGGTAGCTGCTCCGCATCTATGGCGACTTGGCGGTTATATAATATTCATATTCCACCTTATTTCATGGAAAATTTCAAAAGATTATTAGCGCTTGAAGATTCCCGTCTTGCTTGGATATTACGCTTAGGATTACAAGGCTTACAAGTCCAACTAGAACAAGCACTTCAATCCGAAAATTCTGACTTAGGCACAATCATTTGCCAAGAATTAATCGAAGAATTAGACTCACTACTATCTTCTAAAAATCTAGGTAAAAATTCATATTCTGGAGATAAAATAAATTATCCAGAACATAATCCAAATGATAATTTAAATGAAATAAATATAAGTGACATTAATGAAATAAATCACCCAGACACAATAGTATATTCCGTTTCCACATGGGAAGATGCACTTGAACCCATCATCGAAAATACTAAAAAAGAAACTATTGATAAATTCCAACTACAAAATATTATCGAAGCATTACAAACAGACAAAGAACTATCCCAATACATCGGGGAATACAAATTTCATAGCAGTAGCGACGAAGAACTATGGAACGAAATCCAACGCTTACTACTCAGAATACCCGAAAAACAAGCTCAAATTTGGCGCGATCGCACTTTAAAATTAGCTGCCGAACTTGGTGCGATCGCAGACCATAAAGTGTATAAACAACTACCATTTAATCGCTGTGAAATTATGTATCCTGGTTTGATAGGAACCATCAACAGCACAGGATTATGCTTATCAGACCGCATACCCATCTCATCACAACTAGTAACAGAAAATACACCCGAAGAACTCAAATTTCTCGCAGGAGTTGTATCAACTTGCATAAAATTTATTCACATTGACACATCCCTACATCATGCCCTCAAAAGCGTCGATAGATTTGGTGTAAGGTCATTAAACAGTGATTCCGAACGCTCAAAATACGCGACTGCACTACTAGAAAGATTTCATCGCGTCCAAATTACAACCAACCAAGTAACTACTAACCAAATTACAACTAACCAAGCCGATCCAATTGCAGCGCTTCGTGCCAGACTTGACTTAGACGAAGCCATCCACTCATTAGTCTACCTACCACCATGCGATCGCTATTCATGGTGGGGTAAATTGCAACAAGAATCCCGACGAACTTTAGATATAGCCATAGAACGAGTTCGCAATACTGGAAATCAAATTCAAATTCGTCCTTTATGGGGTACTTACGCAGATATTTACGCCTATTCAAAGGATGATTTATTACTAGATGTTGGCGGAATACCCGGAGAAGTATCAGCTTGTTTGCGCGTATATGCAAAAATTAACGATGAAGTACTGCCAGGACGAGTATTATTTCGCTCATCATGAAAAAACCATGAATTAGGAATGATGAATTAGGAGTTATGAATTAGGAGTTATGAATTAGGAGTTATGAAGTTAGGAACTTTCATAAAATAAAATATCCCAATTTATAGATTTATCAATCGCATTATTCGTGACTAAAAATGGGGTAAATTTTCAACTACTAACTACTAACTACTAACTCCTAACTATTCACTTATTCCTTCTTTCTTTGAATTTCTTCCTTAATTTCGACCAAATCGGTGTAAGAATCAACAACATTAATCAAGCTATCGCTAGTCATGGAACTCAGACTCACAACTTCTACTTGCACACCTTGATAAGCAATTGAATTTACAGCATAAGCAAGGTCCCCGTCACCACTGAGAAGCACAATAGTATCGCAATGCCGAGCTAATGTCAGCATATCTACAGCTATCTCAATGTCTAGATTGGCTTTTTTTGAACCATCAGGAAATTGAATTAATTCTTTTGTTATAACTCGATAACCATTACGACTCATCCACAGCAAAAAGCCTTGTTGTTTGTCATTACCGCTATCGCAGGCTGTATAAAAATAAGCTCTAATTAGTTGACGGTCTTTAGTTAGACAGCGTAACAATTTAGCATAATCAATTTCAACATTTAGCTGCATTGCTGCATAAAACAGGTTAGCACCATCAATAAAAATAGCAACCCGATTACGTTCTTCCTGAGACTGTCGTCGCTTGCCTCGTGAAGACTCAGGTTGTCTGGGAACCTGCATATATGGGGGTTTATTTGACTGCTCAGAATCTAATTCCACCCGTGGCTGATGATTCATCTGAGGTCGTGGAAGTAACTGCATATTAAATATGTCTCCTAAATTAAGTAATTATTATTACATTGAAATGTTGATTTAGTTCTGCTAAGTACATGAATACTAGTAAATGTAAGTTTACATTTAGTTGTGCCCAGTTTAAAAATGTGCGATAAGTGAAGGCTGTCCCATTCAGAAATCCCATTCAGAAACTATTGGTAAATTTATAGATATCCTGCATTACTGTACAAACCAAATTTAATATTTATTTTAAACACCCCCTTAGACCAGAGAATAAGGAAGAACGGACACAGGGGCATGAGAAATATTTAACTTCTCAACATTCCTGTCTCTCCTATCCTATACACTTCTTAACTTTTTGGTGGAAACTTTTTTTAATATTTTCTTAAGACTAAGTAGAAAGGAGCAAACAGCAAAATATGTAACGAAAATTAAAATTCCCCACAACCCTCTTCCCTTCTGACTTGAAAGTAGTCAGTACAGTATATTTTTTGGGAAAAGGGAAAAATTAAATTAATCTTTCCCTTTCAGCACTCATACGTCTTGAAACATGGCACTACTCAAATAGCGTTCTCCAAAGGAAGGTTGAATCGCGACAATTAACTTCCCTGCATTTTCGGGACGCTTACCTACTTGTATAGCTGCACACAGGTTTGCACCAGAAGATATTCCCGATAATAAACCTTCCTCCCGTGCAAGTCTTCGTCCATAAATCATTGCATCTTCATCGCTGACCTTGATTACTTCATCAATCAAATCAGTACGGAGAACTTCCGGGATAAATCCAGCACCTATCCCTTGAATTTTATGTGCCCCTGGATTGCCTCCAGAAAGCACAGAACTATTGACCGGTTCAACTGCGATCGCGCAAAAACTGGGTTTACGTTGCTTAATAATTTCCGCAATCCCAGTAATAGTACCTCCCGTACCAACTCCTGCGACAACAAAATCAACTTGCCCATCGGTATCAGCCCAAATTTCCTCAGCTGTGGTTTGACGATGTATTTGCGGGTTTGCGGGATTGCGAAACTGTTGTAACATATATGCATTCGGTGTCGAAGCAGCTATCTCCTCAGCACGACGAATTGCTCCCCCCATTCCTTCCGTACCTGGGGTTAGTATCAAAGAAGCACCATAAGCACGCAGCATTGCCCGACGTTCTAAACTCATCGTTTCTGGCATAGTCAAAACCAGTTGATAACCCTTTGCTGCTGCTACCATCGCTAGGGCAATTCCGGTATTTCCTGATGTTGGCTCTACCAAAACCGTTTTCCCCGGTTGAATCAATCCATCTTCCTCTGCCGCTTGAATCATGCTTGCACCAATTCTGTCTTTGACTGAAGCTGCTGGGTTCATCCCTTCCAATTTGAAAATTATTGTGCTAACACATCCTTCTGATTGGGGAATTTTGTTGAGTTTAATCAGAGGAGTTCCCCCAATCAATTCTGTAACATCATTAGCAATCCGCATTAATTTGCTCCTAAAATACTAAATTTATCCTAAAAGTCTGTTAAAAATACATATTTTCATCACCAAAAACTGAAATTC
>NZ_NTFS01000090.1 GCF_002289455.1 Brunnivagina elsteri CCALA 953
ATTGAGATGCTGAGTCCCAAGGGGACACGCTACGCGAACGTGCCTCAGCATGACATTTCGGGGTACTTTTCAAACATCCTCTTATTACCTTCTTTAAATCACCGCAATACATTCAATTTCAACTAATACATCTTTGGGTAATCTAGATACTTCCACACATGCACGTGCTGGTGCGGAATCTTCAGGAAAATATTTCGCATAAACAGTATTCATTGCCGCAAAATCATTCATATCCTTGAGGAAAACACCTGTTTTCACGACATTATTAAAAGTCGCACCAGCAGCAATAAGAATTGCTTCCAGATTTGCCATTACTTGTTCGGTTTGCTTCGTAATATCCCCATCACCAGTAATTGTCATACTTTGAGGATTGAGAGGGATTTGTCCAGCCACAAATATCATTTTTCCAGATGCGACTATGGCTTGATTGTATGGTCCAACTGGTGCTGGTGCATTATCTGTACGAATTACTTGATGTGTCATAGTAGTGTTGATTTTGAAGCGCTTCTAATTTATCCATTAGGCATTATCCCATTTGTTGGCTCTCCATCATTGAAACTCTGGAATGATTATCCAGTTTGTTCTATTTGATTAGAATATATTGAAAGCTCACTGCTAAAATTTAGCTGGTTGAATGTGGTGTTAAACCTAGTCTATCTTGAGAACTGTAGTTTTCCATAAAGACCTTGAGATTGCTACCCTGCCGGTAAGCGCGTTAGCTATTTCTGTAAGTAGCCGAAGAAGCGCGTCTACCTTACGTCGCAATGACGTATTTGAATCGCTAAAAAACTCCGGGTTTCATCATGGACGAGGTTTAGTAACATGGTATTAGCAAAACGGCTGTTGCTGGTTTCTGGTGGTGTGGTTTCCGCGATCGCGTTGGGTTTGTTGTTTGTGTGGTATCAGTTAACCCAGATGCCGACTAGTTTACAGTCTAAGCGATCGCATTCTCCCCAATCTTCTCAAGCTGCGGTAAAACCCACACCACAAACTGCTGAGGAAATCCAAAAGGAAAAAGAACGTGTTTTTACGAAAATTAGCAAGACTCTGGGAAAATTCCCGAATAGTCGTGGAGAAGTGAGATTAAATCAAGATGAGATGGATATTTTGGTGCGATCGCAATTTGTGGGAGATACTGTTAAGGATGCCAGTACTAGTATCGAAAATGGCAAGATGAAAATTAGTACTGTAGTGGATACGCAAGCGATCGCAAATGATTTGGGTGAAGGAAATCCAGCTAAATTAGCCCAAGCGTTATCAAAAATACCTGGAATTAAAGATAATTCTCTATATATTGAGGTTGAAGGAAAACCCATTATTAGCGACAACAGTAAGAATAAAATCGCGTTGGAAAATAATACTAGTTTCAAGTTAGGAAATTTCCCAGTGAGCATTTCCCAGTTGTCTCAATACACTGGAATTTCGGAAGTTTATTTAAAGGACAAAATCACCAGCAAAGGTATTTTAGTTCCAATTCAGATAGAGAATGTCAGGGTTGAAGGTGAAAGTATTATTATTCGTGGTTCGGCAACTGCTTGGTAAATTTATAGCGGTTCTTGGTTGCATCTAATACACTGAGATGAACTATATACCTCCCCTTGCTAAGGGGAGGTGCCACAGGCGGTGGGGTTAATTTTATTCATTTCCATATAAAATTGGTGTAATTCCTAATTCTTAGACGACCCATCGGGTAGTCTCTACCGAATTCCCAATCTGGGACGTATGCCGTAATTTCGATATTTAAAATAATCGCGTAAAATGTGATCGTGGTCAAAGCATAATTTATGGGATATCTCTGGAATTTGCCAAGGTTCAAAAACTCCCAGATTCTTCGCATCATCTCCAGCTTTGGGTTCCCCGATTGCGGTTGCGAGAAACACAATACTTAATGTGTGTTGGCGTGGGTCGCGTTCTGGGTCAGAATAAACTAGTAATTGTTCGATTAATTCCACCTGCAACCCCGTTTCTTCTTCGGCTTCGCGTTTTGCCGCAAATTCGACAGATTCGCCATAATCGACAAATCCACCAGGAATAGCCCATCCAAATGGTTCATTATGACGTTCAATTAAGACTATGGGACGATGAGCGCGATCGCAAAGTTCGATGATGATATCTACTGTTGGTGCTGGGTTTCGATACATATTAATTTGGGAATTGGTAATTGGGTATTATTATCTGTTGTTACGTTACTTCCTAATCTAAAATCTAAAATATTATGAAGACGTTCCACCGGAACGTCTCTACGAAAATCCAAAATCGAAAATCCAAAATCCAAAATCTAAAATCCAAATAATCCAAAATCTTGTAAAGACGTTTCGGTGAAACGTCTCTATGAAAATCTAAAATCCAAAATCCGAAATCTAAAATCTATGCCATTTCCTCGTTCCAGTGGTGTTTTATTACATCCAACCAGTTTCCCCAGTCGGTTTGGTGTTGGTGATTTGGGTGATGAAGCTTATAAGTTTATTGATTTTCTGAAAGAGAGTTTTCAACAATATTGGCAGGTTTTGCCATTAGGACCAACTGGTTATGGTAATTCTCCATATATGTCCTATTCTGCGATCGCAGGTAATCCATTACTTATCAGTCTCGATAAGTTGCAGGAAGAACATCTACTTGCTGAGTGGGATTTTGGGAATGTACCTAATTTTCCTACCCATCAAGTCGATTACAACCAAGCTATATCTTACAAAACTCATTTACTCAAATTAGCTTGTCAAAATTTTAAAAATCAAGCAGAACCGAAACAAAAGGAAAAATTTACTAAATTTTGTAAAGCAAAAGCTCATTGGTTGGATGATTATGCATTGTTTATGGCTTTGAAAGAAGCAAATCAAAATGCCAGTTGGTTTCAATGGGAAACAGGATTAGCAAAACGCAAACCTGAAAGTCTTGTAAAAGCGACTCAAGAACTGGCTGAAAATATTTTCTACCATAAATTCCTCCAATTCCAATTCTTCCATCAGTGGTCACAACTGAAAACCTACGCAAACGAGCAAGGGATCGAAATTATTGGCGATATTCCCATTTATGTAGCTCAAGACAGCGCTGATGTCTGGTCAAATCCCGAAATATTTTGCTTGGATGAGGAAACTGGAGAAGCAGCTTTAATGGCTGGTGTTCCCCCTGATTACTTTAGCGCTACAGGTCAACTTTGGGGAAATCCGGTTTACAACTGGAAGGCATTACAAAAACAAGACTTTAAATGGTGGATACAGCGCTTTGAAGCAATGCTAGATTATGTTGATATTATTCGTATTGACCATTTTCGCGGATTTGAGGCTTATTGGGCTGTCGAAAAAGGTGAAGAAACCGCAGAAAAGGGTAAATGGGTGACAGCTCCAGGAGATAAACTATTTGCAGCAATTCGCAAAAAGTTAGGCAAATTACCCGTTTTGGCTGAAGATTTAGGAATTATTACCCCAGAAGTTGAAGAATTACGCGATAAATACGAGTTTCCCGGAATGAAAGTACTGCAATTTGCTTTTGGTTCCGATCCTGGAAACCCATTTTTACCCTTTAACTACCAAAGAAATGCAGTAGTTTATACAGGAACCCATGATAATGATACGACTATTGGATGGTGGAATACTGCGAGTGATTGGGAAAAACGCAATCTCTGGATGTATTTAGGGTGTATAAGTAACGACGACATCCATTGGGATTTAATTCGCTTGGCATTTAGCGCGATCGCAAATCAAGCGATAACTCCACTACAGGATATTTTGGGTTTAGGAAATGAAGCACGAATGAATTTTCCGGGAAAACCAGAAGGTAACTGGGAATGGCGATATCACTCTGATACGTTAACGCCAGATTTAAGCGCAAAATTGAAAGATTTAACCATCCTCTACGGACGCGCACCACAAAAATAACCCCAAAAATATCACGGTTATCAAAAAATATTGTAGGGGCAAACGGTTGTTTGCCCTAATTTTATTTTATTTCTGGTAGAACCATATCACCTGAAAGGGTGGGGAATACCCCACCCCTACAATATTTATTGGTATTCCCTAAGAGCGAGTATTCGTCGCAACCGTAACTTGTTCAGCTTTACCAATTTCGCCCATTGGTTTAGGTTGCTCTTGATTGACGCTAACCATAACCCCACCTGCATTATCAGTTTTCACAGTTAATTGTGATTCTGCTTTCCAAGTACGATGACTACCTTGAGGCAAACGACCTTCAAATTCCGTTTTACCGTCAACTTCTACGCGAATCCATGATGAGTCTTTTACCACTACACCAACTTGTACCTGTTGGTTATTGAGGTTATTCCCTTGTTTATTACTTGCCGATTCTAAAGCAAATTGCTGGTTGGAATTAGATGCTTGTTTTCCAGCTTCTTTTCCAGACTCCGAATTAGTGGCAATAGTACTTGTATTTAAAACATGGGACAGGCTGCTGACAGAGCATACTATGATGCCAATGTAAAGTAAATACAAATGAGTTGGTCGTAGTTGCTGTGAATTACTTTTCCAATTCGGTTTGAGACTAACGGGGTTAACTTCCATCGGTAGTTGATTTGCCGTTTCCGCACCGTCTAAACCCAGTGCGTCGGCATATCTTCTAATTAAACCCCGAATATAAATAGGTTCTGGTAGATTTCCTAAATCAGCCTCTTCAATTGCTTCTACCAATTTACGAGCAATTTTTGTGTAGCTAACCACATCCTCAATCCCAAAACTATATCCTTCCCGTGTGGATTTTAGTTTTGCTCCGATTTCTGTGAGTGCTTGCTGTCTCTGTTCGTCAAATGAAGGGTTCAGTTGATCTACTTTTTTCTTTCGCAACCATTTCATTTTCTTTATTACTCCTTAACCCAGCAGAATCGTCAATAGGAACCAATCGAAATAGATAAATGCAAATTGCTAATCTCAAAATCTGTCAGGGAACGGTAGGAACCCTCTTTCAAAAAAGCCTGTCCTGGTGAATGTAATTTAATTTCACCGATCGCAGTACGATGTAATTTGATTACCGGATATCCCAAAATATCGGCAACGCGACGAATTTGGCGGTTACGTCCCTCCTTCAACACGATTTCTAAACTTGTTTGGTTTCCCAATCTTTTGATGACCCGCACCAAAGCTCTCCGTGTTTTTCTTCCATCAAGCATTACTCCCTGTCGCCATGTTTCTAACACATTTTCGGGAGGATGTCCTTCTACAAAAACACTATATGTTTTGGATATGCTATGGCGCGGATGGGTGAGATGATATGTCAGTTCCCCATCGTTTGTCAAAATTAATGCCCCTGTGGATTCAACATCAAGACGACCAACAGGGTGAATCCCTTGACCAGAACTTAATTCCTGGGGTAGCAAGTCTAAAACTGTTGGTCTTCCTTGGGGATCGTCGCAAGTCGAAACAACTCCAACTGGTTTATTTAGTAGTAAATATATTGATGCTGGACGTTCTGACATAGCAATCGGATTGCCATCAACGGTGATGGTGTCGCGCTGAGGATCGACTTTTTGTCCGACATGTGCCAATGTACCATTTATCCGTACTCGCGATTGCCGAATCATTTCTTCGGCTTGGCGACGGGAGGCAACTCCCCATTGGGATAGTACTTTTTGTAACCTAGCCTCCATCGGATTAATACTGAGTGTGAGTTAATGAGTGTTAAGTAAATAATATATGTTTTGCAATCTACTAAATAGATTCAGGTGTTACAGTTAAAAATTGTTTGATGACCCTTATTACATTAACTAAATTAGATATTTGTAGTTCGAGCAATAAAATGTCAGAAACCCATCCAGAAAAAACAAAAGCTTCCAGATTTCGTCTTGTTACCAGAGTGCTTAAAGGGGCACTCAAGCTTTTTTTGCGATCGCAAGTCAGCGATATCCAAGATTTAGAAATCGATATTCAAGCAAATGACAGGCAAATATTGAGTGGAACAATACCCAAACTATCTATTTTTGCTAACCGCGCAGTTTATCAAGGACTTCACCTCACGTCTATTCAACTGACTGCCGAAAATATCCGCGTCGATATTAGCTCTGTTCTCAAAGGTCAACCACTACGATTGTTAGAAGTTATACCAGTTACAGGCAGGCTAATTTTAGAGGAAAGTGACTTAAATGCTTCCCTCACATCAGCGTTATTATCTACAGCCTTAAATGATGCCCTGATAAAACTATTACCAGAGTTTAGCCCAAATTCCAAAATAATTATCTGGAAAAAAGTTATTCTTGACAAGAATCAATTGATACTATTCGCAAATCAGGATACTGACAGCGAAGCAATGCTCCAGTCACCTCTAAAAATTGGTATTGGTTTGGAATTACTGAGTAGCAATCAGTTAAAATTAACACTAGTTGACCACCCGTTCAATGAGTCGATTAGTTCCGAATTAGAAAAAGAACATTATTTCGACCTTGGTTGCGATGTTGAAATTGAGGATTTGGCAATAACCCCAGAAAAACTTATTTGTTACGGACAGATAAATGTCAATCCATAGAAATTCCTTTCCTCAAGGGTTAAGTAGACTACGTAAAGCGACTTCGTAGGAATATCGCTAACCAAAAGCCAAAAATATCAACTATCAAATTCAATTATATCTCTAATGGCAGTTGCGGAGGTTAAGATTTTGTTGTATGTGAATAATTCCAATCCAGAATTTTTGAGCGATAAGTTTCTGCTAGATTTGCCAATGGCTAGAAACTTACTTTAATAACGGTAATAAAAGCGTGACGAAATAGTAGACGATGGGAGCGGTAAAAATATAACTGTCGGTGCGGTCTAAAATACCACCATGTCCGGGAATTAATTGACCTGAATCTTTGACCCCAGCATCACGCTTGAGCATAGATTCTGTAAGGTCTCCCAACAAACTGGCAATCCCAATCAATAAGCCCAATGAAATACCAGTAAGTATATAATGTGACCAATTTAAGTAGTAAGCACCAATTGTTGCCACTATGACACTGCCAGCAATCCCAAATATGGCACCTTCAACAGTCTTTTTGGGACTGATATCAGACAAATGGGTTTTGCCAAAGTATTTACCAACAAAATAAGCACCAATATCGGCAGCCCAAATACATAAAAAAGCTAATATGGTGACGCATAAACCTTGGGGTATTGAATTTATGTGTAACCTTGTAAATAAATCACTCCAGGCAGAGGGAAAATACCCGTTTAATGGCAAATTTGCATATGTAGAGCTATCAATCCCACGCAATCGCACCCAGAAGCTTGGTAGATAGCCAGTATAAAACAAACCTAAAATCGAAGCAGAAATATCCGCAATGGTGGCGATTTTGGGTTGAAACAGCAGGTAAAAACAGATAAAAGTACCAGCAAGAGGTAGTACAGCATCAGCAAGGGTGACATTGACAGTAGAAATTGCCAATAGAGCCATGCTAAGAGCGAGGGTAGTTTTAGCAGCAGGTGCAATACCTTTAGCACGAACAAGGTCAAAAAACTCATTTTGACCGAGAAAAACAATAACTATATAGGTGAAAGTAAAATACCAACCTCCTAATAAGGTTGTTGTCAAGGCGATCGCGATCGCAATAATTCCGCTTATAATCCGAGTCCAAGGCATAATTATATTTTTGGATTTTGGATGTTTAATCTTGGATGTTCAATCTAGGGTATTTAATCTAGGTTAATCTAGAATATTAATCTAATTTCTCACCACTGAGGATAAATATAGGATCGACTGCGGCAAAAGTTCGGGAGAATCCGCGCATTTCCAAGCGGTTAACTGCGGATTGAACGACTTCGACATTTATTGCTCGTAATTCAGCAAGGCTTTGAGAAATCGTATACAGATTTTCTAGATTAGCAGCTGTGGCGACAACTCGTCCTGATGGGGGTAAATAACTCCATGCAGTTTGCATAATATCAGCGATCGCACGTCCTCCTTCGATGCAGATGCGATCGGGTTTTTGCTGTAAGTCGTGAAGGCATTCTGGTGCGATTCCTTCAATCACTTCGACATTTTTGACTTCAAAGCGATCGCAATTACGTCGAATCAAGTTTGCCACTTCTTCATCCCGTTCAATAGCGACAATTTTGCCTTGTGGACACAATAATCCCGCTTCTACCGGAATCGTTCCTGTTCCCGCACCAATATCCCACAGTACGGAGTCAGATTTTAGTCGTAATTGGGAAAGTAACTGCAAACGAATTTCGCGCTGACTTAGGGGAATACCTGGTAAATTCTCAAATAAATCATCTGGAATACCGGGAGTAACAAAAGACCAAAGTTTGGAAGTCATAATAAAAATTCAGAAATTTTTCTGAATATCAAACGGAGCTAATTCAATTGAACAAAAATATGCTTGGTATTTAAACCATTTTGGGGCAAATTTAGCTGATTTGACAATCTCCGCCCTATAAGGGCGAAGATTCTTCATTCATAGACCCAACTTGCTCATACAGGATTTCTCCAACATGAGTAGAGGTCGAATCTCCTGAAGCGTTCGGGTCTAAGACCCAAGTTCCCACATGACCTGCGGTACTCAAGGCTAATTCTAGAATATTAATAGCGGCGTTCCAATCTCTATCCAAGACAAATTCACATTCACAAGCATGGGTTCTTGGTCAACAAATTCGTGATTTAAAAATGAATGGGACTTATACAGGTGTCACAAAAGACTATGGATGTATCCGCGTCTATCTGCGTTTGAATCTATGAGAAGCCACAATCTATCTAATGCCGTTAATTAACTCAATAACTACTCGTCAAACCAGTTAGTAGTAAAATATACTTACCAATTTATTAACCAAAAAAGTTACTTCAATTCAACTTTATAAATCTCTCCAACAAAATCAAGATTATATAAGTATTATTTTTATCCCTATGTTCCTGACAAAACAAGTAATTACATCTGGGTAAAATAGCTTTATCATCAAATTGCAAACTCAATCGACTTACCCAATCATGAAAATAATCATCCAGACTATTGTATTTGCCACTAGCTTAACACTATTTTCCCCTGCAATCACCCCAAGTATAGCGACTACATCCGCACAAAAAAGAACAAATTTTAATCTAATTCGAGACAGTAAAGGAAATATTACAGAAATCAAGAATTTAACTATAGAGAATCAACGCTACAACGTTAAATTTATCTATGGAAGTTTTCGGGAAATCTATAACTCTAATATAGCACCAACATTTTGGCAAAAACCTGAAGCTGCAACCAAAGCAATCGATATAATCAACACAGCTTTAAATTCGCGCAAATCGACTTCCCCGAAACTGGGAGTAATTCCGACTAAATATGAATCAGTAAAATTTGCTGGAAGTGGCAATAGTTTCATCATTCCAGTTGCGAGCGATCGCACGGTTCGCGAGTACGGTCATCAACGTACCGAAAATACATATATAAATGGGGTTTTAAGCAGTTTTGAGAATCAGAAAAAAACTTGGATTAAAGATTCATTTGTAGAATTTTCTTTAACTCCAGATACAACTTTTACTTATGTTCAATTAAACCCCATAAATTCCGTCAATAATTTAAATATTCCTGAAAAAAGAAAGTAGGAAATATCTGTAATTTAGTTGTACTAATTGTAGATTGAGTTTAGCGAATGATTAATATGTAAAAAATTATACAACCTCAGCTTTGCTGTTGTTGGATACTATACTGTGTATGTTTTTTTTTAAGCGATCGCAGTACAGTTTGCAATCTGGAACCCTCCTCAAAAACCTTAAAAAGATGTACCATGTTTCTTTGTTTAAGGTATTATGGTTGTACGATGCGAATACTGTTTCTCAATAACTGTCCAACCGATTTGCTGTGGAGTGAATGGTTAGAGAAAAAGTCACCAGGACAACATCTGTGGGGAGTAAATCATTTATTCGAGCATGGTATTTATGTTGATGTTTTACCTTACAGTAAATACGAATTCTTAAAGAAAATTAGTAATAAAATTAAACTTCTGGGAGACTTAGACCAACAACTAAGAACAATACCACATTTGAGTAAGTATGATGCAGTGTATTGTGGTTGTCAACACGACACACTAGTATTAGGATTGATGAAAAGACTGGGGTTGATTCGTGTTCCCATCGCCATAATTGTACATCATTGCATCAAACCCATTTTTAGGAACAAATTGTTGTTTAACTTATTTTATAGCAGCAATGATAAATTTATTTGTCTGAATGAGATTGTACGCCATCAATTAATTGACGATTTCCACATATCCCCGGAAAAAGTAACAATGTTAGAATGGGGAGTTGATACTGATTTTTATGATTTAGATACTGACAAAATTTCTCCCCAGGAAACACCATTTATAATTACTGCGGGACGAACCTTGCGGGATTTTAACACTTTAGTCGAAGCATTTACTAATAGTCCCTACCATCTGAAAATATATTGTACTGAAGATGCGGAACCAACTATAGAAAATATTCCTCCTAATGTAAATATCTACAGCCAAAAAAAATTGATATCATCGCGAGAAATTCTCCCAGAATATCAAAAATCCTTCGCCATTGCTGTACCGATGCTGGAGAAAAAAGAGCAACTGATTGGCTTAACAAGTTTATTGGATGGGATGGCAGTTGGTAAACCAATTATTATGACACGCAATCAGCTTGTAAATATCGATATTGAGAAAGAAAATATTGGTATTTGGGTAGAACCCGGTGATGTCCAAGGTTGGAAAAATGCGATCGCATATCTATTCGAGCATCCAGAAGAAGCCAAAGCAATGGGTAAAAGAGCCAAGAAATTATGCGAAACTAAGTACAATACCCGCATTTTTGCCACAAAATTAGCCTGTGTGTTAAATGATATCCCAACAAAAAAAATAACTATTCCATCGGTTTAGTGTTGGGTTGGAGAAAATCTCAAGAACCGATAGAATAACCATCCCAGATAAGTTTGAGTTTATAGTTATTAGAGGATAATTTACAGGTAATCCCAATGTTTGGACTTGGATGGACGGAAATCGCCGTAATTGGTATAGTCGCACTACTCGTTTTTGGACCAAAAAAAATCCCCGAACTAGGTACCGCACTGGGAAAAACCCTACGTGGGTTCAAAGAAGAATTAAATAATCCCAGTGAGGAAACCAGTCAGGAGCAACAAAAAGAA
Source organism: Brunnivagina elsteri CCALA 953 (assembly GCF_002289455.1). Lineage (GTDB taxonomy): Bacteria > Cyanobacteriota > Cyanobacteriia > Cyanobacteriales > Nostocaceae > Brunnivagina > Brunnivagina elsteri. The sequence goes on from NZ_NTFS01000090.1 coordinate 11,069, forward strand.
GACGAATAGTCATTTTCGACATACTCAGAGGGCTAAAGCCTCGCGAAAACACTTGACGCTTAAAGATCGAAGTGAACGATGGAGCTTGAATCCCATTAATTCTGGTCATTTGTCATTGGTCATTGGTTAGTAACATAAAAACAAATGATAAATGACAAATGATAACGAACAAATCAACTACAGTCGATTTACAACTGTTGTTGGAGAAACTCCAATTTGAGAGGAATCACCAGAATTTGTAGATTGATTTTGCTGTTGTAGTTCTTCTTTGACAACACCACGGGCTTTAATCAACTTAATTGCACGGGTAATGCTTTCTGGTAAAATTACCACCAAACTGTTGTCAGGTGCGGAGTCTAATGCTTTGTTAATTGCTTGGGTTTCGTCGAGTATCATTTCGTAACTTAAGTCTGGCTTAACTTGCTTGATACCCTTCGAGATTAACTCAGCAGCAGAACCACGTGCCCTTCCCCGCGTATCATCATCTTCTTTGACGATTATTTTCTCAAAAATACCCGCAGCGAGTTTACCCAAAGTCACAAAATCTTCGTCCCGTCTGTCTCCTGGACCGCCAACAACACCGATGCGCTGTCCTGAGTTCCAATTTTTAACAAACGAACCTAAAGCTTCATAACTGTGGGGGTTATGGGCATAGTCAACCAATGCATGGTAATTCCCCAAGTTAAACAAGTTCATCCGCCCTGGTGTTTGGCTCACCGAAGCGCGGAATGTGTTTAAACCAGCACGAATTTGCTCAATGGTGACATTCTGGACAAATGCCGCTAACGATGCCGCTAAAGCATTCGCAATCATAAACGGCGCACGTCCCCCCATTGTCAGGGGAATATTTTCGACTTTCTCAATCCGGTGCGTCCAGTCGCCCTTCAAGATGGAAATATAGCCATTTTCATATAACGCAGCAACTCCACCCTTTTGAATATGGTCGCGTACTAGTTGCGAGTCACTATTCATCGTGAAGTAGGCAATATTTGCCTTGGTTTTCTCAGCCATTGCGGCAACACGGGGGTCATCGGCATTTAAAACCGCATAACCATCGGGATATACAGCTTCGGCGACTACACTCTTGAGGTGTCCCAGTTGGTCGATGTTGTCGATATCACCCAAACCCAAGTGGTCTGCGGCAACATTTAAGACTACACCAACATTTGACGATTCAAAAGCTAAACCACAACGGAGGATACCACCACGGGCTGTTTCCAAGACAGCAACCTGGACTGTTGGGTCTTGGAGAATCAACTGAGCGCTTTGGGGTCCGGTGTTGTCACCTGACTCAACTAAGTATTCCCCAACATAAGTACCGTCAGTGGTCGTATAACCAATAACCTTACCTGTCTGTCGGAAAATATGTGCCAGCAGGCGGGTTGTAGTCGTTTTGCCATTTGTGCCCGTAACACTGAGAATAGGAACACGACTTGCCTGTTCGTTTTTGAATAACATATCAACCACTGCACCAGCCACATTCCGGGATGTGCCGTAGCTAGGGGAGATGTGCATTCGGAAACCTGGTGCAGCATTGACTTCGACAATTACCCCATCGGTTTCCCGTACCGGACGGCTAATGTCGTTGGTAACAACATCAATGCCTGCGATATCTAAGCCGATAGTTTTGACGATGCGTTGTGCCATCCAGACGTTTTCTGGGTGAATTTCGTCGGTTCGGTCAACGGCAATACCACCAGTACTGAGGTTGGCAGTTGCTCGCAAATAACAAGTTTTATCTTTGGGTAAAATGCTGCTGAGGGTTAGACCTTGCCGTTCGAGTAATTGGTAACTGGTACGGTCTAATTCGATTTTGGTAAGAACCGATTCGTGCCCTTCGCCGCGATTGGGGTCACTGTTAGTATCTTCGACGAGTTCTGCGATCGTTGACTTGCCATCACCAACAACATGTGCTGGCACGCGCTCGGCAACGGCAACAACTTTACCATCAACCACTAACACCCGATGGTCGCGTCCCGTGTAGTATTTTTCGATAATTACACCACGGGAAACTTGTCTCGCTGCATCATAAGCTGATTCGGCTTCACTCCAACTACGAATATCGATGGTGATACCGCGTCCATGATTGCCGTCTACAGGCTTGATCACGATTGGATAGCCACCGACATATTCGATCGCTTCTTCCAAATCGTCGAGGAAATTGATCACACTACCTCTAGGAACTGGAACTCCGGCAGCAGCCAAGATGCGTTTTGTTGCTTCTTTATCGCAAGCCAGTTCTACTCCCAGGATGCCTGTATTGTTCGTCATAGTCGCTTGGATGCGCTTCTGACTTGCACCGTAGCCCAATTGGATCAGGAAACGGGCATCAAGGGTCATCCAAGGAATACCTTTTTTCTCGGCTTCCTTGACAATTGCTTCGGTGGAAGGTCCTAGGGCTGAGTCGCGGGCAAAATCGCGCAAGTCTTGTAAGTCTTGCTCTAATTCGGCTTGGGGATAGCGACCTCGGTCAGCAATACTTTGGCACAAGCGTACTGCTGCGCGTCCTGCATAGCGTCCGGCTTCCTCGTTCTCGTACTCGAATACAACCTGGTAGATTCCTGGCGTGCCAGTTTCGCGGGTACGACCGAAGGCTGCGGGCATACCTACCAGTTCTTGTAATTCCAAGGCAACATGTTCGATGATGTGACCCATCATTGTGCCTTCTTTGACTCGCATTAGGAAACCACCACGACAGCCAGGCGAACAATAGTGACCCTCCAGACTTGGCAGCGCCTCAACTAATCCTTCGTAAAAACCGGGGATTTCATTCGAGGGCGACTCGGCGAGGTTCTCTAAATCGAGGCGCATGACTATCAACTTGTGGCGTCTAATGCTCCAATAGTTGGGACCGCGTAAGGTCTGGATTTTGAGGATTCTCATGGGAATAGGTAGATGGAGATTCGGAGTCTTTTCTAGTTTCTTACTGGAATTGACCGCTTAACTGTTTTTTTAAAACAGTTTTTTCTTCTTACATCGTATTATTCTCACTTTTTCTAGTGCAAGGTAGTAATTAGCGGTCAACTCAGTGTAACCGCAGACACAAAATTCCGCCAGATGGAATTTTTCAGCTAGAGATTAGTGAGAATTACCTAAACATTAGCTAGAGGTTAGTTAGAAATACGATAGTTAGCTGGTAAGGCGGTGCGCTGGTAGAGGTGGTATCTGTCGCCGTGGCTGAGGATGTGCATCCGCATATTGTGGATGGTCAACGGTTCGGTAGCGCCGACGTTAGGTTCGTTGGTGTGGGTAACTTCGGTGGGGTCAACGACTGTAACGCTACCTTTCCCAAAGACTTGCATCCAGCCATCTTTCTCAAACATAGCGCATGTGTCCTCATCGATGCCAATGCCAATGCGGTCGGGGTGAGATGCGATCGCACTGACTAATCTCACCATCCGGTTACGGTTGTGAAAATGCTGGTCAACAATCACTTCGGGGATTAACCCCAAACCCGTTGCCATATCCACCAGAGAACGGTTAGGAGACTCTCCTGAACCACCTCCAGCTATCATGTGGTGTCCCATGACCGCAGCCCCGGCAGAAGTTCCTGCTAGGGTCAATTCCCCGGAACGTACCCGTTGGCGAATTATTTCCATTACCGACGTATCAGATAACACGCCGCATAATCGAAGTTGATCGCCCCCTGTTAAAAAAACTCCTGTACAATTTGCGAGGGATTCCTTGAAATTTGGGTCTTCACATTGTTCGCGATCGCGGATATCTAAAAGCTCAACTTTGCTGGCACCCATTTCCTCAAAAATGCGGATATAGCGCCCGCCAATTATACCGGGTTCGCGGGAAGCCGACGGGATAATGGTAATGTGAGCATCGTTAGCACCTGAACGGGCTACAAAAGTCCGCAAAATTTCGCGTCCGTGAACCTTATCCTCAGCGCCTCCAATTACGAGAACGGCGGTTTTAGTTGCTTGGGGTGTCGTCATTTCCAGCCATTTAGCCTTTAATTGCCGCATTGTGTTTCTCCTGTCAACAACTTCAGGTGAATTAAACAAGTTATGCAAGCTTTAATCTATGATTTCTGCTTCACTTTTTTAAAGGACACTTTTAGCATTTATGTAAATTGGTAATTTATAAAGATTACCAAATTCCACTTCACGCTAAGATGCTTAGATGCAAAGCAGCTTTTCGGTAGACATCGTTTCTTGATTTAGTCTCGATGTTATTGTCCAAAGCTTAACGTCTTGATCTTCACCTGTCGATTTTTCCAGACTGACAAAGCACTGCTTGGGGGGAAGCAGGACTGGAAACGCCTTATTCTGGAACCAGTTTGATGCATCCTGGAAGTTGTTAACCTAGTTAGTCTATTAATTTAAATGTAGATTTGACAATATTTAAACATAAATTTAAGTAATTAGAAAAACTTTTGTTTTGAGCAAGAATCAACGATTTGTCCTACTTTTAGACAACCTCGACTGCATATGCATGTGTCTAACAGAACATCGAATGCTCGTTTTTTCGATATTCCAATTTATTTAACAATAGTGTCCTTGAATACGAAATACTGTGCGCTTTGATATAGTTACGCTCTTTCCTGACTGTTTTACTTCCGTTCTCAATTCGGGGCTGTTGAGTAAAGCCTTAGCCAAGCAGATTGCCCAAGTGAATCTGGTTAACCCAAGGGATTTTACTCACGATAAGCACCGCAAGGTGGATGATGAACCCTACGGTGGGGGAGTCGGAATGCTGATGAAGCCGGAACCGATATTCGCCGCAGTGGAGTCGCTGCCGATTTTACCGCGAAGGGAAATAATTTTAATGAGTCCTCAAGGACAAACTATCGATCAGCCTTTGTTACGCGAATTATCAACAAATTACAACCAATTGATTGTGATTTGCGGACATTACGAGGGTGTTGATGAACGTGTGTTGCAAATAGTCACCCGTGAAGTTTCGTTAGGAGACTTTATTTTGACAGGTGGCGAAATTCCGGCGATGGCATTGATTAACGGTGTCACCCGTCTACTTCCTGGTACAGTTGGCAAAGTCGAATCTTTAAAAATTGAGAGTTTTGAGTCCGGTTTACTCGATTATCCCCAATATACCCGTCCTGCTAATTTCCGGGGTTGGAACGTGCCAGATGTGCTTCTTTCCGGCAATCATCCTGCGATCGCAAAGTGGCGACTTGAACAACAAATCGAACGCACTCGCAAACGTCGTCCCGATTTACTGGAAGCTTGGGAAAAGGAAAATGATAGTAATTCCTAGTTCAGAATTCTTAATTCCTAATCCCAAATACTAGGCTGTTGACTTTGTGATAAATCCCACGAAAAATTATCATGCCAGGGAATAAATTCCCCGTCTAAAAGCTAAAGTCCTCTAAAGAGGACTAAATAATAGGCTTTTCACGGCTTAACAATTATTTGATAAAGTCAACAACCTACCACAATCCCCAATTCCCAATCCCCAATTCCCAATCCCCATTAACTAATATGTCAATCCGCATTGGTAACGGCTACGATATCCATCGTTTAACAACTGACAGAAAATTAATTCTCGGTGGTGTAGAAATTTCCCATGAACTTGGTTTACTCGGACATAGTGATGCTGATGTACTCACACACGCGATTATGGACGCGATGTTGGGTGCTTTATCTCTAGGTGATATTGGACATTATTTTCCCCCAACTGACCCAAAATGGGAAGGTGCTGATAGTTTGGTGTTGCTGAGTCAGGTTAATCAGCTTGTTCTGGATAAAGGCTGGAAAATTGTCAATATTGATACGGTGGTTGTTGCCGAACGTCCCAAATTAAAGCCCCATATTGAGAAAATGCGGGAAAAGATTGCTGGGGTACTGCAATTAGAGTGCGATCGCGTTGGTGTGAAAGCGACTACTAATGAAAAATTGGATGCTGTTGGACGGGAAGAAGGGATTTGTGCTTATGCTGTGGTTTTACTTGAGACTAAGTAGTTAGTAATAGTTAGCCTAGTGAAAATTTTGGAAAACTTTGCGATCGTAAAATCATCGCTATTATTACCAATAGCAGCAACTTAAATCACTGCTTCGATTTAGTTAATTTATTTAGGTCAGGAATTTCAAGATATGCAAACTTCAATTAGAGAGGATTTACCCCATCCAGATTTAGTAGCTTTAGACAAAAACAAACAAATTATTCTTGTTGCTGAAGTGAAGGCATTTTCTTCAGCTTTCACTAACCCAAGTATTAGAAGTGGGGGGATAAAACAATTACTGATTTTTTTGGGCGAAATTAATAATATAGTGCCTTATCTTATGTTGGTTGACACAACTAATATTTTAATTTATCGCTGGAATGGTAATAGTATATCAGAACCAATTCTGAATTTGAAAACTGTGGATGTTTTGAGCTATTATGAACCAGAATTCAATCAAAAGCAGATATTTAGCTTATATCTAACAGGTTTAATCGAAGCTTGGATTAGTGATTTTTGCTATCACTGGAAGTCTGAATTTCCACCTGCATATCAAGAACTTTCAGAAATTGGTTTGATGGAAAAACTAGAAGGTGGTATTACCGAGCCTTAAATAAAAAATGAGAGTGCTACTTTACATTGAAACAAATTTTATCATGGCTATTGCTAAAGGACAAGATGAATTAGCAGAAGATTTACTAAACAACTTACCTACAAATATTAATTTGCTAATTCCGAATATTTGTTTTGTCGAAGCTTTAACAACATTGGAACAAGAAAATAAATATGATAATAAGTTTATTCACTCTTTAAATATACAAGTAAATGAAGCAGAAAGAGATAATACTTCAGGAAATGCCAAACTTGTAGTGAGTCATTTAAAACAAGCAAAAATTAGTTTTCTCAAAAATAAAAACGACACTCGATTACGTTTTAATAGTACATTTCATCTATTGTGTGAGCGAGCAGAAATCATTGAATTCAATACAAAAACTTTATTGGAATGCCTGAAAGAAGGGATTTTAGAGAATCATATTTTAGACAAAATTATATTAAAC
>NZ_NTFS01000091.1 GCF_002289455.1 Brunnivagina elsteri CCALA 953
CCTCAAGTCATTGCTCACCGTTGTGCTTACCTTAATGGATTAATCTTTGCTCGCTAAATAAAAAGTGGGATGCTCCCCATCTGAAGGAGGCGCAGGTGTTCTTTCTCAACTACTAGAAAAACCACAAGCTTTTCAAAAAATCGCTGATGCAGCACTTGATATTTGTCATTTCAAACAGGAAAAAGAAAGTTGTATCAATGCCTGTTATGAGTGTCTACTATCTTATCGCAATCAATTTGACCATGCAATTATAAATCGTAAAAGTATCAAACCTTGGCTCGATTTATTATTAGAAAGCAGCGTCTATTATGTAGAAACTATTTCCCGCGAAGAGCAATACCAACAACTGCGTCAAAAAACAGACCCAGACTCGGAATTCGAGCGTGTAGTATTAAGCGAAATTTACCAATTGGGGTACAAATTACCTGATACAGCACAGGAATTAATTCCAGAAGGTAACTGTAAACCGGATTTTATTTATAAAGAAGCTCAAATTGCTATTTTCTGTGATGGTTCAGTTCATGATAGTCCTGAACGGAGAAAGCAAGACGGAATCGAGCGAGATAATTTGAGATACAACACCAGTTATACAGTCCTCACACTGCAACACGATGATAATTGGCAAGCGAGGCTAGCAATTTTGGCAAGTTTATAGGATGACAAGCAGTAATTTTACAAGTGAGTCAATCAGTTTTGATGTTGTTTCAAAACCAGAAATATTAAATAGTAGTAGGCGATGGGTTAATTAAGTGGGGGCGATCGCTCGCTACCGACTTTGATATTGTCCCCATCAACCGAATTAAAACCAAGGTAATTTCGTGTTCCTAGCTGTTGCCCGAACGAGCAAAAAATTCTCAAATCAACCGATGCTTCAACGGTTTGCAAATCCAGCACATAGGTAAGTACAAAGCAACTTGTCCCCGTCGAACTTTGTTGCTGTTCTTCCAAATGCGCCCATACCTGAGAAGCGATCGCATAAGCAAGCAATGGAGGAACGCTATTACCGATCGCTTTATGAGCAGCCAACTTAGTTGCCCCAAAATCGAACCAATCAGGAAAACTGTGTAATCTCGCGGCTTCACGAACCGTTATAACCCGCGCATGTTGATAATGGATAGGACGTGCTGCTGTTCGATTCCCACTTCCAGCACGTAATGTCGGGGAAAAACCATCGGCTGACAAACGATAAGCCCAAGTCGTCGGCTCTTTCTCCCCTGTCAGAGTATCACCATATTTCTGCTGAGTCGCTGCCGTGTGCGCTGTTGCTTGAAAGCCGTTAATAATATTTGCGGAGTCTGACGTTGCTTGCCTCCGTTGGCTATATGGAAAGATTTTATCCAAATAACTGCCATATTCGCCCTTTTCGTTTAGTTCCCAGGTGTCGGTTTGAGAATTGATAGGGATATGGCTGAGGTCAGCGTCTTCGACGCTATCGCTGACCTTCGGTATCGCATCCCCCACACTAAACCTTATTTCACTCTCGACAGGTGCATCAATCTCACCAAATTTCGATCCCACCCAAATTGCTCGTTGTCGTTTTTGGGGTACGCCATAATCTGATGCTGTGAGCAACCATTTGGACAGGATGTAGTGTTCTTCGATTAGCACGATCGCATTCCCTGTAATCTCAGAAAACTTCTTCCACTCGATCGCAGGAACGTTCTCCATTACGAACATTAACGGATTGAGTTCCACCACCAGATTGATGAATTTGAGGACTAATTGGCTGCGATCGTCATCAAGTTTTTGCTTACCAGCAACCGAAAAGCCTTGGCAGGGAGGACCGCCTATTACTGCGGCAATTTCTCCGTCCCAATCAAGATATTTTTGTTGAATTATTTCTCTAATGTCTGATGCGGAAATCTCCCCAATATCCCGACATAAAACTGTCGTATCTGGAAAATTAAGTTTATATAATTCTAAAACTTTGGGATTGTTATCGATGGCGATCGCTATCTCAAAACCAGCAGATTGGAAGCCTAAATCCAAACCACCAATTCCACAAAATAAACTGACTACTAACTTCTTATTTTTTGACAACATATTCAGTCAAATAAGTAAGACTTGATTTATCTCTATTTTATAACCATTTCATCATTGTGTTACTATCATTAGTTATTTTGATGATTCAAAATATTTAGTATTTCTAGCTTTTGCTCTTTTGTAACTATCATTCTTCCTGCTTGATTAATCAAATTATTTCATATTTCTCGCTAAAACTTGATTAATTGCCTCTAATCTACGTCGTTGGTCTAAGGCAATGCAATTCCATCGCCAACGTTCTGAAAATATCGAATATTGTTGTAATCTCGTCGTGTAGTAAGTATTTTTTGGGTTAGCGCAAATCGAAAATAAACCCACTCGTGAGCTACCTGCTTCTAATTCTCCATTTCTTCGACGAAACGCTTCAACTCTCGCCCATAAAATAGCTTCTTTCCCTTTTAATCCTTTATTTTGAGCATCAGCATATTTCTTTGGAAAAGAATCAGAAACACGAGGAGATGCTTGATTCCACTGATCTAAATTATTGATGAATGCTTCAATATTTTGTTCTGGATTTATGCTAGAATTTTGAAGCTTTCTAACTAATCGAGGAATGCGACTTCTAGTTCTGCTCAAGCATCCAGCATCTGCATTTACTAAGTTTGTGCCACCCCGACCTTGGTCGCTACAGAATCCGCGATTGACCTTGCGATTTCCAGGGTCAACATGATAGTAATACAACGAAGTTTTTCGTCCGTCAATTTGACAATTCCCCTCTGCCGCGCATATTGCTAGCACACCGACAGAAGAATTATTAGCGAACAAACTATTGAGATTTCCTGAATATGAAGTGCTGAATTCTGAGATATTGTCTATGCTATCTGTCACTAAACTAATCGCTGGTCTACTAATTTGGACTTTGGACAAAAAAGAGTTGTTCGCGTAAATCTTACGCGAACAAAACGGTGATTAATCTTGTTTATAGTTTTCCATATCTTCTATCAAATTTGCTGACTATCGTCATCAATAATTCTGGTAGAAAAAGTAAAATATAAAACAATCTTTTTTGTGATATTACTTATTTGATTTTGTCATAAAATTGTATGCGTATTAATTTCGCTCTTATGCAAGCACGGGCGAAAAAAAGATAGCCACTCCTCTCCCCAATACATAGTAATATCAACTACAAAGTTTATTTGGGGAAATACCAATGGCTATGCAGAAAAATAATTACAATCCATTAATAGCCCTGATGTAAGTATGCACCTTCTTGTGTCGCATCTTTCTGTAACCATTTGAGTGTGGACTCTGGAATATCCCATTCTTGGTAATCGTGTCTATTGCTGTGTCGTTTGGGAATTGCTTGGAATAGCAAGTTTTCATCAGTACTTTGCTGTATAGGATAGCCTAATTCAATACAGGCTAATAAATCGCGATCGTGGAAATCTGGAAAGGTTGTAATTTTACCTGCATAACCAAAGTGATGTAATGCCATACGCAGGTTAAATAAAGTGGTACCACAACTAATAATTAATTCTCGACCTTGGGGATCGGCAATGGGTAAAGCACGAGTTCTGTCAGCATATAAATAAACTGCATCAGAGCGGATTTTGAAATACCAAGGTTGGGTATTGTGGCTAGAAGGTGCAAGTATGGCGTAATTAAGAAGAAACTTTAATTGTTCTGCTTTTGTACTGGTTTTTGGAAAATCCTTTTCTTTTATATTCCAAATATTATTTGTTTTATTCATAATAATTCACCTCAAGACTTGGTAATTAGGGTTCGTTACAGTGACATCAACATTCTAGTTTTTGAGAGAATTATAATTAGATTAAGTTGTTTCGACTTTTTCTATTTCCTTAGATTCTTGCGATTCTCCCGACTTAGTAATAATTTGCCCTTGTACAGTCAGAACTGAACATGGTGCATGATGTAAAACATAATTGCTAACACTACCCAAGAAAAACTCATTCAATCCGCGATGACCACGGCGACCTATGATAATTAAATCGGCATTCCAATTAATAGAAACTTCACAAATAATTTTTCCTGGGTCGCCTAAATTTTGTGTGAATTCTGTAGGAATATCCAATTTAGTAGCTTCATCGCTAAGTATTTTTAAATAATTTAATCCTTGTTGCTTTAATTCTTCCCAAGCTCCCATATAGTAATCGATGTTATTAGCATTAAAAGTTGGATAATAGCTATTTGTATAAATGCCAGCAGAATTAAGATAGCTTTCCTCAAAGGGAGAAAGAACATTAAGCAACATTAAATTTGCATTTGTTGCTTTTGCAATAGAAACTGCTTCGTTAAAGACTTTTTCACTAATGGGAGAATTGTCAACTGCGACTAAGATTTTGTGAAACATAATTATTACCTATTTCTTAATTTTGGATTTCTAGAGATATGATGTAGAGACTGTAGAGATATTAAATGTAACATCTCTACAGTATTTTGTTTGTATTTCTACATTTTTTCTGCTGTAGCAATTTCGAGTAGTGTTTTCAATAAAGAATCGGGATTAAGACTAATAGAATCAATCCCTTCTTTTACAAGAAAACGGGCAAATTCTGGATAGTCGCTAGGAGCTTGTCCGCAAATACCAATTTTGCGTCCATGTTGCTTGACAGTGTGAATTGCTTTAGAAATCATACGCTTGACAGCTTCATCACGTTCGTCGAATAAATGTGCTACTAATCCCGAATCGCGATCTAGTCCTAAAGTTAATTGGGTCAAATCATTAGAACCGATGGAAAAACCATCAAATACCTCACTAAATTCATCCGCAAGTATGACGTTACTCGGTAATTCACACATTACATAAACTTGTAAATCATTTTCTCCCTGCACCAATCCATTTTTTCCCATTTCCGCAAGTACCCGTCTTCCTTCATTGGGAGTTCGGCAAAATGGTATCATTAAAATCACATTTTTTAAACCCATTTCGTCGCGAACTTTTTTCATTGCCTGACATTCTAATGCAAATCCCTCACGATATTTGTCATCATAGTAGCGCGATGCACCTCGCCATCCAATCATAGGGTTTTCTTCGATTGGTTCAAACTGTTTTCCTCCCAAAAGATTAGCATATTCATTACTTTTAAAATCACTGAGACGGACAATTACTGGTTTGGGGTAAAAGGCTGCGGCTATTGTACCGATACCTTGAGCTAGTTTATCAACAAAAAATGCAGTTTTGTTTTCATATTGTGGTGTTAACTCAGCAATTTTGTATTTAGCAAGTTCGTCTTCCAGCTCATCAAAATGTATCAATGCTAAAGGATGAGCTTGGATATGATTAGCAATAATAAACTCCATTCTTGCCAATCCTACACCATCATTAGGCATTGCACTTAAACCAAATGCCTCTTCCGGATTACCCAAATTTATCATAATTTTTGTGCGGGTATGGGGCAATTCTTCTAATAGCGTTTCCTGCACTTCATAGGGCAACAATCCTTGATATACTTTTCCCGTTTCACCTTCCGCACAAGATACTGTAATTTCGTCCCCATTTTTAATTAATTTTGTGGCATTTCCACAACCAACTAATGCCGGAATACCCATTTCTCTGGCAATAATCGCCGCATGACAAACCCTACCACCTGTATTTGTAACGATGGCACTTGCCTTTTTCATTATCGGTTCCCAATCGGGATCGGTACGGTTGGTAACTAATACTTCTCCTGCTTTAAATTGGTTAATTTCATTAACATTTAAAATTACTCGTGCTTTGCCAGAGCCAATCATTTCCCCTACTGCACGTCCAGTAATAATAACTTCGCTATTTTCACTATTTTCACTATTTACTTTCAAATGATAAGAACACAGCACATTTTTTTGTTTCTGCGACTGCACTGTTTCCGGACGAGCTTGAACTATAAATAATTCATTTGTAATCCCATCTTTTGCCCATTCAATATCCATTGGTGTATCCACACCACGCACTTTAGAATAGTGTTCTTCAATCAAACAAGTCCAACGAGCTAATTCAAGAATCTCAGCATCATTGATGGCAAAATTTGTGCGATCGCAATGGGTAACTGGTACATTTTTTGTTTGTTTGGAACCTCCTAAATCATAAATCATTTTAATTTCTTTAGTTCCCAAACGTTTATTCAATATCGGACAATATCCTTGTTTTAATGTCGGTTTAAATACTAAGTACTCGTCGGGATTTACTGCACCCTGAACGACATTTTCACCCAACCCATAAGCTGCGGTAATCAATGCTGCATCTTTAAACCCTGTTTCCGTATCGATCGAAAACATTACCCCGGATGAAGCTAAATCGGAACGCACCATTTTCTGTACCCCAACGGAAAGAGCAACATTAAAATGGTCGAATCCTTTGATTTGACGGTAGGAAATAGCCCTATCTGTAAAGATTGATGCAAAGCATTTATGACATGCTTCCAGAACTGCGGGCAAACCATGAACGTTAAGATAGGTTTCCTGCTGCCCTGCAAAACTCGCATCGGGTAAGTCTTCCGCAGTTGCACTAGAACGAACTGCCACATCCGTATCTACCCCATATTCATCGCATAATTCTTGATACGATCGCGCGATCGCATCTTCTAAATCTTGGGGAAAGGTGGTTTGCAACATTAATATGCGTGCTTTTTTACCCCGTTGACGCAGATTATTTACATCTTCCACATCCAAATCTGCAAATATTTCCCGCAGTTTGCTTTCTAAACTAGCAGTTTTGATAAAGTAGCGATAAGCATGGGCAGTTGTCGCAAAACCCGTAGGAACTCGTATACCCTTTGGCACCAACTCTTGAATCATTTCTCCCAGAGAAGCATTTTTACCACCAACAAGGGAAATATCTGCAATCCCCACTGCTGTAAATGGTAGTACTAATGCTTGTTCTCTTTCGTTGCGATCGATTTGTGGATTTACGAATGTTTCCAGCATGGGGAAATTTCCTTCTACGCATTGATTTGCTGCTACTTAAGAGGGTTTTTTCTGATATTGCACTCTTAAGTCTCACACTCTTGGTTATACGAGGAAAATTTGAGGAAATTGTGAGGATAGATAGCCTATATTATTTTATAAATTTTTGTAATAGAGTATTAGGGTGTTATGCGGACTGCATTAAGCTCCCCTCATCCCTAGCAATTTCCCATCCTCACAAGTTCTTCACATTCAAAATCTAATCTCAAGGTAGAAAGACTCTGTAACATCTACCGAGATTGAGCGCTATGAGTACCCAATTAGTACCCCAACCCCAAAATGAACCAAAACCAGCAATAATCACACTCCCCCAGCTAGAACAACCTCCGCAGATTCCCGAAAAACCCAAACGAAGCAAAAAGCCTTTAATTTTACTTTTGGGTGGTTTGGTAATAGTTGTAAGTATCTCCACGTCAACTTGGTATTATTTACATCGTGCCGTACCTACTGGATTGCAACTTAGTGGACGCATTGAAGGTTACGAAACCGACATCGGTGCAAAAATTCCGGGAAGGGTGAATTTTGTTGCAGTACGGGAAGGTGATAAGGTAACGAAAGGAGAAGTTATTGCTAAGTTGGATGATGCAGAAATTCAGGCACAATTAAGTGGTGCAAGGGCAAAACTTAGCGCAGCGCAGCAACAAGTTCAACAAGCAAATTTACAAATTAGTATTATTGAAACTCAGATAGAGGAAGGGCAATTAAATCTCCAACAATCACAAGGTGATACTAAAGGGAAAATTGACCAATCTCAATCTACTGTAGCAGCAGCAGAAGCACAATTGAGTGAAGCAAAAGCCCAATTAGATGCAGTAATTTCTGCGGCAAAGTTAGCAAAAATGACGCGAGATAGATATGCCACACTTTACCAAGAAGGTGCATATAATAAACAACAATATGACCAAGCACAAACAATTTTAGAGACAGCAGAATCGGCAGTTAAAGCACGTCAATCTGCTGTGAATGCGGCAATAAAACAGGTAAATGTGGCAAAAGGTGCGTTAACCCAAGCCCAAACGACGAGTTTAAATCCAGATATACGTATTAATAAGATTCAGCAACTTCGGAAGCAGTTAAATATAGCAAAGTCTCAATTTATTGCTGCCCAAGCTGATGTGAAAAATGCACAAGCAGCAGAAAAACAAATATTAGCACAAATTGCCTATTTGAATGTAGTTAGTCCGATTGATGGAGTAGTTACGGCAAGAAGTGTTGAACCAGGTGCTGTTGTTGGCAGTGGAAGAACTCTATTAACAGTAATTAATCCCAATACCGTATATTTACGGGGTTATATTCCTGAAGGTGAGATTGGTAAAGTTAAAATTGGAAATATGGCAAAAGTTTGGCTTGATTCTAACTCTAAAAAGCCCTTATCTGCCCGTGTAAGTGCAATTGATACTCAAGCTTCTTTTACACCAGAGAATATTTATTTTAAACAAGATCGAGTCGAGCAAGTTTTTGGTGTGAAATTAAGTATCGATCGACCTGAAGGATTCGCAAAACCGGGAATGCCGGCAGATGCAGAAATTATTTTTGGGGGTTAATTAAACATTAAAATGTCTTTGTTGCTCGTTTGCGTCAACAAGGTTCTGACCCTAAATTTATCCCATTTCCCCGAACTAATTTCCCTTCGTAGTATCCCCTTTTCCTTGGAAGATGCATTTATTGGTATTGTCCAACGCGCTCAGAAATAATTATGAAACGTATTTTAAATCAATGTATCAAAGAATTAACCCAGTTTCGCCGAGATGGCTTAACTGTAGCTCTGGCTTTTGCTTTACCTTTAATAACATTACTTTTATTTGGCTTTGCGATTAGATTAGAAATAAAAAATATTCCCCTCGCAATTCAAGATTTTGACCATAGTTCCACCAGTCGTGCTTATATTGAAAGATTATTTGCAACTAATCAATTTCAACCCGTAGATTTTATAAACAAAATAGATATAAATAGAGAAACCCTAATTAACCCAAATAAAATCATTGATAGTGGTTTAGCAAAAGCAGTCATAATTATTCCTCCAGAATTTAGCGATCGCATTCATGCAGGTAAACAAAGTTCGGTGCAAGTATTAGTAGATGGAACCGATGGAAACAATGCAAGAGTTATCAAAAATAGTATTCGTGCGACAACCAAATTTTTCCTACAAAATCAAGGATGGTTATCTACAAAAAATCGAATTATTCCCCATATTCGTCTGTGGTTTAATCCTGGACGTAAGGAATCCCTATATATTGTACCGGGAGTATTCGCAGTAAACCTGTGGATTTTTCTGTCATTGCTAAGTGCGATCGCAATGGTGCGGGAAAAAGAGCAGGGAACGATATTACAAATTTATTCTACAAGTCTTAGTGCTAGGGAACTTATATTAGGAAAAGCTCTAGCTTACTTAATTATTGGCTTAATACAAGCATTTTTTATAATTATACCGGGAATTATTATTTTTCAACTTTGGTTTGCTGGTGATCCAACTCCATTATTAGTTATTACCCCCATTTATTTAAGCGCTAGTGTTCTTTTTGGATTGTTTATGGGTTGTCGTACCAATACTCAAAGTGCTGCCGTTCAAGCTGTATCAACAACAGGTTTTCTTACAGCTTATTTACTTTCTGGCTTTATTTATCCAGTTGATAATATTCCTTTTCCCCTCTCTTTAGTGTCCTATATTGTCCCCGCTCGTTATTATATTTTGATTACCCGTGATGCATTTGTTAGGGGAACAGGATGGGTAGGAGTATGGCATGTTCCTGTGATATTAATCATGTTTTGTATCTTTTTATTTATTGGTTGCGATCGCATTCTTTCGCGAATGCAATTACCTGAAAATACAAAAACTATGAATTCTAACGTTGCTAATATTTTTACAAAGATAAAACCTTTTGAAAATTTATTTGCTAGTCGTTTTTGGTCACTCATAATTAAAGAAATTAAGCAAACATTAGGTAATAAACAATTAATATTTTTATTAATTTTTCCAGCTACCATCCAATTATTAGTCTTTGGTTTTGCCCTCAGTCCTGATGTCAACAATCTGAAATTAGGAATAGTTGATTACTCTAAAACACCAGCAAGTCGGGAATTAATAGCTGCTTTCACAGAAAATCATATCTTTACAACTAAATATTACGATAATAATCAAAAGCAACTTGCTCAACAAGTCAGAGAAGGAGATATCACGGCAGGACTTGTAATTCCTCCTGAATTCAATCAAAATATTCGACAGGAAAAAGCTGCTCATATTCAAATTTTAGTAGATGCTGTTGATGCTAATACAGCAGGAATTGCCAGTGGTTATGCTTCCCAAATAGTTAGTAACTATAATCAAGTATTAAGTAAAAGATTAAGTGTCAATTTAAGTATAAATAATAATATTACTCCCACATCCCCACTTATAGAGCCACAAATAAATATTCTTTATAACCCAGGATTAATAAGTAGCTGGTTTCTAGTACCAGGAGTATTAGGATTAATTTTAACTTTGATGAGTTCTTTAGTAGCAGCAGCAACCCTTGTCCGTGAAAAAGAATCCGGAACCCTAGAACAATTATTAATGACTCCTGCGTCTGACTGGGAAATTTTGCTAGCTAAAGTTATTCCCCTATTTTTATTATTAATCCTAGATGTTTTCCTCGCATTAGGAATATCTCGCCTAATTTTCCAGCTCCCATTTCGCGGTAGTTTTCCCCTTTTTCTAATCCTTTCCAGTCTGGCTATTTTTGTTGGTATTAGTATTGGACTATTTTTAGCAACTATTTCTCCAACTCAAATTCGCACCCAACTAACAGCCTTTTTTATTAATATGCCACTCAATACTCTTTCCGGTACAGTAACACCAATTGAAAGTATGCCTATATTTTTTCAATACCTATCCTGGTTCAATCCCTTACGTCACTACGTTGCCATTATCAGAGGAATTCTCCTCAAAGGTGTAGGACTAGAAGTATTATATCCACATGCGATCGCACTAGCATTCTTTGCAATAGTTTTATTGTCAATTAGTAGTAATAAATTCCGAAATCAAATGAACTAGATAATTCATGCTGTATCATCAGTTAATAATAATTATGAAACGAATCCTCAATCAATGCCGAAAAGAACTAGTCCAATTTAAGCGAGATAAATTTACAGTTGCCCTTGCCTTTTTTCTACTTCTTGCTGTTTTATTAATCTATGGTTTTGCAATTCGACTGGAAATCACAAATATTGGATTAGCAATTATCAATCATGAGAATAGTCCCCTCAGTCGTAGTTATCTCGAACGTTTATTTGCCACCAATCAATTTAAAGCTGCTCCTTGGATTGGTAAATTACCCACATCTGAATTAGCCACAAGAACAGAAAATACTAAGCATAATATAGACTCCATAGATAAAGGCATTGCTAGAGCAGTAGTAATTATCTCACCTGAATTTTCTAACCGGATTGAAGCGGGAAAATCGACAAATATTCAAGTTATAGTTGATGGTACAGATGTTGCCAATGCTCGTGTAATTAAAAATAGTATTCGTGCTACAAATCAATTCTTTCTCAAAAGTAGTGGTTTACAAACAGGTGTAAAATTAATTTCATAAGTTAATAATCTTCAAAAGCAGGTGATTATATGGAACTAAAAATAATTCAAATGGAAATTCCTCAAGAATATAATATCATTATTGGTCAAGCCCATTTCATAAAAACAATTGAAGACTTGTATGAAATAATGGTAGGGATATCCTCTCAAGTTAAGTTTGGTATTGCCTTCTCCGAAGCATCAGGAGATTGTTTAATACGTGTCGCAGGTAATGATAGTAATCTCGAACAAACAGCAACTAAGAATGCCCAAGCATTAGGTGTAGGTCATAGCTTTGTAATTCTGCTGAAAGAAGCTTTTCC
This sequence comes from Brunnivagina elsteri CCALA 953, assembly GCF_002289455.1. GTDB lineage: Bacteria > Cyanobacteriota > Cyanobacteriia > Cyanobacteriales > Nostocaceae > Brunnivagina > Brunnivagina elsteri. Next base: position 11,818 of record NZ_NTFS01000091.1, read on the forward strand.
TATTAACTTTTTAAACGCAATTAAACAATGTCCAGAAGTTTGTAATATCTACTGTGCTACAGCTAACCCTGTCCAAGTCATTATTGCCGAAACCGAACAAGGAAGAGGTATTCTAGGGGTTGTGGATGGACTTTCTCCTAAAGGTGTGGAAAGTGCTGATGATGTAGCTGTACGGAAGGGGTTTCTACGACAAATTGGTTACAAAATGTGAACTTATTTATTGATGAAAAGTAATATCTCCGACTTTTGCGAACAGTTAGGGATATGAACCCTCACAAGTTCCTCATATTTATTTGCTAAGTTCAAAATATGAAGATATTCACAAAAGCTATTGTGTAATCTCCAAAAGAATCTTAGGGAGCGAACCAATGAATACATGTTTGGTTGCTATTATTGATGGTGCCAGGGCAAGATTTTTAACGCTTGAACCAATAGAGAATTTGCTCGATGAGTCTAATTGTCATCTAATCGAACATAAAAGACTCTTAAATTCGGCAAAAGAATTACAGGGTAAAGAACTTTGGACAACTACGAAAACAGGGCGAAATCAAGGTGCTGCAAGTCAAGCACATGCATATGATGATGGTCGTGAAAATCATCTTAATGAATATGGGCGACGTTTTGCAAGGGCGATCGCGGATGAAATTATTGAATTTACCCAACGTCAATCAATTCGTCAATTAGTACTTGTTGCAGAAGCACAGACTTTAGGTATTTTGCGCGGTTCCGTTATTCCTTTACTACCCAATACCCTTAATGTTCAAGTAATTACGAAAGATTTGTGTAAACTCAAAGCATCGGAAATACATGAATATTTAGCGGCTAAAAACCTCTTGCCTGCCCATAAAGCTATTTCGTGATATTACTTGTTTTTTGCATACTTATATTTCGGAGGCATTTCTATAATGAACCAACAACAACTCTCCGCTTATCTCCACTTAATTCAAACCCTTCTTATCTGTCCTGATGGAAAAGAGTGGGACATTTTGCACGAACAAGAAGAGCTTGTAAATCCAGAATTTGTGCAATTTATGGAACAAGTTTCCCAACAACTTGCTAGTGATGGGAAATTGGACGCTGCTAAGTTTTTGCGCTATTGGGTGGGGCAATTAAGTAATGTTTTTGTTGCAGCTAAAAATTCTGCTTATAGTGATGAGGATGTTCAAGATAATGATGTCCAAGTTTATTTAAACTTAATTCAATCCTTATTAGACTGTGTGGAAGGAACAGAAGGAGAGATTTTAGCAGCAAATAAAGATTTAGTAGATTCACGTTTTGTCTATTTAATGAGACAAGTTGCACGACAAATAGCTGTAAGAGGGGAAAAAGAAGCAGCGATTTATTTAAGTAGTTTGGCAGCCGAGATTAGTCAAACATTGGTCAAACCAACTAATATTGTCAAACCCAAATTTGACCCAGATACCAGCATTAATTATCCTTCAAGTGGTGATTATATACGTCAATATCCAGAATTTAGTGAATTAATATCTGATTCAAATAATAACTATAACCAAAATGCTCCAACATCTAATTTCGTAGCAACAACCTCAGCCCAACAGGAAACTCTAAAAGATAAAAATCTCAATGGGCAATTGAATACGATTGTGGAATCTTTAAAAGTTCCGACATCATCACCAGCAAATTATCTACAGGAAAAACAGACTTTAGAAATAGCTTCAGCATCTCGAATTGATGAGAAATTGGATGCTATTACTCAGTCTTTAAATAAACTGGAACAAATCATAATTTCGCGATCGCAACCCGTCAATCCCTTGTGGTACATGGATATATTAGAACGCGCTCAATCTGCTAACTGGTTGTTAACTAGCGAAGAAATCGAGCAATTAATTGGAGTAAAGCCTAAATGTGAAGCAGGTAAAGAAATATTTCAACGTGGTTGTTGGATATTTACAAAAGTTGGAAAAATGGGTTTGCAAACTGCATGGAAAGTATCTAAATAAGGGATGTATCTTGTATGAATACTACTGTTAAATATGACTTAGAATTTTTGAGAGAAGAAGCACGTCAACTCGTTAAACAAGGAAAAGTTCAGCGTAACGAACCAATTTATACTTTATGTAAATTTATTCCTGGTCGTGAGTGGGTTTGTGTAGAGATTGAGTTGGAGGAAAATGATTTTCTGCTCCGTGACAAAATTATTGATTTGCTTGGTAACGAGGATTGGAATGAAGATAAATAGTATTATGGTTGATTAACATGTCTTATCACTATCAGCAAAAAATCACATCTCTGTGGAATGTTTTTCTTCTGGGTACATTGTTTCATACCCAACTAGGTTTAATGCCATTATTTCATGGTTTAAGCATTGCTAATCCGAATTTACATGCTAATGAATTTAAAGATGTATCGTCTATTTTGTGGTTAATGTTGCTTTTCTTTGTTATCCCCATATTGGCAATTATTGGTACCAACTTTACGAATTCTCAAGCATATAAAACCGCTCATTTTTATCTGACTATTCTCTATTCAATTCTGAACTCCCTGCATTTGATATTGGATTTAGGAGTAAAACCAATTATCTGGTCGCAAATTACCCTCATGCTAATTTTATTACTTGTTGGTTTATTATTAAACTTTGTCTCATACCAATGGATGGGAGAAGGAACTCATAAAAAACAATTCCATGTTCAAAGAGATTAACATAAGACATCGACCGAATTTAATTATTCGTTCCCAGGCTGGAGGCTGGGAACTAGGCTAGATGAGAGTTTAGGCTTATCTTAGTGCCATTCATCTCTGACTCAATAAGCTGTGTAAGCAGTTTAATACTTCCTGGGCTGTAAAAGGCTTTGCCAAAAATTGCTTGACTCCAGTTCTTGCCACTTTTGCCATTACCTCCGTAGAAATTAATCCGCTCATAGCAATAATTTTTACTTGTGAGTTAAGTTTTAGCAAAGTGTTGATGGTATTTTCCCCATCCATCAATGGCATCATCATATCTATCAATACAACACTAATTTCATTCTTATACTGGGCATAGATCGCGATCGCATCAATTCCGTCCCTAGCAGCCAATATCCTGTAGTTATAAGTTTCCAGAGTTGCTTTGGTGGTTTCTATAATTACAGCTTCGTCATCTACCAAAAGGATTAATTCTCCCCGTCCAGTTGGAATTTCTTGGTTTTCAGGGGGTTGGCTGATTGTACCGTTAGTAGCTGGCAAATATACCTGAAATCGACTGCCTTTGCCTAACTCGCTACGTACAGTAATAAAACCATCGTGATTTTTGACAATCCCAATTGTACTAGAAAGTCCTAACCCTGTGCCCTTGCCCAAATCTTTAGTGGTAAAAAAGGGATCGAAAATTCGATCGATAATTTCTGGGGGAATACCAATTCCCGTATCGGTGATGGTAATGACAACGTAGGCACCAACCTTTGCCTCCATGTTCATTTTGGCATAGTTTTCATCAATCAAGAGGTTGTCAGCAGCGATGGTTAAAGTTCCACCATCAGGCATGGCATCACGGGCATTAACTAACAAATTCATGAATATTTGATGTAATTGATTGCCATCGGCAAAAACTGTGGAAAGATTGTCGGAGATATCTGTTGCGATCGCAATTGTTTTTGGAAATGTACCTTTGACTATTTGCTCAATATCTAAAAGTAATTGTTGAATTTCGATAAAAGAACGTTTTCCTCCATCCCCACGGGCAAAAGAGAGAATTTGCTGAACTAGCTCTGCTGCTCGTTTGGCATTGACTTCTTGCATTTTCAGCAGTTTTTGGGAAGACTCATCGAGACTTTTTATTTTGAGGGGTAATAGTTGAGCAACTGCTAGAATTGGTGTGAGGATATTGTTGAGGTCATGGGCAATGCCACTAGCTAAAGTACCCAGGCTCTCTAAACGTTGGGCATGGTAAAATTGTTGCTCTAATTGTTTTTTCTCGGTGATGTCAAAAATAACCCCATCAATCTGCAAAAGTTGACCATCGGTATCATAGATTGGTTTGCCCTTTTCCCAGCAATAATGAATTTCTCCTCCTCGATCGCGTAAGCGGTATTCGATCTCAAATGGTTGATTTTTTGCGATCGCATCTTTGACTGTGACGATAACTTGCGGTTTGTCTTCCGAAATAATTAGGTGTTCGATAGAGCAAACCTCACCCTGCTGTAAATTATCCCATTCGTAACCAAAGCAGTGCTGTAGCATATTATTAAAGAAAACCATCCGATTATTGTCTGCCGGAAACAGCCTATAAACAATTGCAGGTAAGTTTTCCGCCAGGGTACGATAGGAAAGTTCACTCGAACGCAGGGATTTTTCTATTTGTTGCCTTTCTTGAATTTCTTCTTGCAAAAGCCGATTTGCTTGGGAAAGTTCGGCAGTTCTTTCTTGTACGCGCAGTTCTAACTCTTCATTCGCAGTTTGCAAATTTACTTCTAATTGCTGACGTTGAGCCATTTCAGTCAGTAAACTTTGGTTAATCTGCGTTAATTGTGCTGTTTTTCCTTCTACTTTTTGTTGTAGAATTGCGATCGCACTTGCCATCTCCACAGGGTCGAGTAATTGCAGTAAGTTATCCTGGGTGATAATTCCCAAAAATTCACCTTCTGAGCCAGTTACAACCAATCGACGTACCCAATGAGCTTGCATTTTCTGATGGGCAACCCAAAGTGAATTTTCAGAACTTAAACAAAACAACGGGCTACTCATCACAGTTTCAGCCTGGATTGTTTCTAAATCGAGTTCCAAAGCTTGAAATTGTACAATATCTCTTTCCGTAACAATACCTATGGGTTCGAGATGGCAAGTTTCACTTCTGGGTTCAGCTATCGCTACACAACTAACATTGCGATCGTTCATTAGTCGAGCTAAACTCAACAAAGATGCACTCTTCGGTGCATGAACCGTTTGGGTGTTCATCACTTCCCCAACTCGGCGCATTTCCAGCAAATTTACTGGCTGTAAAACATGACGAATACTGTTATACGTCACAACCCCTAATAATTCACCATCACCGTCTAAAACTGGCAGATGACGAATCCCATGTTGATTTAATAATGCCAGTGCGGTGAGAACGTTTTGAGTATTGGACTGGGTGAGAGTAATAAGCGATCGCGTCATTACTTCTGCAACTGTCAACTGAGATAAATTTATGCCATATGCAGCTAGTTTTACTATGTCTCGCTCGGTAACAATTCCTAGCAATTGTTTTTCTACTACTACCAATACAAAATCACTTTTCTGAAAGCTTTCTGAACTACTATTTGTTGATATATCCAAAGAGACACTACAATTGCTACCTCTTACCTGACTCATAAGGTGAATTACTTCCGCTAATAAAGTATCAGGAGCTACCATCAAAGGTGAGCTATCCATAACTTGCTCTAGTGCGGGCAAGTCAGCTAAACTATTACTAGTGTACGTGTTTTCAACATCAAATAGAGTCATACTTTATTTGGTTAGAAGTTTACAGGCTAAATTCTCAGCTACATCCAAGGATACATATAATTGCAGCTAAAAATACAACTAATTGCATAAGAGTGTTCAAAGTAAAAAAGTGCCCAATTCTCGTGCTGAATGGAGCGAAGCGCAATGAAGCATCTCTGTCTATTACATAGCGACTCAGGATCAACAGTTGGATCATTTATTTCTTGGATTACTCTAAAAGAAGTAAAAAGTATTCTCCGATCTTGTTTACAAACACACTTTAAGGGAACACCAAGAAATAAATTCTCCTTTAATTCTTATTAAATTATTAAAATCTTGTTTTACAGGTAGATTAAAGTACCAAACACCAGTCTAGACAAGAGATTTAGACGTTAATTAGCTTATCTTTAAGGTTTATTTTACAGAAGCTACTTCCCATCTACCCGTAGGTAGTTGACAACACAGGATCATTCATTAGACATCTCCGAAAATTAATTATGCGTTACCCAAAACCCTTGTAGAAACGTAGCAATGCTACGTCTCTACATATTTTCTGGAGATGTCTATTTTGTCGCTTACTCTAATTCCCGCGAGAGGCTTCTCGGATTTAAACGTAGAAGCCTTTTTTCTCGGAATTTACTAAGCGCACTAAATAATTTAACTTTTAATATTGTACTACTATTTATTTACTTGCTTTCTATTAGTGTATAAAATAACTTAGACATTCAAATGTTTTAACTTCCAAAAATTTAAATGTTTGAATCAATACTCGTATTTTAAGCATTTAGATGTTATTTGTCATTTAAACATCTATAC
>NZ_NTFS01000092.1 GCF_002289455.1 Brunnivagina elsteri CCALA 953
ATTTTTCTGTCAATGCGTAAGTCCTAGCTTATTGAAAAAGTCTTTTTGTCAATAGGGTTTGAGATGCGCTAACCCTGCCCAAAGTAGTCGCCGAACTCCAGGATTTTGCAAGAAAACAATGGGTAGAAATTGCTACGGGACGTTCCATAAAGTTTACTTCTGGATTAGCTCAACCAAGTTTGGAATTACAGCATGATGAAATCAGTATTCCATTTTTAGAAGAAGGAGAAGAAATTATCATTACCCGTTCTCCTTTGATTAATTCTAATGGTGTAATTACTTTAAAAAACAAGCATTTACCAGAAATGTTAGATGGCTGTGTTTATATTCATCCAAAAACAGCAATGGATAACATGCAGTGCGATTTTGATGGTGATTTGTTAGCATTTTCATCTAGTAAAGATTTTCCTCATTTAGCTGCTGAAGTTAAGGACAGAAATCTACCAGAAAATCGCTATCCCGATATTATCAAGAGGGATAAAGTGCCATATAAAGGTAGTTTTGAGGAAATTGCTATCTCCGCGATGGAGAATAAAATTGGCATTATTGCTAACGAAATTCAGAAAAATATGGCGTTACAATGCGAAATTTGTGCAATGCCGCAAGCTGAAAAGTTTAATTATCTTCAGAAGGTTTCAGCACATTTTAGTTTTCTAGTCAAGAGTTATGAAGAAGGTAAATTACAGATACCAGAGAAGATATTACAGCAAATGCATCCAATTACATTATTACGGAAACAAAATATAAATAATTATCAGGTTTCACAAACATTAAAGTTGGTGAAAAAAATATTTAAAGATTGTGTTGCTGAGTTGGGTAATGAATTACAAGTTGCTGCGGATGGAGCTAAAAGTGCTTTACGTCCAAATGATTCAATTATTCAATATTGTCAAGCTATTACTGGCTACAAGGAAGTGGAATGGTTGGCTGATAAGAAAAATCAGGAGGCATTTACAAATCATGGTATGAGAACTAATGGTTATAGTCCCATTGATTTGATGATTAAACAAACTAATCAAATATTTGAAGAAAATCAACTTGTTGCGCGACCAATTGAGCAATTTAGAAAGCTTTATCCTGGGGTTAAATTTACTGACGAGCAGAAAGAAAAGGCACAACAAATAAAAAATGAGTATAACTCCCAAATTAAAAATCGTATTGAATTGGCAGATAAACAAAAGAATGAATCGGGACCATACCTTGTAATTACTTCTCCTAGCACTGGAAAGCAATTAGAAGTGACTAATTTAATTAAGTTTAATGCTGCTAAAAATAGTGATTTTTGGAAAGCATCAGAACTTAGTATTCAGGTTAGGGTAGGAAATCCAACTGAAAAAATGCCTCATACTTTGTTTGCTCAAGGAAAATTTATAGATTCTGATGGTAAGGAGGTGAATGTTCCAATTGGTACAATTAGCATGAAGTCGATGAAGGAGTATAATATTCAGCCTGGGATGTCGATACAGCAGGGTAAAGTTGAGTTTCATTTTGGTATTAGTGATGAGATGGTTGATACTTTAAAGCAGCAAACTAGGGAATATATTGAGTCAATTAGGCAGGAAATACCAGAAACAGAGAAGTTACAGCTAGCAGCTGCAATTCACGATATTAGCCATACTGGAGAGAGTAAAAATTATTCGGGTTTGAAGAAAGCTGGTGTTGCATTTAGTGTTTTTCCCGAACATGCTCAAGCACAACTCCAAAACCTTCAATTTACCGAGATGCGGGTGATTGGAACTCAGTTTAATGAGTGTGCGGGAAGGAACTTTGCAGGGGAAAAAGTTGCAGTAAAATTTATGGACGATATAAATCCTCGCGAACCGACTAAAACTGCTCGTTGGGTGGCTGTGGAGGGGAAAAAATTGGGGGTTATCGATACGCGATCGCCCCATTTGCTTTCTGGCTGTGAAGCTGTTGCATCTATTACCTCTTCCCCCAGTAACAGCATTATTGTAACCAGTTTGAAAAATCCTGAGAATAAGTTACAGATCGATCGCGTTAACCAATATGCTTTTGCTAATCATAACTGGCAGGGTGAGCGAACAAATATTACTCTGGATGTGCGACAAACTGATTCCAGAAAAGCACCTGTCGTTTTTGCGAAAATTGGAAATCAGGTTTTGGGGGTTTTGAATAAGCAATCTGTAGATTTTTTAACCCAACAGCTTGCCAGTAAGGGGAGGACAATACAAGGACTAACAATTGCGGGAACTGTTAATAAAGCTCCTCCCAGTTATGCGGATATTGTGATTGACCCAAATAGTGTTAAATTTCCTGATATTCAATTGGAAAATCAAAATCAAAGTATTGCAACTGTAGCGATTATCGCTGGGGCAGTTGATCCAAAGTTTCAGGCAAAGACTGAGCAAGTTTTGTGCAATATGCTTGAACGTGCTGTCAAACGTGCTGTAGAAAGTGGTTTCGAGAAAGTACAGTTTGTCGATGTTTCCCCAAATCCTACACCACAGATTGCGGAAGCTTTACAGCAAATTGCTGGAGAATATAAGGATATTAGGGTTGAGTTTATTGGTAAAGCATCGTTAGAAGAAGGGATGAAATTATTGAAGCAATCGTCAGATATTGTTCTTGGTGTTAAAACAGCAGAAACAGTTGGGATTATTCAATTTATGGCTAGTCGAGGGAAAGCGATCGCTACCTACATCCCAGAAACAGGAGGCTTTGAGCGGTATAATTTACCTCTGGCTCAAAAGGCTGTTGAGGTTGCCGAGCATAACTTACAATCTGAGCGATGAATTACCGATTTAACCATAAGTATTTATATAGGCAATCGTCTGACCCGGAAGGTTCTATTTCTGACAGAAATAATTGCACCTGCATCTAAATCATCTTGACATTGGCTCAATACTTCAGTCAAACGTTCATTAATTAAATCGTAATTTTCATTACCTAATCTAAAAATAATTACACTTGGTAATACTTCGCCACTCGCAGCTAACAGTTGAGCAAAGTCTAAATCAACCGTTAGCACAACTCGTTCTTCAGCACAGGCTTTAACTAAAATTTCCTTATCTGGTAGCCTTTGGAAGCCCTCATCGCGTAAATGCACAGTATCATAGCCAGCATCACGCAACCAAGCTACAGTGCGTAGGGAAATTCCCATATCTGCTAAAAATTTCATTTAACCAGCTTGGTAAGGTTGAAACTCGTAAACTCGTTCTTCAGTCAACCATGCTGCGTAGAGGAGCGATTGACGAATATCTTCTGCCTCTAAATCGGGATATTCTCCTAATATTTCTGCTGCTGGTTTCCCATTGGCTACTAAATTTACTACGAGGGAAACAGGGATTCGCATCCCACGAATACAAGCTTGTCCTCCCATGATGCATGGGTCGAAGGTTATTCGGTCTAAATTTACCATCAATTTCTCCGGCAATATTTTTGGCTTTCTTCTTATGATGACAGCTGGTCCAATTTTTCGACAATTTCCGATCGGATTTATGAGTATATGAAAAATCACATTTTGTTAATTATGCGATCGCAACAACCTTTATCCCTTGTTTGGTGGCAACAACAGCTTGGGAAGATGTGTAATCAAACTTCAAAGTATTAACCACTGCATCCACATCATAGGTTTTGATTATTTCCCCCGTCTGAGCTTCCACCACTGCTAGAATTTGCCCCACACCACACAATAACCTGTGCCCATCACCATCAATTCTTCCATACCTCTTGCCGATTTTGTCTTTTCAATATCTCCTGCTTGAAATAAATACTGGTACTTTATATTACATAATAAGCAGGACAAATTGGTATAAGGACTTGTTAGCGAAATCGGAATTCTCAAATTTATCTTGTCCCCAATATAAACTTTTCCGAGAAATTTACTTTTGATTCCCCTAATCATTTTTGCTGTGTTACTTGCATTGGATAGCCCGGTTCCGGAGGATAGTTTGACTATCCAACCTTGGGGAAAGGTTTATCATATTGCCTATTCTATGGGCTTTGGCTTCGATACAACCTATAGAGAAATGGGATTGTTTGAATGCGATCGCATGGGTTTATATTGTTGGCGAATACATAGCTTTCGCAGAGCTATGGCTGGCACGGGTTCTATTAAGTACGATCCCAAGACAGATCGAATGACCATGTATCGTGGAAGTGGAGAGCCGATCTATGTGCGATCGCGAAGCGGCTCCTTTGAGCATCGCGCTCTGAGGTAATTTATGCCAAAAATAAATAACAATAAAATCGATGGATGGAAATAATTTTGCCCGAAAGCTTAATATCACGAAACCGTAATTGCCACTTTCCCTCGCACTTGTCGCTGTTCCAAATGCTGGATTGCCGCAGGAACTTCGCTCAAGGGATAGACTCGATCGACATAAGGACGAATTTTGCCAGCTTCGATCGCGTCTTTTAACACGATTAAATCGCTTTGGTTGGGTTTGCAAGCCAGAAATTTGATTTTTCGACCACCGATTTTAGAAGTGACCAAATCGAGAAACATGGCTTGAAATAATCGTGTCATCGAACCACCAACTACAACGAGAGTACCTGGGGTTTTCAAGAACGGGAAATAATCAAAAGGCGAATTGTAGGCAGCATTATCGAGTATCAAATCATAGTAGTGCTGTTTTAATTTAGACTTGGCTTGAGTGGAATTGCAAACGTAATCCGCACCAATCGACTTCACCATTTCGACTTTGCCCGCACTGCATACACCAGTCACCTCAGCCCCAAAAGCCTTGGCAATCTGGACTGCAAACGACCCCACACCACCGGAAGCGCCATTTATCAACACTTTGTATCCTGGCTGAATTTGTCCCACATCTCGTAGTCCCTGGAGTGCTGTCACCGCAGAAACGGGAACCGTTGCAGCCTCCTCAAAACTCAAATTGTTTGGAATGATAGCGATCGCAGTTTCGGGAGCGCATACATATTCGGCAAACGCACCAAAACCCGATTCCGATAAATCGCCAAACACCCGATCGCCTGGTTGAAACTGGGTCACACTTTTCCCCACGGCTTCCACTTCTCCCGCTACATCGCAACCCAGAATTTTAGTTTGAGGTTTGCGTAACCCTCCGTAAATAAAGCGTATAAAAAACGGCTTCCCCCGCATCAAATGCCAGTCACCAGCATGGACAGCAGCACCACGAACTTTAATCAGCACAGTATTATCGGATACAACGGGTCGAACGACCTCCTCCATTTTCAACACATTGGTCGAACCGTATTCATGCTGCGCGATCGCTTTCATTTTGTGGGCTATTCGATCGGGATTAATCATTGGTTTTCAGGATTATTGCTTGGGTGTTTTTCTGGACTAAAGGAGCATCTGACTCAAAAAAACAGTTGCACCTAAATTTTGCGCTTAATATACTTTTGGCTTACACTGTAAGTTTAGCTTACGGCGTAAGTTTGTCAAGATAAATCATTTAAGATTGACTTCAGACTAGAAAAAATTCATGTAACCGGGATGAAATGGAAAAAACGAGTAACTCGAAATCGCTGCCCCCATCGCCTTTGAGTCGGGAACGGGTATTGCAAGTTGCGCTGCGGATGGCAGATGGGGATGGGATTGAAGCGCTGTCGATGCGAAAAATTGCCCAGGAACTCGGTGTCAAGGCAATGTCGCTGTATAATCACGTTGCCAATAAGGACGATATATTGGATGGCATTGTTGATATGGTGGTTGCGGAAATTGAGTTACCTGACCCGAAAATTGATTGGAAGGCAGCTATGCGGCAACGGGCTATTTCGGCTCACACGGTATTATTGCGTCATCCTTGGGCTGCAATGGCAATGATGTCGCGGGTGAATGTGGGGTCGGCAATGTTGCGCTATGTTGATGCGACTTTGGGATTTTTGCGGGAAGCTGGTTTTTCCTTCGAGACTGCGGATCATGCTTGGAATGCGATCGACAACCACATTTATGGGTTTACGCTCCAGGAGTTAAATTTCCCCTTCGAGCCTGGGGAATATGCCCAACAGGCTGAAAGCTTTATTTTGTTTATTCCTCCAGAGAAGTATCCCTACATGAATCGACTTGCCCATTACGTCATCGAAGGTCGATATGATGGCTTGCATGACTTTGAATTTGGGTTGGATTTGATTCTCGATGGTTTGGAAAGGTTGCGGGAAAAGCAATAGGGTAAGGATGAATATAAATATCGCTCGTGCCAAAGTTAACACTTGCGATCGCCACCTCTAAAATTATATTTTTATCCTAATGTGTGTAAACTTTCTAGTTTCTCGATTACCTATCCAAACGACTGCGAACAGCTTTTCCATCACGATTGAGAACGTGGGTATAAATCATTGAAAAATACATAACGTCGAATCCAAGAAATATAAGTTTTTTTTAGTACAGTAGGGATAATATTTGAGGCGTATTACATCCTGAACCTGTTCCATCAAGTTCTTTGGGGGTTTTGTCATAGTTTGGTATTTGGAAAAATTCTGCATATTGTCTTAATACAGGATGATATTCGGAAATTATCTGAATATCAGGGTGAATTATAGGGAAATTTTCCATTTTTTCCCTCTAAATGGGTGAATATACAGAAGAAGTATAGATATTGTCGGAAAAAGGGTGTTATGTGGAAACTTTGTAAATATCTATAACAAACTAGGTAAATAAGCGGAACGTTTCTGTATATTTCTCATATCCCGCTAAATTCTATATATTATGATTTATGAGTCCTACATTCCAGTTACTGCAATACTCCACGATTACATATGTGGAAACTGTCAGTAGAATAAGTAATGCCGCTCATTCCTTGGTGGGGACATAGCCAAAGCTCATCTGTTGGCGTTCACAGTTGAGTTAACGTGAGATGGTTAATGAGAGCATTACTTGAAAGTTTTTAGAGGGAAATTGTTAAAGGAAGTAAACACGTGGACACACTAAACTTGATTGTTCAAATTGCAACTATTATTTCTGTTTTAGTTGCTGCCGCCACAATTTGGGTTAGTGGGCAGATGAATCGAAGACAGTTAAATGTACAAGTATTTATGGCATATACCGATCGTTATGAGAAAATAATTAACGATTTCCCTGAAGATGCTCTAAGTTTGAGATTTAATGCAGTTGAAGAACTGCCTCCAGTAAGCGATCATCTGAGATTGTTTGCTCTTAAACTCTTAAACCTATCATCGGAAGAGTATTTCCTTTGGAAAGCAAAGTATCTTGATGACACTGTATGGAAAGTTTGGGAACGAGAGATTAAGCGTATGTTGCATACTCCACTAATGATGAGAGAGTGGACTGCGCTCAGAGTTGAATATGATTCACAACCAGACTTTATCAAGTTTGTTGATTCAGTACAACGGCAATCAAGAAGAAGCGTAGGCGCAGCATAACAACCCCAATGCACGCCGACCGCTGAGAGGTTATCGGTTGGAGTTTTAGAATATCTGCGGCGGGTGATTGGGAACGTTAATCTAGCCATTGAACAAAATACCCGAAACTCTTTCAGTATAAACTTCTACACAGTAAAACCCGTTAAATTGTTGCAGTGTGGGAGTTTTGCTTTTGTTTGTTTTTAATCAATTAGCGAATCGTACACCTCAAAGTCAATATCGATATAAATGGAGCGATCGCACTGCTAAAAACTACCCATGCCAATTGAGCGATCGCTGTCAGGCAATAAATCGCGGTAATATCAGAACATGAGTACCATCTACCGTTCGACCAGTGACCGACGAATTACAAAGAGCCGATAACGATTCCCCCTGGAAAGAAATCCTCGAAGCCTACTTTCCCCAGGCAATGCAGTTTTTCTTTCCCCAAACCGCAGCCCTGATTGATTGGGAACGTCCCCACGAATTTCTCGACAAAGAATTCCAGCAAATCGATCGCAACGCACAACAGGGAAGACGCTACGCAGATAAATTAGTGCGCGTGTGGCAACTCAACGGCGAAGAAATTTGGCTGTTAATCCACGTCGAAATCCAAGCTGAATCAGAAGACGACTTTGAAGAAAGGATGTTTATCTACAACCTGCGGATTTTCGATAAATTTGCCAAACCCGCCATCAGTGTGGCAATTTTGTGCGATTCCAGTCCCGATTGGCGACCCCACCAATACAGCTACAATTATCCCGACACCAGGTTAAATTTTGAATTTGGTACAGTCAAATTACTCGATTACCGAAATCGTTGGCAAGAACTAGAAGCCAGTAATAACCCCTTTGCAACGGTAGTGATGGCGCATTTGAAAACCCAGGAGACTCGAAAAAAATTAGGAGAGCGCAAAACCTGGAAATTTAGCCTAATTCGCAGGCTATACGAACAAGGATGGCAAGAAAGAGACATTCGTAATCTATATCGATTTATTGATTGGATTATGATGTTACCAAGGACATTAGAAGCAGAATTTTGGCAAGAATTTAAGCAATACGAACAGGAGAGACGCATGAGCTACATCACAACAGGCGAACGCATTGGCTACGAACGGGGGGCGCAAACCCTAGTCTTACGGCAATTACAAAAACGCTTTGGCGAGTTACCCCAATCTGTGCGGGAACAGGTTCAATCTCTTTCAACAAATCAATTAGAAACATTGGGTGAGGCTTTGCTAGATTTTACAGGGTTAGATGACTTAGTTGCTTGGCTTGCGGAAAATCCTGCAAACTCGAATTAACCGAGATTAAACCCAAATTTTCAAGGCGATATTTCCCATCAACGCGATCTGCAAGACCCAACCGCCAAAACGCAGTATGTACCCTGGCAAAACGAACATTATCAAACAGACCATAGCTATTACCACAGCAACGGTAAGAACCTTTAAAATATCTTATCAATTTCTCCTATATCCAGCATGAGACGAATACTGGGATGTCGTAATTACTTTCCTGTAAAGAAGGTTGTTAATATATCTTCATGAAAAACTATAATTTCCCGAAGTGCAAAAGTTGCACTTCGGTGAGAATCTACCGAACAGCACTCATCACTCATAAGGCTTTTTAAGCTATAACTCGATGTTCAAGTTTTTGAACTCTAAGCCTGAAACCCATTATTCTCGTTACTTGTTTTGCCTCCAGCAAAGCCTGAAACCCCTGATTTATCGTCACAGCAGAGGGCAGAAAACAGTATTCCCTCCTGACAAATGACGAATGCCCTCTGCCTTTATTCGGTAACTCTGTACCATTAAGGAATTATCGGTCACATAGATATACTAAACATTCACAGAATAACTAAAATGAAAGCAAAATATCACGTTAAACTTATTCAACAAGGGAACACCCAAACCCTCACGATACCCGCAGAACTAAACCTAAAAACATTACAAGTTATTATTCGACAAGAAGACGGAAAATTAATTATTGAACCCGATCGGAAAAAATCCCTTATTGAAGTGCTGTCCACCCTTGAACCTCTAGACGAAGACTTTCCCGACATTGACTTATGTCTATTACCTCCAGACGATATCGAACTTTAAAATGGATTACGCCTATTTACTGGACACTAACATAATTTCAGAACTCATCAAAAATCCCTTAGGAATCATTTTTTCAAAAATTCAAAGTACTGGCGAAGAAAAAATTTGCACGAGCATTATTGTTGCCTGCGAACTGAATTTTGGAGCTAGAAAAAAGAACTCACCCCAACTACTCGAAAAAATTGAAGCAATCTTAGATTGTATTGAGATTTTGCCCCTCACCGATCCAGTAGAGCAATATTACGCAGAAATCCGTACTTATTTAGAACAGCAAGGAACACCTATTGGTGGCAACGATTTATTAATTTCTGCCCATGCTTTGACTCTAGATTTAACCATTGTGACTGCGAATGTTCGTGAATTTTCTCGTGTCCCAAATTTAAAAGTAGAAAACTGGCTGAAATAAATGAAGGAGTCCGAACCGGAAGTTTATCGCCTACAATTTCTCAAAGCGAAGGGGCATGTTGGGCTTTAGAGTGAGAAAATATATAGGAGTAAACCATTTGGCTGAAAAAATAATGAAGCTGTACTACATGCCTACGACACGGGCAGTACGCCCTCGGTGGCTTCTAGAAGAAATGGAAGTTCCCTATGAATTGGTACGGGTTGATAAGAAGATGACTCAACAGCCAGAATATCAAAAGTTGCATCCCCATAGAAAAGTACCAGTTCTTGTAGATGGGGAAGTCACGATTTTTGAATCTGCTGCCATCTGTGCCTATCTTGCTGACAAATATCTAGATAAAGGACTAGCTCCAAGATTAGACCAAACTGAACGTGGTTATTACTATCAATGGCTGTTTTACGCTACATCGACATTAGAACCCCCTGTTGAGCATTTCATGTTTGATGTTTTACCATCACTACCAGAAAAAGTAATACCAACCAAGGTACGCTCTGCAATTTCAAAACAAGAAGCTTTAGAATGGTTTGACCGAGTTGCTGAACCCTTGAGAAAATCTATTGATGGTAACAATTATCTGGTAGCAAATCGATTTACGACTGCTGATGTTGTGACTGGAGGGGTTTTACTCTGGGCAAAAAAGCTAGGTATGTTATCAGATAGTGACCCTTTGAGTAAGTACATCAACAACTTAATGCAACGTCCTGCTTTTATCCGTGCCGATGAAGACTTTTACGCCAAGATAGCTCCAAGTGTGTAGTTTTAACAAGTTATTAATGCTACCTTACCTCACTTCTTTTTCTCTACCCACTCCCTACCAGCAGTTTCCGCTGCCTCAGCACTGTAATAAATTTTCAGTTCCCCAGATACATCACCACCAGGACTTATCACCCGAAACTGCCAGCATTGTACTTGAGTATGGAAGATGATTAATATGTAGCTATTAATGCTAGTAATGGTGTGAATTTTATCGTTAGTCATAGTTAATCATTGACGCTAACCCCAAAATCCACACCCAAAACTTCCTCAATTTGCCTCAATGTTTTAATCGACTCAAGCTGTTTCCAGTCCTTTCAAGACTTGAGCTACTTCCATTGGCTGCGATTCTAACTTGCCTTTGAGTTGCATCCTCAATACCCCCAACTTTTGATATTTCCCATCAACCCGATCCGCAATACCCAAACGTCGTGCAGCAGTACGAATGCGAGACTGGGGTAATTTCTGTATTAAAAGTGCGAGGGCTTCCGTATTCACATTATTTGCAGCGATATCAGCGCATGAAGATATATTTTTTACAACCTCGTTGGCAATTTTCAGATAGGGAAGCGTAACATTCCTCCGTGTTTCTAGCTTGTGAGGTAATTGATGCTGAACTTTAATTTCGTGATTATCTAATTGATTCCACAAATCCACCAAACCAGTGAATAAATCAAGTATTATCAAACTTACAAAAGCTAAAACCAAAGTAATGGTAAGAACATTTAAAAAGTCTTGAGTGTTTTCCATTTTCTGTGTCTCCAATATCCAGCTTGAAGAGAGTGCTGGGATTTCACATTTTCCTCCCCGTTAGGGGCTGAAGAAGAGGAAAAGGGGCTTTCTAACAATGAGGATATTACAGACAAAGGGGAAATCTATCAAAAATTTCCCCTGATACCTGATACTAAAACTACGCAGTTTCTAGTATTTCTATTTCTGAGATATTCTCCATCCAAGCTTTAATCGCTTCAATTTCGGAAATTCCATTAGTTATAGCTTCAACAACAGATTTCTGATAGGAATTGGTAGCAAAATCGGAATTCTCAAATTTATCTTGTCCCCAATATAAACACATGGTTTTCACCAGTTCGTCAATTTGATTTGGCTTCAACTGGTTTGGTCGTTCTACTTCCTGAAATTGTAGCCATTCTACAACTAATTCAACTGGATAATTCAGCAATGTACGAATTTGCTTAACACGTAAATCTTGATTAGTTTCTAATCCTGGAAAAACTCCAGATTGATTTGGTTGATTATGCTGTTGTTGAAAAGGAACCTCTTCTGGTGTAGCAACTAATTTAGATTGAATGTTGCTAATTATTCCAGCCCAATCTGCATCCCTATTCCATTCACTACGAATCCGAGTTTTAGTTGCAGCATCGTAAAGCCGACAAAATACGACATTCTCTTCTCCAGGAGTTGCAGCAATAATTAGAGGTTTGGAAAAATCTTTAACCTGTGATACTGCTAGTAAAAATGTTTTGGCAAAATTCGTTTCAACGCCAGTTCTGACGACATATATTTCATCTGCTGCAATCACAATATCCAGTTTTAAATTGTCCTTTCCTCTAAATTCCTTGCTCGTTAATCGTAGATTTTGTAAATATCCAGTTAACCCCCTTTGCTGCACTGGAATCGTCTTTTCGTTATTCATGTTGTAGTGATACCACAAGTAATATTCACCGCTCAATTCGCCATTTTTGACATACAAATAAATAGGCTCAGGGGGATTACAAAGACCTAATTTAATTTCAGTAACCATTAAAATTCCTCCAAATTATCTTTAATAGATGTGTCTACAGATTGTTTTTGAGAGTTGACTTTATTTGTCTGATATCCCGAAGCTTTTAGTACGGGAATTGCCGCATTTTTTACAGATGCTTTTGCTTGGTGGTAAAGATATTGGACTACTCCATCAGCATCTTCTTCCTCTTCCAATTGCGCCCAAAGAGAACAGCCTAAATCCAGGGATTCATACGACCCAAGATTAAATTTGCGACTGTAGGATATTGATACTGTAGTGATTTTCATACTTCATTCCTGAAGAGAATTTCTTGGTTTCAATTGAGATGGTGGGTGGTAAAAAGTAAAACCCACCTTTTTTTAGCCTTATGCTGTCAACAACACCATATTTTCTGGGAGTGGCTTGTAATTTTTGAGTTTCTCCCATTCGGTAGTTGTCAATTCATCACACGGCTTATCGAGTAAGCCTTCTCTATGGGAAATTTCGCTTTGTGCATCTACAAAATAAGTATGTCTAGCATCTATATCTGGTGAGGCTAACAGTATCCATAACAACCAAACAGCACTAGATGCAGAATCACATAGTATTTTTATCTTTGATGGACAGGAGACTCTAACTACCCACCAATTCCCATTTGTGCAACCAATTTCCCCAAGCTTCGTATCGTTGTAGTAAATCCCGTCGTCAAATATATCAAACTCAAACTTTTCGCATTCTGTGGCGATTTGTGCCATTATTTCATTGCCAGTAGTTACTTCTACCTGTTGTTGCTGTTGAGGTAAGGTTCCTTGCTTGTAGTGCCATGTAATATAGCTGTAAGACTTTGCCCAAGTGTTACTTCTATGAATTTCTATGCCGTTTACCATCACAACCCAACGCTGGGTTACAAAATCATCGGTATCGTGAGTGATGGTGGCTATTAGCTTTTCTCCAGCATATATTTCATGGTCGTAAAATGATATTTCTACAGCCCTGATACTATTTCCAGGCGCGATTGAGCCTAAACTGTCGTGCTTATTGGCATCGATCGCTTGCTGCGTAGAGCCTAGATACGTCATAATTAAACTCCTGACTTTTATAAAGGTCGGGTACACCATGCGATCGCACTAGTTTTCTCAGGATAGGCGAAAGCATGGTTGTTTTATCCTTACTATTAAAGTTAACATTAGTTATCCCAAAAAGCAACCCAATGGGATAACAAAAGAGTTGTTAGATACGTACACTTGTTATCCCCAGTCTTTGTTGATAACTTTAAGATGATTGAGCTAGGAAAGAGAAATGTCAGAGTCAAGGCTAAATATTAGGATTTCACCAGATAAAAAGGATGCTTTTTATCAAAAGGTTAAGCAAGATGGGAAAAACGCAACTGATGTCTTGATTGATTTAATCGATCAATACTTGGGAAGTAAAGCTGAATACGGTGAGATTTTAGAATTGAGACAACGAGTAGAAAAACTGGAAGAGGTATTGCTGGGGGAAATAGCCGCCTGAGAGAAGAAAATAATTCTCTCAGGCAGTTATTAGAAAAACTAAAGGAAATGCTCAAGGAGAAACCCGCTGACTATTAGGCGGGTTTACTGCTTTTTTATGCTTAATTTTTATTGTGATAACTATGTGTTACTATTTGGGATAACAGGAAGTTCTTGGGTCTGAAGTTAAGCAGGTGAGTATCTGTTTGAGGTTCGTTTGCGACTCAATAATTATCTCGTAACCAACCAACTTTATGGCGGCTTGCATTGTCAATGTCGCTCTATTTTCATGCAGTCTTGGAGGAATTATGGATTTGATAGCCGTAAATGATAGTCATAACAGCCCATTGGAGCAAATTAAGCAGATAGCTGTGGCACAAAGCTACTTTGCCTAGAAAGTAAATAGAAAGAAGTAGTAAATTTTTTAAAAAATAACTTTGATACAGCTTTTGAAGCGCAGCATTTGTAAGTTTGCTGGCGAATTTTCATGCGGCTAAAACTTGGAGTCACCTATGAACGCGATCGCTATTTCATGGACTAATTTCCAACCTCAACACTGGCAAGAGTGGTTATCGAGCGGGGTTGATGAAGAAATCATAAATCTTAATGTCAAATCTCTCGAAGACAGAACACCTTACGAGTATTTGATTTACAGCCCCAAAATATCACGCCGTAACGATGGACGCTTACGTGATGGGGATTTAATGAAATACCGCCATATTGAACACGGTGGTTGGTGGTGTAACGGAATTGACCCACTCGATGACTATAATCCCATGATGTGGGGATGTTTTAAACCCGACAGACCCAGACGTGACCGTAATAAAATACATAAGTATATCAAGTACGAACATCCCTACAAAGAGCCAACACGAGTATTTTTCCTGCAAGTGCCACTAAAAACTTGGAGGCTCGTTTCAAGATACTCTGGAATAGACATTCCATACGAAGATTTAGAAAATCCACAGGGCTTTTGGCATTGGGTTTGGCACAGAAACGTACCAGTGGTAATTGTCGAGGGGGTCAAAAAAGCGGCTTGTTTGTTGACGGCTGGTTATGCGGCAATTGCGATTCCTGGAGTTAATTCTGGCTACCGCACTCCGAAAGACGAATTTGGCAATATCATCGGGAAACCCAATCTTGTCCCAGATTTAAAGCATTTTGCGACTGAAGATAGACGGATTGACATTTGCTTCGATCATGACAAGAAACCCGAAACTGTAAAAAATGTCAGAACTGCCATCAAGCGAATGGGGAAACTACTTGCTGTTGAGAGATGCGAGGTTCGGGTAATTGATTTACCGGGACCAGAGAAAGGAGTTGATGATTTTGTTGTTGCCCAAGGTCAAGATTCATTTGACGAACTTTACGGCAAAGCTGAAACCCTTGATATGTGGCAAGTCAAACTTTTTACTTTGCTGACGTATCAGCCAGCAATTTCATTCGACCAAAAATACCTCGGACAAATCCAAATCCCGGATACTGAAAAGCTTATTATCTTAAAATCACCAAAAGGAACGGGTAAAACAGAGTGGCTAACTGGTGAAGTTGCGAAAGCGCACGAGCAAAATCGGAGGGTGTTAATTATCACTCATAGAATTCAATTAGGTGAGGCGTTGTGTAACCGTTTTGGGGTGAATTACGTCACGGAAGTCCGGGATTCTGGGACAGGAGACTTGCTTGGTTATGGAGTTTGCATAGATTCTCTCCACCAACAAAGCCAAGCTCGGTTCAATCCCAATGATTGGTACAACGACACGGTAATTATTGATGAATGTGACCAAGTATTCTGGCACTTACTCAACTCTGGAACCGAGGTAGCGAAACGTCGGGTTTCTGTACTCAAAAACCTCAAGTTGTTGATTCAGAATGTGTTGAGCAGTCCACAAGGAAAGATTTATTTGGCAAGCGCTGATGTATCAGATTGTGATGTGGATTATGTACTTTCCCTGGCTGGAGAAATAAAAGTTAAGCCGTTTGCAATTCTTAATAATTACCAGCCTGAATCTGGAAATTGCTACAACTATGAGGGTAGTAATCCCAAAGATTTAATTGCTGCATTGGATAGAGCAATTTCCCTTGGAGGACATCATTTGCTGTGCTGTTCTGCCCAAAAAGCGAAATCGAAATGGGGAACTCAGGCTTTAGAACAGAGATTTCGGATTAAATTCCCTGATTTACGGATTTTACGAATTGATAGTGAGTCAGTTTCCGATCCATCCCATCCTGCTTTTGGTTGCATCGCTCATCTCAACGAAATTCTTACAAAATATGACCTTGTGATTGCTTCCCCAAGTTTGGAAACGGGGGTATCGATCGACATCAAAGGTCATTTTTCCGCAGTATGGGGAATTTTCCAGGGAGTACAGTCTGCAAATTCTGTGCGTCAGATGTTGGCGAGATTGCGGGAAACTGTTGACCGTCATGTTTGGGTGAGAGGTTGCGGTATGGGCTTTGTGGGAAATGGTTCTACATCGATGGGTTCGCTTTTGGCAAGTCAACATGCAGCAACAAGAACAAATATTGCGTTGTTATCCCAAGCTGATAATGCCGATTACAGCATCGATGAGAATTTTCAACCCGAATCTCTACAAAGCTGGGCAAAACGAGCTTGTGTCATCAATGCCCAGATGCGGTGTTATCGGGAATTTGTGCTACAAGGTTTGGTTGAGGATGGTTATCGGGTGATTGATGCAGAAGATATTAAGGAGGAGGAGAGCGATCGCGTTTTTGGGGAAGTTAAAGCAGCTTCCCAGGAATTGTATTCGGAGGAATGTAATGCGATCGCTTCTTCTGAGAGTATCTCTGATTCTGAGTTTAAGAAGCTACAAGATAAAAAAGCTAAAACTAAAACCGAACGACATCAAGAACGGAAAGCGTCATTAAAAGAGCGTTATGGGATTGATGTTACACCTGCGCTTGTTGAGAAAGATGATGACGGTTACTATCCTCAATTGCGGTTACATTACTTTTTGACCTTGGGACGGGAAAATCTTGTCTCTCGTGATTCTAAGAGGGCTAAATCACAAATCGAAGAAGGTGAAAGTGCTATTTGGAAGCCTGATTTTAGCAAGGGACAATTATTGCCTGCTGTGTTGATATTGGAAAAACTCAATATCGGTCACTTTCTCATTCCAGGGATAATGTTTCGCGGTTCGGATGTGGAGTTGCAGAATTTGAAAGCTTTGGCTGTACAGTATCGGTACGTTATCCGCGACTATTTGGGGGTTACTATTTCGGAGGGGATGAGTGCGATCGCTATTATCCAAACTCTACTCAGCAAATTGGGGTTGAAGTTAAGCTATGTTGCCAGGATGGGGAGTAGGGAAAACCGGGAAAGGGTGTACCAGTTTGTTGAACCAAAAGATGAGCGAGATGTGATTTATCAACAATGGGAAAATCGTGTAGTCACTGAGGCTTCTCGAAGTGTTGTTGGTGTCCACCAGTGATAAATATAGTATCTACGAACTATTTAGTTGGACACAATCCACAGGTAATTTCCCAATTATCCAGGGGTGGGTTGAGTATTGCGGTTGATGGAGAAAATCATAAAAGTTTGGCAGGATATCTCAAAATCCTTCCACAAATGAATCGTCTGGTAGGGGAATAAACTCTGTTTCCGTTGGTACTGTATCGAACCGTCCTTCCTTCCAGTCAATTTTTGCTTGTTCGATGCGCTCCGGACGACTGGAAACAAAATTCCACCATTTGTAACGCTTCCCGACTGGTTCACCACCAATAACAACACAACGCGCTTCGGCATTCGAGGTAATTTCTACGGAATCACCTGGCTTTAAAATAATTAAAGAGTGTTGCTCGATAGGTTCACCATCGATGGCAATTCCAGGAGTGACGGCATATATTGCTTGTTCGCTATATTCCGAATTGACAGTAAAACTTGCACTTGGGTCAAATTTCACATCCAAATACAGCATTGGCGAGAAGATTTTGACGGGAGATTCGTATCCGCAAGCTTTTCCAGCAATTAGAGTCACAGAGGCACCATTACTTTTCCATTGGGGAAGGCTGCTTGCTGGATAATGATGGAAGGAAGGGGGAACTTCTTCATGTTCTTCGGGAAGTGCTATCCAAGTTTGAATTGCGTGAAGCGTAGTTTCTTGAGTACGGATATTTTCTGGAGTCCGCTCTGAATGAACGATACCGCTTCCTGCTGTCATCCAATTAACTTCCCCAGGACGAATTTCTTGGACAAATCCCAAACTGTCGTGGTGTAA
>NZ_NTFS01000093.1 GCF_002289455.1 Brunnivagina elsteri CCALA 953
GCGTTCGCGCAGCGTGTCGCTTTGCGACTCAGCGCGTACGTTCCTCAGAATGACAATTTCTTAGAATGACAATTTCTTAGAATGACGATTTCTCAGAATGACGATTTCTCAGAATGACGATTTCTTAGAATGGCAATTTCTCAGAATGGCAATTTCTCAGAATGGCAATTTCTCAGAATGGCAATTTCTCAGAATGGCAATTTCTTAGAATGGCAATTTCTCAGAATGACATGATTTTATTTATAAACACCCTCTAAGATTGCAAGTTGAAATTGGGGGATTATGTCACGCAATTTCAACCACAATTAGCAATTATGGATTCCTATTTGTGAAGGGGTGAATACTGGGCTGAGAGGAAATCGCGAGAGCATATAATATCTGTGTATGACTGTAATACGACTTTCCCAAACTACTAACGCCTTGACTGTACGTATTAATTGATACTTGCCTTTGCTTTTAATGAATTGACTCTTTTTTGGTGAGAGTACAAGCTACGGCAGGAAATGAAACCAGTGAAATTCAATTCATTTGTATTTTGAATCCTGATTAATTCTTGATTACATCCAAAATTTAACCCTTATGCTCTAAAGACTCCTTCAGTGAGAATATGGAATTATGAGGCGGAGACAACAAAATAAAGTAAGTGTTAGTACTGAAGGCAGATAGGCAATTTTATTTAAGTAGTTGATTACCTCAACCTATTCTTTATGTTTCTAGCTTATGTTTCAAGCTACCCGTCGTCGTCTCGCGCTTTGGTATACGGCAATTACAGCAGTATTACTGTTAGTTTTTGCTTGTGGGGTGTATCTTTATGTTCGTAGTACCTTGATTGAGCGAATCGACGATACCCTCAATCATGTGGTGGAAGTTTTGGAGCGATCGCTTGTGATCGAACCAGTTAATGTTTCCGTAAAATCTGACGTAAATCAATTCCGCATCAATGTCGAAGCCAGTTTTCGCAACAATGCGAATACGGTAGAAGACGATCGCATCGATATCGAATGGTTTAGTTCGACTGGTAATTTACTCTGGTCAACTTTTTCCGAACCAATCAATATTCCGATTCGCTACAACCCTAATGGGGAGACGGTACGTGTGTTGAAGGAATTAGAAGCTTTCCCAAAGAACGTTGCTAATCCCCTGATATTTCGTCAACTTACCCAACGTGTGGAAATTGGACGGCAGGTTTTGGGGTATTTGCGGGTAAGTCATCCTTGGTTTGAAGTCACAAAACCTAGTCGAGAATTAATTTTTGATTTGGCTTTGGGAATCGCGTTAATGGTGCTTTCTGTTGGTGCTAGTGGTTGGTTTCTTTCGGGTAAGGCTATGGAACCCGTACATCAGTCATACCAACGCTTGAAGCAGTTTACAGCAGATGCTTCCCACGAGTTAAGAAGTCCGATCGCACTAATTCAAACCAATGTACAGGTAGCACTTGCTGATTTAGAATCTTTGGAACCAAATCAGACGAATACTGTTATTTCTTCCCATTACCGACAGCAACTCAAAATTGTCGAAAAATTAACCCAGCGTTTGGGTAAACTTGTTAATGATTTATTGTTTTTGGCAAGGCAAGATAGTGGTATTAGCAAAGAAAGTTTTTTACCATGTCCACTTGATGCATTGTTGATGGAAGTGGTGGAAGAACAGCAATTATTTGCAGTTGAAAAGAATATTTTGCTGTCATTGGAGTTAATCGATCCACCAGCAATGGAGACAAATCTAGAGTTGTTGGAAAATTGGTTTACATTAACTGGCGATTGGAATCAGTTAGTGCGATTATTTACAAATTTAATTGGTAATGCTTTGCGGTATACACCTAATGACGGCAAAGTTAAGGTTAAATTAATTAGGGTTGAGACTGTTTCTAGAGTTTCAGGACTACGTTATGTGACTCCGCAATTACAGGTGTTAATTTGTGATAGTGGGATTGGTATTCCTACTGAAGCATTACCAAAATTATTCGATCGCTTTTATCGAGTCGATCCAGCACGTACCCATTCTAGCCAAAATCGAGCGACAGAAAAGACCACAGGTTCAGGATTAGGACTTGCGATCGCGCAAGCTATTGTGGAAAATCATCAAGGGCAAATTTTGGTTGATAGTATTTTGGGTAAAGGTACGACTTTTACTGTTGCGCTACCGATTTTGGCAAGTGGGGAATAGGATACAAAAGTTGCACATTCCGAAAGCAAAGTGTATAAGAGAGTAGTATGGAAATTTTTTATCTTTAAAATTGTAATTAAAAGCCTTCTATTTCTATAGAAATTGCAATTATAAATGTTATTATACGTCGTTATCTACATTGTTGAAAAAAAATATGAATGAGTTAGAAAAACGTAAACTTCTGTCCGTACTTTGTCATGCCTCACCATTTTTAAGCTTTTTAGTTTTATCGGTAGCAGTACCAATTATAATTATGGCGACAACAGATGATTCTGTTGTTAAAGCCAATGCGAAAGAAGCTTTAAATTTTTTCATCAATTTATTTATTTACGGTATCATTGCTTTTATTTTGACTTTTGTTTTGATAGGATTTTTACTCTATCTTGTCTTATTTGCCATTAGTATAATACTTCCAATCATTGCCGTGATTAAAGTTATTAATAACCCCGAAGAACCTTACCGCTATCCATTTATTTTCCGTTTGGTTTAGAAAATGGGAGATTTTACCTACGTCTTCTATCTCCACAAAAATTTTAATTGCTCTGGTTTTAAAGTGACACTAATAAATGAATTATTCTAATCGTAGGGGTGGGGTTTTCCCACCCTTTCTAATGATATAGTTTGTACATTTATAGTTAAAAAATTTTATTTTATGAAAATTCATCAACTTATTTAAATATCATCACTAGTCCATTATTTTTTATATTTGGGAATATCCCAATCTTTTAACAATACCATCAACCAACCCGCAGTCAAGACTTGTCAGTTAAGGATTTTTTCCAGTAATTATTAAATTTGTAGAGACGTTGTACTCCAACGTCTTCTATATGATTTAAATGTCAATCTATTTCTCTTAACCGAGCTGTATTGGACACAAAGTGACTTCCAAAGGTAATCGCAAACTCCTAATTCTTTAGATATATTCCTCAAATCTAATTAAAGATAAATGAATCCTGACACGTAAGCGTTGTATCATAGTTATTCGCACGTGCTTTTCCGCGAATATGCCAGAACAAAAATCTACTTCTGCAACTCCGTCATTACGTCGAGTGCTGGAAATCCTCGCATCATACCCTTGGTTTGTGTTTGTCGGTATTATTAGTTTATTACTGCTAATTACCACCAATGCTTTGACTCCACAGCTATTTCGCTGGGGAATTGATCGAGGTATTTCTGAAAATAATTTGGATGTTGTCTTTAAATGTGCCCTTTTCTTAGTTTTAGCGGCAGTTGGTAGGGGAATATTTAGTTTTGGGCAAAATTTTTGTGCAGAATCTATTTCGCAGAATGTTGCTTATAGACTACGCAATCAGGTTTTTAGTAAAACTCAAAATTTAAGTTTGAGTTATTACAATAATACTTCTTCGGGACAATTATTAACTCGCGTTACTAGCGATGTCGAACAAATTCGTACTTTTATTGGCACAACTCTACTTCAAGTTACTAGTGGTTTTATCACTCTAATTACTAGTAGTATAATTGTGTTTACAATGAATTGGAAGTTGGCATTAATTACACTGACAGCGATACCATTAGCAGTTTTTTTGTTAAGTCAATTTTTTAAGAAAAATAGTAAATTATTTGGGATGGTGCAAGTTAAACTCGCGAACCTCAATAGTATTTTGGAGGAAAATTTAATTGGGGTAAGGGTTGTCAAAGCATTTGTACGGGAAAAGTCGGAAATATCACGCTATACAACGCTTAATGGTGAGTTATTAGATGTGAATATTAAGACAGTTAAGGTAGTAAGAAATTTATTTCCTGTCTTATTTTTGTTGAGTAATTTAATTAGTTTAGCAGTGATAGGATTTGGTGGTGCAGAGGTAATTGGTAAGCAGTTTTCATTAGGTGAATTGATTGCTTTTAATTCGTATTTAGTATTTATTCTTCAACCTGTTTTACAAATTGGGTTTGCTGCTGGTGTAATTGCCCAAGCTTCTGCCTCTGCAAAACGGGTTTATGAAATAATTGATGCCAAAATTGATATTAGCAATAATCCGAATGCAATAGTTTTAGGTTTAAGTGATATTAAAGGTGAAATTAAGTTTGAAAATGTAGGTTTTCGCTATCCAGGTTCGACAATAGAAACTCTCAAAAATATCTCCTTTGAAGCAAAACCAGGTGAATTTATCGCGATTGTGGGAATGACGGGAAGCGGTAAAAGTAGCATCGCAAATTTAATTCCCCGCTTTTATGATGTGACATCAGGAATAGTACGGGTTGATGGGTACGATGTGCGTGATTTGAAATTAGAAAGTTTGCGATCGCATGTTGCTACTGTCTTCCAAGATGCGACTTTATTCTCAGGTACGATTCGCGAAAATATTGCCTATGGTTTACCTGATTCCAGTTTGGAGCAAATTATCGAAGCGGCAAAAATTGCTCAAATCCACGATTTCATCAGTACTTTACCCGATGGTTACGACACAATTGTTGGGGAAAGGGGAATTGGTTTATCGGGGGGGCAAAAACAGCGTGTGGCAATTGCCAGAACCGTTTTGACTGATTTTCAGATTCTGATTCTGGATGACGCTACCTCCGCAGTCGATGCCAAAACAGCCAGCTTGATTTTAGAGTCATTAGAGGAATTAAGACAAGCTAGACAATGTACAATAATTGCGATCGCACAACGTATTAGTAGTATTCGCAATGCTGACAAAATCTTACTGGTTGACAAGGGGGAAGTTGTTGCTCAAGGGAAACATGAGGAGTTATTAGCAATGAGTTCGTTGTATGCGGGGATTTTAGCTTCCCAAATCCAGCAAAATCAACCAATCAGTTCACAAATATCTTGAATTCAAAGAAAAGTAAATAATTGATTAATTTACACAATTTTAAGGGATAATTTCCCAAAATCATCTAACGTTTTTTTGGTGTGCATTTTATGATTACCATACAACACGGTTTAATACGCACTGACACACGCACTAACAATAATTTAGATAGACAAATCAAAATAAAAAAAATTCAGCTAAAGATTGCCCAAGAAGGAAATATGCCTTTTGTTATTGAGGCAATTCAACGTCAATTGGCAGAATTAGAAATGGGAGAGGTAGATTTGCAACAAGATTCTGATTTTAACGCTTTGATGAGTTTATTAGACAATTAATAAATTTATCTAAATTTATCTAAGTTTAATTTTTTTGGTTGGTATTAAGGAACACCAAGAAATCAATTATCCCGATACATAAGGACTGAGTATCCCAGCCCCTACGAATGATAGGATTGATAAATGTATTAGCTTGCGACTTCTGCCATTTCAATGACGCGACCATCATAATCTTTAACCAAGAACTTTAATGGCTTGCGATCGCGGATTTTAAACTTCAAACCCCGCACTTCAACCCGCATCAAAATCAACTCCAGCGCATCATGGTCAAAACAAACATGACGCTGTTGATTTTTGCTGCCTAAACTTGCCCCTGTAATCACATGAAGCTGCGTATTCTTCTTTAATTGATACCAAAGCCCTTCACTTGCATTTGTCATGCGACTGCCAGCATAGCTGGGACTAGTGGACATATAAAGGGGGTCAATTCCCGCAGCACCAATGGTTTGTTCGTAGTTGTAGTAATAATGTAAAGGAACTTCGGCTGCTGGGAGGTCAAGTAATCCTTCGTATAATTGTCGCGCTACCTCCAAATCTGACACCATTACCGTGTATACTTTTGGCGCACTCGTCAAAAACATCCACATAGCACCAGCGTATGCAGCCAAGAGCATAACCATGATGCCTTGGGTAGAAATTAGGCTATCCAAGGGTAGGGAGGGCAAAAATGAGCCTAATGTCGAAGGCGGGAGCAGGAACCGTGTCACACTAACTGCTATGTCCATGAAAACTTCAATTTTTTGTATAAAGGAGCGTCTTTTGTTTTGATGAAATAGGACTTAAATTATAAGTCTGTGTTTCCAGTGTATCAATTACGAAAGTGTTTGACGGTTGACTCAAAATCATACCGCCATCAAAATAATATGCGATTATCTATGACTCTGCTAAATTTTAGTCAATATTAACAAGATTAACCCTAACTTAGTCTAACTGTTTATACTTTATGCAAATTCCCCATTTCTCAGAAGCTAATCATCCTCTTGTCAAGTCATTATTTCACCACAGTGACCTGGAATTGATTAATTTATTTCAGCTTAACCCTGATGCTGGTAAGTATTTCACGACGATTTTTTGCCGTTATAGTCCTATAGTCTACACTTTGATTCGTCATTCAGCCCGTTCTCCTGTCCAAGCCGATTATTTATTTGCCCTGACGTGGAAGCATATCTATCACGAACTTGCTGGGCTAGATTTAACTCTACCTGGGAATGAGAATCTCACGCTCCAAAATTGGCTGATTAACATGACAGCATATTGTATTAATGAAATTGAACTACCTCCCACTGAAGCAATTCACTATTCCCTAAAGGCAACTTCCCCACCATTATGGTGCTATGTGGAACAGTCTTTGGAACAGTTACCTCCGATGTTGCGGTTAATGGTATTGATGGCACAAACTTTCCATTGGAGTGAAACACGCATTGCTGCCTACCTTCAAGCTGAAGGTGAAGGAATTGCGCCACACGAGGTAGCCAATTTTCTCCAGGAAGGCTATCGTATGCTTGAGGAGAAGTTGCCAATAGACATACGCGCTATATATTTGGGCGAAAATCTTCTTCCTGCGTCAGTTGGGTAGAAACACTGTAGGTATGTGTTTCTTTTGTAAAAAATAACTTTTTCTAAAGCCTTCTACTTAAACCCGAAATTCTACGGAATTTTTTTTTATGAAACGGAAAGATTCATCACCAGGGCAAATGCTACCAATGTTCCCACTGAAAAAGTGGCAGCATTCCCAAAAGCAGCATCCCTATACTTTTTACATATTTCTTTTTGCTTGTTTGTTAATGCCAGCTACAGCAAATGCGGCTGATATTACTGAGCAACTTCATTACCCGAAACAACAAGCTGTATCCCAGGATGGGAGAAATGAGGCTGATAGTTTGATGGGAATTGCCGAACGGCAGTTGCAGCAAAAGACTCCTGAGAAAGCTGTTACTTCGTTATTGCAAGCGTTGGAGCTTTATCATTCGATTAGTGACTTAAGGGCGCAGGGTTTAGCTTACGATTTACTTGGTAAGGCTTATGTGGAATTAGGTCAATTTAAAGACGCTGAAGATGCGATTAGGCGGCGGTTGGCTGTAGCACGGGATACTCAGGATTTTCGCGGACAAGTTTTCGCTTTAAATAATGTAGGTAGTTTGCTGTTACAAAAGGGTGAAGCTTTGGCAGCAAGGGAATCATTTGCGGAAGC
The DNA here is from genome assembly GCF_002289455.1 of Brunnivagina elsteri CCALA 953. Classification (GTDB taxonomy): domain Bacteria; phylum Cyanobacteriota; class Cyanobacteriia; order Cyanobacteriales; family Nostocaceae; genus Brunnivagina; species Brunnivagina elsteri. The sequence goes on from NZ_NTFS01000093.1 coordinate 7,467, forward strand.
TGTGGGAATTGCTAGTCAAATTAAAAACTCTGAGGCTCAGGGTTTATCCTTAAGTAATTTGGGTTTGGCGACGGCAAGATTGGGTGATTATAACAAAGCGATTAAGCTTTACGAAACGGCTTTGATTTATCGGCGTATAGTTGGCGACCCGATTGCAGAGGGTAACACTTACAACAATTTGGGTGAAGCTTACTTAGCGATGGGAGATTACCAAAACACCATCGGTACATTTGGTTATGGTTTAAGACTAGCAACTCGCACACGCGATCGCATGAATGAGTTTCGTGCTATTGATGGGTTAGTAGCTGCACATAGTTCGGTGGGAAGGAAGGAAAGAGCTTCTGAGTTACTGTCGCAGCGTTTGACTTTAGCTCGGCAATTAGGTAACATCCCTGAAGAATTGACAACCTTTGAAGCTTACGCTTTATTGTACGAAAAACAAGGGAATTATCGAACCGCACGTAATTTCTACGAACGTGCGATCGTTTTATCTCGCACTTTGGAAGATAATAAGAAGGAAGTGCAATTAGTCGATAAGTTGACGCAAATGTTGAAGAAGTAGCGAATTGGTGATTGGGAATTGGGCAATGGGCAATGGGCAATAGGCAATAGGCAATAGATAATATGATATTAGTCTTTAGAAATAAAAACTAATTCTTACAGCAGATTTCAATTACATGAAGTACAGTCATTGAACCGGAATTCATTAATAATCAAAAGCCATTGAATCAAAAGCCATATACAAAGCTTTTACTTCACATTTCTGAATTCTGTTGTAATCCTCAATTCCCAATTCCCTAATTTAAATAGACTACACCATTCTTTTCAATTCGCAATGCGGTTCTATCCATCGCAAAATCTGTGGTTTCTTGTAGAGTCACTTTCAAGATACCCTGTGGAGAACTTTGTGGAGTCACCATCAATAATCCTCTATCTTGACGGTAGAAAGTCACATTCGCAGGTGTGTTTAAACCCTGTAGCGTTACTTGCGATCGCCCTGGTAAAATACGTTGTTGGGTATCGCCAATTGCTTGATAAACAATTGGTGCATTGGTTTGGTTCATTAGTAATATGCTAACTTTACCATCAGTTGGACTAACTGCTGCAACTGCTTTTTCATATCTATTTCTGCCACTAAGTCTCGAATTAATTCTTGAATTATTTTGCGAGTTTTGTTGGGTTCTTTGATAAATTGACGACTGCTGAATAATGACATTAGAATCAGGTGCTTCCCCACCAACACCTAATTGTGTTTGAGTAGAACTAGAATTTGTTCCTTGTGTATTCATCCTATTTGTAAATGCATTTGGTGGACATCCCTGGGGAACAGGAACACGATTATTGTGAGGTTCTTCGTAAAAGATTTTCGGACAAGGATTGACTTGCGAACCAGGAACATTTACTGGTTGTTGTGCTTGTACGGTTTGGGAGATTGCGGGTAAACCAATTACCAATCCACCAAATATTATACCCACTAATTGAATTGAATTACGAAAGTTGTTAATTTTACTATTCATTTTTAAGTTTCCAAAAAGAATATTTTTATTAAGTTTGATCTACCCAAACAGTCATAAAAAAGATGCCATATCAATAAAATAACAAATCGCGATCGCACTTTCCTCTACCTGTAGAAGTGATGCGATCGCGAGTTTTGGTAATTCTTCTTTCACATAAAACAATCTATCTATAGATAGATGCTAATTATGCAAGTATTTTCCGATAAATAGTAGATTATTTTCACTAAAAAAACACCAAAAAATAAATTATCCCAAATTTTTGTAGGGGTAGGGTTTCCCTACCCTTACTCATACAATACTCCCTACTCTCACTCATACAATAATTCTATTAGAGAACTCCACAGAATAATTGATCCTATGATAAGAGTAAGCCACAAAATAAATGATCCTGTGTTGTCATGCTGAGGAACGAAGCATCTATACGAGATTCTAGCCTGCGGCAACGCGAAGCGCGTACGTTCCTCAGAATGACATTGGGCATTTCTTTATGTGGAGTTCTCTTAATAAATCTGCGAAGTTGGAATATTTTATTTTCTGGAAGTCACTAATTATTCACAACTGCCGTATCTACACCAAATTGCAAAGAATATAGATTTGCATAAACTCCATTTTGGGCAATTAATTCAGCATGAGTACCTTGTTCGAGAATTTCACCTTGCTGAACCACTAATAATTTATCAGCTTGTGTAACCGTACTCAAACGATGGGCAATGACAAAACTTGTTTTATTTTTTAACAGTTTTGACATCGCATCTTGGATTAATGCTTCCGTGCGAGTATCGATGCTACTTGTTGCTTCATCTAATATCATAATTCGCGGATTAATTAATACTGCACGGGCAATACTTATTAACTGCCTTTGTCCTTGAGATAGACTAACTCCCCGTGTTCCCACTGCTGTATCATAAGCTTGGGGAAGCGTCATAATAAATTCATGGACATTGGCAACTTTTGCTGCTGCTTCGATTTCTGCAAGTGTCGCTTCGGGATTTCCAAAGGCAATATTTTCGGCAATAGTACCGCTAAACAAAACCATATCTTGCAGTACTATACCAATCTGACGACGCAAACTTGCTTGTGTTACTTGACGCACATCAATCCCATCAATTTTAATAGCACCTTTGGTGACATCATAGAAGCGTAAAATCAAATTTATAATTGTACTTTTACCTGCTCCTGTAGCACCAACAAGCGCTATCATTTCTCCAGATTTGGCATGTATATTGACGTTTTTGAGTATAGTTTGATTTTGTTTATAGCCAAAAGTAACATTTTCAAAATCAACTTTCCCGTCAATTAATGGCATTTCTATCGCATCATTTGCGTCTTTGAGTTGAGATGGTTCATCTAATAGTAAAAAAATCCTTTCCAATCCAGCCAATGCTGATTGTGCTTGGGTATAAAATTGGCTAAGAATTTGTAGAGGTTGGAAAAATTGTTGTAAATAAATCAGAAAAGCCGTCACAGTTCCCACAGTCATCGTCTGGGTAATAACAAGATAGCTACCATAGGTGAATATAGTTGCAACAGATAAGGTATTTAAGACATCTATAGTTGGTAAAAAAGCTGCCGTAATTGTTACTGCTTGAATATTTGCATCGCGATTTGCGGCATTTAATTTTTCAAAATTACTGATATTTAATTCACTGCGGTTGAATAATTGAGCTTCACGAATACTTCCTAAATCTTCCTCTATCCTGGTAGAAAGTTCGCTAATACTTTGACGTGTGACACGAAATTTACTACGTGCTAATTTTCCAAAAACAGTAGTAATAATAACTACTAATGGAATCACAATATTGCTTAATAATCCCAATTGGAGATTAACAACCAGCATTGCGATCGCAATTCCCACCAAACTAAATACACTGCCGACAATTTGTGCGATCGCAAGTCCAAATACTTGATTTACTGTACTCACGTCGTTCAGTAAGCGACTCATTAAATCCCCTGCGGAACTGGTATCAAAAAAGCTTAGTGGTAGTGTTTGTAATTTAGTAAAAATATCTTGCCGCAGTTGTGCCAGTACGTTTTGAGTAATCCAATTTATGCGAAGAATTTGAGCGCGGATAGATGTAAATCCAGCTAAATAAACAGCCAAGATGAGCAACAACATTTGCATCAATCCTGGTAAATTACCTTTCGCAATAAGATTATCAATTGACCAACCAATTAAAAATGGAGCCAATCCTTGCATTATCGCAGTAAAAATCACAAATCCTAATGCTACGGGAATTGTTTTGCGATGTGGAATTAAATATTTTCCAAAGCGTTGTAGGGTTGGTGTCTGTTGGTTTGTCATCGAATTTTTAAGTTTTAGATTTTAAGTTTTAGATTTTAAGTTTTAGATTTTAAGTTTCATCCAAAACTATAGGGGCGAGATAACCCCACCCCTACGAATGATACAATCAATAAGTCCATGATTGGATATTTTATTTTTAGGAAGTACCTAGAGACGCATCGAAGGGATTGTATAGTCTCCTGAATTGAACATCTCTACTTCCCAAATTGCTTCATAGTGTTGAATATTTCCTCTGCGTCAACTGCTGCTCCTTGGCTTTTGTAGTGTTGTGCGAGTATTTGTGAGTCTGCCACTGCGGCTTTTTTGTTGCCTAATTTGTAATGTGCAACTCCCCGATTAAAGTAAGCATTCTCGTATTTGTGATTAATTTTAATGGATATATTATAGTCTTGGATTGCTTTTTGATAATCCCCTAAACTGGCATATAAAAGTCCCCTATTTACATAAAATTCGGCTGACTTTGGATTAAGTTCTATCGCTTTATCATAATCTGCGATCGCATCTTGATATTTTTTCAAACTAGCTTTTGCAGAACCTCGATGGCTATAGCTTTCCGCATCATTTTGATTCATTTTTAATGCTAGATTATAGCTCTCTATTGCACCTTGATAATCACCAGACTTATATTTTTTGAAAGCATTTTTTGAGCCAGCGTTGGTATTGTCGGGATTAATTTGTAGAGAGTGTTCAAAATCCCCTGTCGCTGTTAGACGAGTGGTTGGTTCACTGCTTTCGCTTGATTTTAAATTGGTACTGGTTGAAACATTATAAATACCAGCTTTGCTGATATGACTTGAACTAATTTTCCAAGCTGATGCTACTGCAACAAAGACAACTACTGTAACAGTAAACTTCCACATTTTCATATTTTTCATATCTCCCTTAGGATTAAACCGATCAACCACACACTTCGCGATAATGGGTTACTTTACTGCAATACTTTTTCAGAGCAGTTTACGACTATCACAATTTGACTTCATCAAATAGCGAAACTAATAACACGTATAGTGCCGTAATAATTGAATCGAAGGGTAAATCAGTTCTAACAATAGAAGATTATAATCAAAAATACATTGAAATACAGAGTAATGATGAGATTTACTAACCTATATAGCTTCTTTATTCATGAGGATAAAACTGATTTCCGGAGGATATAAAAAGAGCATTATTTAGTTTAAAATTAATAAAAAATGTATTTCAATACACATATTCATTGATTCCGAAAATATTTTAAAGTTTGACTTCAATAGAGATAATCAATTACATCTATAGCCCGAAAATATTAAATCCTGTTTGTACTGACACTTGAAAATTCACAGATAGACTTAAATGGACAAAAGCGGCAATGATAGCCTGGATTTGGTGGAAAAATAATACTAAAAATTTGCAATTTTTTATTAAATCTATACATGTCCTCTTGGTGTTTTTGGGCAATATCAGCGAGTTCATTCTCAACACGATCTAGCTCGTGATTAGATATAACAAGTAACTCTGATTTTTTATCAGATTCTAAATTATAAAAAGATGCTACCGCTTCATACCCAGGGTATAAATAACGAGCTGCTACCAAGTAAACTAAAGCTTGTCGTTGGTCAAATGGAGATTTTCCAGTTTTAAAGTCGAGAATATGTAAAGTACGTAGATGCGGTATCGATTCCAAAGAAGTGTCAGTTTCGATAAAAACGCAGTCCATTGCTGCATACAAACGAAAACTGTAACTTTCTTTTTCAATCGCGATCGCTTTCGGAAATCCTTCATCTCCTCTTGTGAGCAGCAGAATCCGTTTATCTGCAAGCATTGGGGATGAGTGATAGTTTTTCAAAATTTGTATTACCCGTTGTCGAACTTCTTCACTGCTTTCACTTAATTTCAACAACTCCGCAACTTTTTCGACTCCATTTGCAGCTTTCAACAGTCTAGGATTGTAATGAAACTCGTACACACCTCTTTGTGCTAACAAACCAATATGCTGTGATGCATTCACCTTTTTTAGCTGCGCTTTGACTTGCGGTTCGTGTTGTCGTGCTTTCATAAACCCCCTTCGCATTTGACAATGCCAGCGTTTTTGTCCTTCTGCTGGGGAAATTAAAGACCAAAGGTTATAGCTTGCGAATGGTCGCTCAGGGGTTGACATTGTTCGGTTTGGGTGAGAGAAAATACAAGTTAGTAAATTGTCTGAAATTAGCCGAATTTTAGTATGTAACAAAAAATGCATACCAAACTCAGTATTAGAGACAGAAGTCGATTAGCTCTAATACAGAAGTAAGAACCTTAATTGAGTAGCTATTTTGATACAGACTATACTGATGAAAGATTAATTGTAGTTACTCAATTAACTTAAGCTTGAGTTGATCACACCACAGAATGAAAATTTCCCTACTCAAGAATTTACTGAATAGGTTGCTATATATATTGTGACAAATCTAAAAGCTATCTTGGATACAAATTTTCTTTTTTATCAAAATGGCTTCAATATTTGCCATGCTGTAAGCTACTACTAGTATTATAGTTGTTGATTTTGGAACTAAAATCTCTAATATTCTAATTCTCAAAAATTAACAATACTTTGTATAAATTAATAAAATGAAAACTATTGCGAACTTACTGACATCACTAATTATCGCTTTTTGGGTAATTGCGATCGCGGTTCTCTCTGTTCAAAATGCTGAACCAATATCTTTAAAATTTCTCTCTTTCCAATCCATCCAAATTCCGTTTGGTTTGGTTTTGGCGTTTAGCGCGGGTATTGGGATAATGAGTGTGGCTATTCTCAAACCTTTATGGAGTATTGCAGGTTTAGAAACGGGTAGTTCTAAACTTGATGATGAACCGGAATTTTTCAGTGATGAAGATTTTTGAAAGTTTAAGCTTGATTCTTTAACCTTTATTTTTCCCAGACACAAGAATACAGCCAATTACAAATAGTGTTAATCCAATATAACTAAATACAGTTAACCATTCTAGCCAGCGATCGGAAATTATCATCAAAATATATCTACCATTCACAATCTAAAATCTAAAATCTAAAATTCAAAATCAAAGACGTTCCATCGGAACGTCTCTACTTTGTATCCATCCAATTATCACCAGCACGCGCTTCAACTAATAATGGAACTCGTAAACTGACAGCATTTTCCATTACTGACTTAATATGTACTTGTAATTCTTCCCATTCATTTGGTGGAACTTCAAACACCAATTCATCATGCACTTGTAACAACAATCTTGCTTGATAATTTTTCAAAACTTCTTGCATTTGTACCATTGCAATTTTAATAATATCAGCACTGGAACCTTGAATTGGAGCATTAGCAGCAGAACGAAGTAAACCAGAATCGTAAGCACCTAAATTTTTCAGCTTACTCAAATCAATCTCTTCAATATTGCGACCTTTTAAATCCCGCAAACTATTTACTGTAAAATCAAAATAGCGACGACGACCAAAAATAGTCTCAACGTATCCATTCGATATAGCTTGCTTTTTCACAGTTTCCAAATATTCAAAAATCTTCGGATAGCGGATATAAAATTTATTAATAAACACATTTGCTAAACTTTTATCCACACCAGTAGAACGGGAAAATCTTAACGAACCCATGCCATAAATTACACCAAAATTAATTGTTTTAGCAACTCTGCGATCGCTATCGGAAATATCATCTTTTTCAAACATTAATTTTGCGGTAATTGTGTGAATATCCTCGTTATTTTGATAAGCTTGTAACAAAATTGGTTCTTCACTTAAATGGGCTAAAATTCGTAATTCTATTTGCGAATAATCAGCAGCTACCATCAACCATCCATCTTGGGGTATAAATGCTTTACGAATTAGACGACTAAATGCAGTGCGAATCGGAATATTTTGTAAGTTGGGATTCGATGAAGATAAACGTCCAGTAGATGTTACAGTTTGATTAAAATCTGTATGAATACGCTGAGTATCTGGACGTACTAATTTTGGTAGCGCATCTACATATGTGGATTTTAATTTGGCAAGGGTACGATATTCTGTAATTGCGTCAATAATTCCCCTATTATCAACTTCACCTAATCGCTCTAAGGTTCCTGCATCTGTAGAATAACCTGTTTGGATTTTGCGCGAATATTTAGTACTTAAACCCAATTTATCAAATAATATTTGACTAAGTTGTTTTGGTGAACCCAAATTAAATGTTTCACCAGCAATCTCATATACTTTTTTCTCGTATTGAGCTAAATCAGTTTCTAAGATTTGTGAAAGTTCTTGCAGATAATCTGTATTAATACGGATTCCCCGATATTCCATCTCAGCTAAAACTGGTTCTACTGGTTGTTCCAGTTCCAAAAGTAGTTTTAATGAAATCGGATTTTTTTCTAGTTCTTCCCGCAGTTTCCCAACTAGTTGAAATGTTGCATGAACTTGCAAACAACAATAATAAGCGACTTTCTTAATTTCAATATCGCCAATGTTTTTACCTTTGGGAACTAAGTCTTGATAGCTATTTAAAATTAAACCCAAATGTCGCTCAGTAATCGCATTCAAATTATGGCTATTATCAGGGTTTAAAATATAACTCGCTAACATTGTATCAAATACAACCCCAGCCAAATTAATTCCTTGACATTTAAAAATCAAACGGTCAAATTTAGCATTTTGGAAAGTTTTTGGATATTTATCACTTTCCAATATTGGCTTGAGTTTTGTTAGTGCAATTTCTAAGTCTAAATTAAGACTTAAATTAAGATTTAAATTTTCACCTTGACGATGATTTAGAGGAATATAAGCAACCTCATCAGGTTCCGTACCCCAGCAACAACCAATACCAACTAACTTCGCATCACGAGGTTCTAAATCGCTAGTTTCCGTATCCCATGCTACGGGTATTTGCGGATTCGTGTATTCTTCGAGTATTTTAATTAACTCATCTAATTTCGCTTCAGTGTCAATTATTTGTGGTTGAACATTAGAAGTAGGTTGTTGTTGTAATGCATCGGTATCTTCTGCACTCCAAAACCACAAATCAAAATCGCTACTAGAAATATTAGTCGTATCTTGATTAGTATTACTTGTTTTATCTGTTAAAGAAAGATTATTTTCAGCAACAACACCACCAAGACGTTCTTGTATTTGATTTATTTTACCAAGAAACGAATTAAATTCTAATTTCTCTAAAATTGGTATCAGATTACTTGTATCAAAACCTTCTAACTTACAGTCATCTAAATTTATTTCAATTGGAACATCTTGAACAATAGTCGCCAAATAACGAGACTTTTCAGCGTCTTCCTTGCCAGCTTCAAGTTTCTTTAAAGTTGCACCTTTGAGTTCACTCAACGAAGCATATACATTATCAAGAGAACCATAGGTATTTAAAAGTTGGACTGCGGTTTTGTCTCCAATTCCCTTCACACCAGGAATATTATCAGAAGTGTCACCACAAAGCGCCTTATAATCAATAACCTGCGAAGGTAAAACACCGAGTTTATCCTTAACTTCCGCTTCTCCAAACTCAGGTAAACCCGAACTCGATCGCTGTAACGATTCCTTACTTAAATAGAGAACCTTGATTTCTTTCTCTGTGTCAACCAATTGAAACAAATCTCTATCTCCCGTGAGAATTTTCACCCCATAGCCATCATTAGTGGCTTTTCGTGATAAAGTCCCCAAAATATCATCCGCTTCATAACCTGGGGCAGTCAACACCTTGAGATTGAGCGCATCCAACAATTCCTGTAGATTTTTCAGATCGGGAACAAAATCCTCAGGAGTTCCCGGACGATCGCCTTTATAGGTATCATCAGCTTCATGGCGAAAAGTCGGCAAACCCAAATCGAATGCGATCGCAATATTACTGGGTTGTTCCTTGGCAATTACCTCCAAAAGCGATTTGAGGAAACCAAAGCAAACACTGGTAGGGATTCCCGATTTTGTACGTAATCCCTTTTCCCGTCCTTTTGCAAAAGCGAAGTAGGAACGAAATGCTAGCGAATGTCCATCAACCAGGATGAACGTTGGTTTTTGTGCGGTAGAAGATTCGGAAGTCAACTGATTTTTGGGTTTGCGATCGGACATCCTTTATTGTAGCCATTAGGTTGCGATCGCGAACGCTCATATCCCCGACTTTTTCAAAAGTCGGGGATATGAGGATAAAAAACTTAGGATATTTAACGAATTAAGCAGCAGCTTGTGCAGGAGCCATAGCAACTACAGAACCAGCAACAGTAGCAATTGTGAATAATCCAGTTAAGCTCTTCTTAAACATGATTAAAAATCCTTCTCGTTTTGTACAAATTGGTTTAAAAAATTCAACTTCCATCGTTTGCAGTGTTTTTTAATGGGGTTGATTTGTTTGAATACACAATTGATAACTCAGTATTCTTTGAAGCGTCTAGACCAAAAAGCCTTTTTCGCTGAGTCTTTATATAAATTGGCTATTTTCAATCTCCAAGTCACTAATATTTGCTGCTATTAGATACTTTCTCTGTCTAATTACTGATAGTTTTTCGTAGGATTACAGATTGGTTCTCTAAAAACCTCTAAAGTCTCTATTTAGATTTACGTAATCACTTGCGTAATCAATAATTCAATAGTCATTTTTATACATGGATTTGGAACAAGATTGGCTGATAAGAGTGTTCCAAGTAAAAAAGTGCCCAATTGTCATGCTGAATGGAGCGAAGCGCAATGAAGCATCTCTGTCTATTAC
>NZ_NTFS01000094.1 GCF_002289455.1 Brunnivagina elsteri CCALA 953
TAACAGTTACGAAGTCCACACCGTAACGTTCGAGCGCACCTTTGGCAGCTAAATTCTTGCCAACTTTTAATCCTAACGGAAGCGGAACAAACATTTGAATATTATCCCCGTTCTCCAATTCTCCATAGTTTGTATACAGGTTGGCACGGTTTCGGTTTAGCCTATATGTGTCAACCTGGTGCAAAAATTCCTGAAGTTTCAACTTCTCGATGACTTAACTTAAATTATTTAAATTTTACTTTATTATATAAATCCAAAATTGCAATTTCAAAAGGTATAGATGTAAAAATAATATTATTATCTTCCTCATCATATTCTTGCAATGACCAACGTTTATTCGCGGTTTTAGAATAATGCTCTATATTGACACTTGTTTGTTCAATTAATAAATATTCCTCAAAAGTTGATATTGTACGATATGCTTTGAATTTTCCTTCTCTGTCATAACCTTGAGTTGATTCTGATAAAACTTCTATAATTACTTTCGGATTGATAACTGTATCGCTACGATTATTTAAAAATTCAGCATCCCCAACGATAACCATAACATCTGGGTAGGTGTAAATGCATTTACTTTCTATCCATAAACGTACATCACTTATGTAGATACAATAGTCTTGCTTTTTAAAGGCAAAATTTAATTCCGTACTTAAATTAAGTGCTATTTGATTATGATTTACTGAACCTCCTGCCATTGGAATTATTTCTCCATTGATATATTCGCTTTTAATGTCAGCTTTTTCCTCGAAAGCTAAATATTCTTCTGGGGTATAATATTGCTTTTCTGTAATTTGCATAGTTTGAAAAACCTCTAGGACATTTTATCAAACAGATAATTCCTGACTTTCTACTCCAACGATCGCTTTCATTTTTGATGCAAATAACTCGTCTGTGCGATCGCACTTTTCTGGGCTAAATTGCTCGATCGGTGGACTATGGATTACTGGTGGTACAAATTTTACCATTTGCGCTGTGACATGGGATTCACTATGGGAATCAATCACTTGCGTGTTACAGGCAGATTTGCGAATTATTCCCGATGATGCGACTTCTTCTAGTTGTTCTTCTTTATACTTATTTTTGATATAGCTCTCAATACTTTTTTTTGTATTATTAGATGCTGCTGTTTGTTTTGTTACTGAGGCAGCTTGAAAATTATTCGGATTATTGGAATAATGGGAATTGCTGGTGTCTGGGGAAGTAGGAACTAATGCCAGAGGTGATGTTGACATTGCAATTAAACTTGTGGGGAATTTGCTGCAAATTAAGCGTTCAAATTCCATATTGAAGTGGAATGTTGCCTGTTCCCGTCGTTGCCACATCGCCAAAATTTGCTGCACGGAAAAGGCTTTATATCGTCCTTGATATAGAGCTTCGACGACTGCTAAATGCAGCCAATTGGCTGGAAATTGACTTTGCCATTGCAGAACTAAATCGCTAGCTTGGTAGCCACTAAGGTCGAAACTATAGTGTATTAGTAAGGCTGTCGCTAAGTCGATGTAAGTGTCCGGAGTTGGTGCGAACATTTGATTCTCGACTTGAGGTAGTGAACAGAGATTTTGCTCCCGTCGCATATAGATGCTTGTGCCTATTGCTACAGTTATATATCCCAAGTGTTTCTTGATGCCAAAAAATAGGTGTTATTAATTCTACTAGTAAGCAGCAAATTAGGAAACGATATACGGTGAATTTATTTTTGGCACTCGTCCAATCGCTACTAGTGCTTGATATACCATTGCTGCGACTTCACCCCTTGTTGCATCCCGATTTGGTTGAATTTGCTGGATATTTGGATAATTAACGACGATATTTTGAATTGTAGCTGAGTTCACTGCTGTCCGCGCTGACTGGGGGATTAAGTTTCGATCGCTATATTTTGGTAAAACATCACCTTTTGCCGCAGATAGTCCCAATCCACTGACGATGGAGACGATTACTTGCAATCTTTGCACGTTTTGGCTGGGGCGAAAAGTGCGATCGCTAAATCCACCAACGAATCCTCCACTTGCTGCTATCCTCACTGCTCTAGAGGTTGGAGATTCTTTTGCCATGTCAACAAAGTCGGGAATTCCCCGTTTTGCTGCTGGGTTAAATGCTGCTGCGATTAATTCTGCATATTCCCCACGTGTCATGGGTTTATTGGGTTGATAAGTGCCATCGGCAAAACCGTTGCTTAAGTTCATACTAGCTAAAGCTCGAATGAAATCTTCTGCCCAATGTCCCGTTAAATCTTTAAATGATGGTGCATCGGCAGTGGGAATTACGATATAGGGTGAAACTATTGGTTTTAAAATTCCTTGTGTCAGCAAACCTTGATAAATTAATCCTGCCACTTCACCACGGGTAATATCTCGTAGGGGTTCGAGTTGTTCTGGTTGGGGATAATTAACAATTAGCAGGTTTTGGGTAGCGACAGAGACAGCATTGGTTGCGTAACTGGGAATTTGAGCGCGATCGCTATAAATTGAAATGACGTTGGGATTGCTGCCACTTAGTTTCAAACCGTTGGCAATGGCTGATATTGCTTGAATTTTGGTGACATTTAAATTTGGTCGAAAAGTTCCATCGGGGAAACCGTTAATAAACCCCATACTTGCAGCAACCGCAATTGCTGGAGCTGCCCAGAAATCCCGTTTAATGTCCCTAAAGTCGGGAATTTGATTTTTTGTTTGTACCTGGAACGCTTTTGCCACTACAGCCGCAAACTGAGCGCGAGTGATGGGAGAATTGGGGGCAAATGTGCCATCGGGTAAACCACTCATCCAACCTTTTTTAACCAGGGTTTCGATAAATTCAGTCGCCCAATGTCCACCAATATCTGGGAATATACTACTTTCCTCAATTTTATTTTCATCATCAATCGTCGCTAAAAGTTCAATTGAACCCTTAACCTTAGAGGGATTGACAAAATTGCCTGCGGAAGAAAGTTTGTTATTAGTGACATTTTGAATATCAAACTCACCATTATTCCGAAAGATATTCCCCGCAGCATCTTGAGAATTACCTAAATCGGGAATACTATGACCATTAATTAATAAACCACCCTGAGAATTATTTTCGATTAAATTACTTCGGAAAACTGGACGAGCATCTCGTGAAAGCGCGATCGCAATTTGATTATCTATAAGTTTATTATTTGCCAATAATGGTGCTGCTGCGTCGCTAATTGCCAAACCCAAGCCATTTTTCCGAAAAGTATTTCGTAATAGTTCACCCTTACTATTGCGAGCAATTACAACACCACCAGCATTATTTTGGGTAAAAATATTATCAGTAATTACGGGTTTAGCATTACCGCTAATAAACAAACCTTCCCTACCGCAATTCGTAAAAGTATTATTTGCCAAAGTTGGATTAGTCGATTCAATCCAAACACCAGTTCCTTTGACAGTACTATTTATCACCGTTACCCCCAGCAAACTCGCATCATTGAGAAGTAACAAAGTGATATTTTGTAAACCAAAACTGGGACTTTCATAGTCACCACTTCCAGAAATTACAATACCTTGTCCTTGATTCGATTCATTCCCCACCAAAATTATTCCTTGGGGGATAATTAGGGGGAACTTTTCGCCACTCGTAGTACTATAAGTACCAGGTGTAAGTCGAATCATCGCTGGAGACTTGGATTTTGCAGCTTGGACAGCACGAGTAATAGTTTTTAAAGGTATCAATCGTGACCCAGCATTGGCATCATTTCCAGTCACGGGGTTGACGTAGATTGTGGCAACGAGGGAATTCATAAAGAATAGGACAAAGGGTGAAAATCTAAAGGATACAGGTTAGAGGATAAATAATAAAGACTAATAAAGCTGATTTTTATACATTCTCTGCGAGTAGACTTCATTTTTCAATCGCATCGTGTAGCTAAAAATCTGAGGTTATTTCGAGCGATCGCGTGGGTTTCATATCCCCGACTTCTGTGTAAAAGCTCTAAATTTAACGACAAGCATCGTTAGAAGTCTGGGATATGGCAGTTTGCGATCGCATTGGTTCAAGATTCCCAACTTCTGTGTAAAAGCTCTAAATTTGGCGACAAACATAATTAGAAGTCGGGGATATGGCAGTTTGCGATCGCTCTAAATTTAACGACAAACATAATTAGAAGTCGGGGATATGGCAGGTTTGAGTTTTCGCGTGGGGAAGAAACCTAGATTTAAAGTTTTTGGCAGTTCATCGATGGTAACTTATATATCTCAGGCAGTTTCGCAAACGAGCAAATTACTAAGCTGATGATTGAAGTTGAGCATCTAAGCAAAATATACGGCTCTACCCCAGCGATTACCGATGTGACATTTAATGTCGAAGAAGGTGAAATACTGGGGTTTCTCGGACCCAATGGTGCGGGTAAAACAACTACAATGCGGATATTATCTGGATATTTACCAGCTACAAATGGTACAGCCAAGATTGCTGGTTTTGATGTCCACGAAAATTCCCTTTCAGTACGGCAAAAAATCGGTTACTTGCCAGAAAATCCTCCCCTATACCCAGAAATGACAGTTGAAGGGTTTTTGTTCTTTGTCGCTCGAATTAAAGGAGTTCCCGCAGGCGATCGCGCTGAAAAAGTTAAAATAGCTTTAGCAAAGTGTAATTTAAGCGATCGTCGTCACACAATCATTCGCAAGCTTTCCAAAGGTTACAAACAACGAGTTGGGATAGCTCAAGCAATAGTTCACGATCCCCCAGCAATCATTCTAGACGAACCCACAGTGGGACTTGACCCCAGGCAAATTATCGATGTGCGAAATTTAATCAAAAGCTTGGCAGGAAGTCATACAATCATCCTTTCCACCCATATTTTGCCAGAAGTGAGCATGACTTGTAATCGTGTTGCAATTATTAACAAAGGTAAAGTTGTCGCTACGAATACACCAGAAAACCTCATGTCACAGTTGACAGGTGGTTCTGGTTATGAATTAGAAATTGGTGGAGAAACAAATTTAGCAAAACAGATATTACAGCAATTAGCGGACGTGAGTTTGGTAGAATCAATTCCGACGGTGGCAGCAAACGGAATGCCATTGCCGGAAAATCGTGCTTGTTTGCGGGTTGTGACGCAACCAGGAAGCGAACCGGGAAGTAATATTGCCGCGATATTACTACAAGCTGACTTTCAGTTGTATGAAATGCGTCGTGTTAGCGCTACCCTCGAAGATGTGTTTTTGCAGCTAACTACCGAAGAGAAGAAGCTAGAAAGCACAGACACAGCCGAAACCACAGAAGGAGAAGTCTAGTAGATGGGTATTGTATTTAGTAATATTATTGCCATTTATCGACGCGAATTACAAAGCTACTTTGTCTCACCATTAGCTTATGCGATCGCGGGTATTTTTTGGTTTTTGGCGGGGTGTCTTTTTTTAATGACTTTGCAAGGTGCTTTTGAGGAAGCAGCTAATGCGGATATCCAAGGAATTCCGATTGATGTAGCTTATCTATTTGTACGGGATTTTCTTGGTGGAATGTGGTGGTTGGAGTTATTTATATTGCCTATTTTATCAATGGGTTTGTATGCTGAAGAACGTAAGCGCGGTACTTTAGAATTACTTGCAACCTCTCCAATAACTAATTGGGCTGTTGCTGTTGGGAAATTGTTGGGAGTACTGACGTTTTTTACAGTAATGGTGATACCAATGGTAATATTTGAAGCTATAATTTTGGGTGCTGCAAATCCACCTGTACCTCTGGGAATAATTTTTCTTGGTCATTTAGCGCTAATTTTATTAGCAGGGGCAATTCTGTCGATAGGAATGTTTATTTCTTCTTTAACTGAAAGTACAATTTTCTCTGCTTTCCTGACGTTTGCCATAATTTCATTATTATTTGTTATCTATTTTGCTGGTAAAGCTATTGGTGGTTTTTTCGGGGATTCGTTAGTTCATCTATCGCTGTTACATCATTATGGAAATCTCATTCAAGGTATTTTTGATACAAGTAGTTTAATTTTATTCATCAGTTACATTTTTTTAGGAATTTTCCTCACGGCACAATCAATTGATGCATTACGTTTTCAAAGGCAGTAATGGTTTTTGGGAATTGGGGATAGGGATTATGTTTGATTTGTGGAAATATAGATGGGGAGATTAACCGCCAAGTACTCCAAGGGAAGAAGGAAGAAAGAAAGAAAGAAAGAAAGAAATATATATATATATGTATTGTTTTAGGATTTCTATATTAATTAATAATGATTAACTAAGAACTAATAAATAAGAATTAAGAACCATTAAGCAAGAACTAAATAATGAAAGCAATTAGAAAAAAACAATCTTGGAAATTAATATTTTTGCTAGGTCCATTCCTTGTTACCGCAGGTTTAACTGTGGGGTTAGTTTCTGGGAAATGGGGAATAACTCCACTCGCATTGTTAATACCTGGAATCGCCATTATTGCCACTTGGTTAATCTGGCAAATCAAAGTTACTAATTGGTGGGGAAAACGTTCTACCCAAGCTGGTACTAATGCGCTATTGGCAACCTTAGCTGTGTTAGTAATATTGGGCTTAATCAATTTCTTGGGAAGTCGTTATTATTGGCGAACTGACTTAACCGAAACAAAATTATTTAGCCTAGCACCACAAACACAGGAATTACTGAAGAAATTACCTGAACCTGTGAAAGTATTAATATTTGATGTTACCCAAAATTCTCAGGATAGAGATTTATTAGAAAATTACCGTCGCCAAAGTGATAAATTTAAATTTGAATATATCGATCCACAAACTAGCTACGGAATTGCGAAACAATTTGGAGTCAAAGAACCAGGTGAAGTTTACTTAGAAAATAATCAAATACGTAAACTAGTACAAGTCGTTAATCCACGCGATCGCTTATCCGAAACTCGTATCACCAACCGCTTACAACAAATTATCTCTGGGAAAACAACCAAAGTTTATTTCCTTCAAGGACATGGTGAATATCAACTTACAGCAGGTGAAAATGCGATATCCCAAGCTGTCCAAAGTTTAAATGAGAAAAACTTCGTGACAGAACCGTTAAATCTTGCAGAAAAAGGCAAAATTCCTGAAGATGCAAATGTTGTCGTTGTTGCCAGTGCAAAACGCGCACTCTTAGACTCCGAAGTCAAGTTACTGCAAGATTACCTGAACGGTGGTGGTAATGTTTTATTAATGATAGACCCTGACACTGAGCCAAAACTCGACCCTTTACTTAATGAATGGGGTGTCAAATTAGACAATCGTTTGGTTGTAGATGCTACAGGAAACGAAACACTTGGTCCGGCTGTACCCATTGTTACCCAATACGGTAATCACCCTATTACCGAAAAGTTTGGTAATGGCATCTCTTTTTATCGTCTTGCTCGTTCGATTGAAATAATCCCAGTCAATGGTGTCCAAGCGACTCCACTGCTAATCACAAAGCCTTTCCCCAACTCTTGGGCTGAAAGTGACCAAAAAAGTGAAAAACTAGAATTTAACGAAGGTAAAGACCGTAAAGGACCTCTAAATTTAGGTGTGGCTCTCACGAGAAAGGTAAGTACTACTACACCAATACCACCAGCAACATCAACACCAACACCAACACCAACACCAACACCAACCACTAATAAAGAATCACGTCTAGTGGTAATCGGAAATTCTGACTTTGCGACTGACAGATTCTTTCAGCAGCAACTCAATGGGGATGTATTCCTTAACTCCGTTACCTGGCTAAATCAACAAGATCAACAACCTCTTTCAATTCGACCCAAAGAACTAAAAAATCGTCGAATCAATCTATCATCAGCACAAGTGATACTTCTGCGACTCTCATCATTACTAGTGCTACCTTTTCTTGGTTTTCTCAGCGCAGGTTTATTGTGGTGGCAGAGGAGATAGAAATGAAACTACAACGAACTACTTTAATGTTGATATTGCTTGCATTGGGTTTAGGTGGCATTGTTTATTTTTGTGAAATGCGAAATGGCAATCAAGCTAAAGAGTCGCAAGCAAACAAGCAGAAGATTTTTGATTTTGCTGCTGATGATGTGCGATCGCTAAACATCAAAACGAATAATCTGAATATTACTATCGATCGCAGTACTAACCCCAACCCGCCAAAATGGCTGTTAAAGTCACCTGTCTCCGTACCAGCAAGCGATGCATCTGTATCTTTTTTGATGGATTTATTAATCAAAGGAACAAGCGATCGCATTATCAGTGTTTCTAGTAATCAATTAAATGAGTTTGGATTAAACCAACCAGTCGCAACTATCGATATTCAACTTAAAAATCAGAAAACTCATCGTTTAATTCTGGGTAAATCTGACTTTAATGACCGTTTTTTGTATGCCCAAGCTAATCCTAGTAATAAACCCGACGGCAAAACTGAGGTGCTATTGGTTTCTAAGGAGTTCGTGAATGCAGTTAGTCGTGAATTATCGGAATGGCAGCAAACAGCAGATAACCAACTTCAAAATTCTACACCATTACCTTTACCAACTTTTACTCCACCAATTAAGGTATCCCCATGAATTATACTTTTTTTTGGGAGGGAGACGACTCACCGGGTCATATCTACGTAATTCATAATTCGTAATTTGCAATTCTTAATTCCTTCATTCTTTCTTAATCTGAGAATAGTTAGAGAAAGATAACTTTAATGATTCAACTATCTTTTCTTTGAAGTATCCATTATTCTCTATGACTGTTGTATTTGGTAAAGAGAGAAGTAAGTCTATAATTACTTTATTTCTTTTATGGAACTTTAATAATTCCAAATAAGCAAGTGGTACAATCAAAGGCCAGCAAATTGTTGCAATAACTAAGATGATACTGGAAATCCAGCGCGATCGCGAACTCATTTCTTTATCGTTTAGGAAAAAAAATAGCCATTCTCTAAAAAATAAGCCAGCCAATAGAATATAGAAACACACTAATAAATAAATCATAGTTAGGAACAGTTTGAGATAATTTAACTGCGGTAGAAGCAGCACCAATTGAATTATTCATCAATTTGCTGAAAACACAGGATTAAAACTCAACAACTAAAAATCAAAAAGCCAGATATGGTTTCAGAATATTACTGCAACCCCATTCAAACATTCAGTTATTCTGCGGTAATACCTATGGCAAAAGTTAATCGCATAACTAACCCTAGATTTATACTTATCTTCAAATGACTTGGGAAAAATCACAGTTTTAATGCTCTATGCCACAAAACAAATCAGCTATTCAGTAACATCTTAATTGAGTCATCGAAACAACTTATGTATTAAAGCTCTAATACTATTCTTATTGTAAACATTGTAAACCCATTTATTCAAAATCAACAGTAGTTTGTTTTACTAAGTTTATTCTACGTAAAATTCCACTGTCTTTACCTGGCTTATTGTAAAAATAATTACTTTTACTGAGTCTGCTTTTGACCTAAATTGAGGTTTTATGATATTTTTAAGTGAATTTAACTAAGACTTGATGGTTAATCTTTGTTGATTCACCTAAGTGTACTTTTATGACAGTGATGAATATTAATTATCAGTAAATATGCGTAACTGAGATTGATGAAATAACTCCATACCAAAAAAGTTAAGAATACAATATAAATCTTATGACAAACATATGGCAAATCCAACCGCGATTCTACTAATTTCTTGTCCCGACCAAAAAGGTCTAGTTGCGAAAATAGCCAATTTTATCTACTCGAATGGAGGTAACATAATTCATGCCGACCAACATACCGATTTTGCTGCTGGATTGTTTTTAACCCGTCTAGAATGGCAATTAGAGGGCTTTAATTTACCCCGTGATTTGATTGCACCTGCATTTAATGCTATCGCTCAACCATTAAAAGCGAAATGGGAGCTACATTTTTCTGATTCTGTCCCGCGAATCGCTATCTGGGTAAGTAAGCAAGACCATTGTTTATATGATTTAATTTGGCGATATCGGGCAGGAGAATTTGCTGCTGAAATCCCCCTCATCATTAGCAATCATCCTAATTTGAAGTTTGTTGCTGAACAGTTTGGAATTGATTATCATCACATACCTGTCACAAAAGATAATAAAATCGAACAGGAAGCCAAACAATTAGAAGTACTGCGGGAATACAACATTGACTTAGTGGTATTGGCAAAGTATATGCAGGTTTTGAGTGCAGATTTTGTGAATAAGTTCCCGCAAGTAATTAACATTCACCATTCGTTTTTACCTGCGTTTGTTGGTGCAAATCCCTATCACAAGGCTTTTGAGCGGGGAGTAAAAATTATTGGAGCCACAGCGCATTACATCACATCAGATTTAGATGCAGGACCAATTATAGAACAGGATGTAGTGCGAGTTAGTCACCGTGATGAAGTTGAAGATTTGATTAGAAAAGGTAAGGATTTAGAGCGAGTTGTGCTGGCAAGGGCAGTGCGATCGCACTTACGAAGTCGTATCTTGGTATATGGAAATCGTACAGTTGTGTTTGATTAGAGAACTCCACATAAAGAAATGCTCTTCGGTCATTCTGTAGCAAGCTACAGCATGACAACACAGGATCATTTATTTTGTGGCTTACTCTTAATCCAAATTCAAAGATTTAAAATCTAAAATCTAAAATACAATGAGCCAAACTTCCTTAAACTTAGTTGCCATATCAATATTTTTAATAACTGTATCAACCCTATTAGGACCATTAATAGAGCTATCACCAGCAGTTCCAGCAGTGGCAACATTTGCGATTTTGGGTATTGCCACACTAGATAGTTTCGCATTACAAGGTAAAGGTGGAAATGTATTTATTGATTGGGTTGCAGGATTTTCAGCCACACATCGCGATCGCATTACTCACCACGAAGCGGGACATTTTTTAGTCGCTCACAAATTAGGTATACCCATCGTCGGTTATACACTCAGTGCTTGGGAAGCATTGAAGCAGGGGCAATCAGGGCAAGGTGGTGTTAGTTTCGACGATGGGGAATTAACAAAGCAACTTCAGCAAGGTAAAATTACTACACAAATGTTGGATAGATACTGCACAGTATGGATGGCAGGTATCGCAGCCGAAAATTTAGTCTACAACAATGCCGAAGGTGGATCGGATGATAGAAGTAAACTAGCAGCAGTTTTAAAGGGTTTGGGTTTTGGAGAATCCACTATCGAGCAGAAACAGCGATTTGCAACCCTCCAGGCAAAAACCATCCTAGAAGAAAATAATTCAGCTTACGAAGCACTCGTGAACATGATGCAACAAAAGGCTCCAGTAGAAGAATGCATCAAAGTCATAGAATCACAGTATTATTGCGATTCTCAGTAGGGGCAAACAACCGTTTGCCCTGATTTGCGTTTGCGTTGCATCCAAACGAGAAGTACTATGAGTAATTTTCCCGCATCTGTAAAAAAATATCCGGAAGATTGGTGCGAATCTCTGTAGTTATGGATGTTCCCAAAATCAAATCCGAGAATTAACCTGGATTCAAGAATATGGGAGTAGAAAAAATGCATAACTTCGTAAAGTCAGACCTATATACATATAGAAGGGTTAAAACCCAACTCCAACAAACTTTAACAGATGAGGTGACATCATGACAAGCTTTACCCAATTACACAAACAAAACGACCTTCTTTCCCCTATATGCAACTGGTTAGAATCGATTGAAATTAAAAATCCTAAACTAGCCCATTCTTTATGTAAGATTATTCCTTCCCAATGTCCATTTGAACGTGATGTAATTGTATTTGGAAAGAAATTATTTCACATTCCTCCTATGTGCAAATTAAATCCTTTCTACGAACAAGTAGTTGGTTTACGATTCAAAGCTTTATGCTACCTTGCAGATGTTTGTGGTGAAGATGTAACTGCTTATTGCTAAGTTATATTTTGAATATTAGCGATAGCTAATCGCAGAGTTAATTTAGTTTATTATGAAAGTTTATTCTGTCGCTCATATCGTATATAAGCCTTAATCAATAACTCCCCATTGCTAGTTTATAAGATATCGATTATCTCCAAGTTTAACCCGGTACCGGAAAATTTAGATACTTATGAGTAGAGCAACTACCCAATAATCGGTAATACATCAGAGCATGATACTCCACAGGAGTGACTGCCGTCATCGCAATTATAAATTTGATTGTAATTTCAATCAGTTTTCCAATTTTTATTTTGACTTTATTTATAATCTGCTTTTTTAATAGCATTCTTCATAAGCTATAGCCCCATAAGAATATTTTAACTAATTTTTATATCCTCTTTCTTTACATTAATAATGCAACTTTGTGATGCTCAGATGTTCATATCTCCGACCTCTTTAGGAAGTTGGGGATATAACTTTTTATAAATCATTTAAGATTGCGATAAATCTCATTTAAGAGTATACTTATCTAATGATTATTAAAACTTTACTAAAATTCTAAATGTGTACAGTATTAAGTATCTAGTACAGCGCGGCGGAAATAAGCAGACCATTATTGAATCTGGAAAAACCCATTGATAATAGATTTTTCCCCACTGCCTACTGCCTACTCACTACTGCCTTCACGTACTAGTTACGTATTTAGTTAAATATCTAGCGATGATAATTCTCTTGAGATAAATGAATAACTCCTAGATAAATGATACCAGTGAAATAGTCTTATGATAGTGACTTTAGATTAGTAAAGCATCATTTGTAAATTAAGAAATCAACATAAATTTAGAGAATTTAAAAATTAATGACAGCACACATACTAGTAGTAGAAGATGAACTCCAACTTGCTCGTTTTGTGGAATTAGAGCTTGGTTATGAAGGCTATAAAGTGACAGTACTCCATGATGGATTAACTGGATTGACTACAGCCAGAGAGTCACAACACGACTTACTAATTTTGGATTGGAAGTTACCAGGTTTATCAGGATTAGAGATTTGCCGGAGATTACGGACAACTGGCGATCAAGTACCAGTGATATTATTAACAGCAAAGGATACAGTTAGCGATCGCGTCGCAGGATTAGATGCAGGAGCAGATGACTACGTACTTAAACCCTTCAGTGTCGAGGAACTATTAATGCGAGTGCGATCGCATCTACGACGTACTCAGGAAGTCGATCCAGATTTGCTGCAATTTGAAGATTTGAGTCTAAACAAACGTACAAGGGCAGTTAAACGAGGAGATAAAAATATTGATTTGACAGGGAAAGAATTTGATTTGTTGGAATATCTACTCACAAATTCCCGACAAGTAATATCACGCGATCGTATTCTAGAAGCTGTATGGGGATATGACTTTATGGGGGATTCCAACATTATCGAAGTTTATATTCGCTACTTGCGTTTGAAGTTAGAAGCAAACCACGAAAAACGCCTGATTCAAACAGTACGAGGAGTTGGTTACGTACTTCGCGAATAAATCAAATATCAAAATATCTTGTATCTACCAATTTCTTATTTATCCTTTATTTCTCTCTTCCTTGGCGACTTGGCAGTTTATCCCTCTACAACTAATAAATTTAATAAATAGACTTAGTTGAAAAAAGCTGATTTACAAAAGTAATTATAATGATAAAATTATCATCAGACAAGATTACGATAAAATCATCTATCTCAACCCAAAACCTCCATGACTTACCTCGAAACCGCAGCCAACTTTTATAGCGAAGTAGCACAAACACCCGAAATCGGACTTTGTTGCGTCCAAAGTACACCCTTGCAACTACCAGGATTAAAAATTCCCAGTAAAATGCAGGAAATGAACTACGGTTGCGGTACAACAGTTCACCCAACAGAACTAATAAATCAACCTACTGTTTTATATGTGGGAGTTGGAGGAGGTTTAGAAGCATTACAATTTGCATATTTTTCCCGTCATCCAAGTGCGATAATCGCAATCGATCCAGTTTACGAAATGCGTAAAGCTGCCAAAAATAATCTTAAAATTGCGGCACAAGAAAACCCTTGGTTCAACACCAGCTTTGTTGATATCCGCGAAGGTGATGCATTTAATTTACCAGTTGCAGATGCTTCTGTTGACATTGTGGCTCAAAATTGCCTTTTCAACATTTTTGAACCCGAAGATTTAACCCGTGCATTAAAAGAAGCATATCGAGTCTTAAAACCAGGTGGACGTTTGCAAATGAGTGACCCAATTTCGACTCGTCCAATACCGATACATTTACAACAAGATCAACATTTGCGAGCAATGTGTTTATCTGGTGCTATCACTTATAATGAATATATTCAAAGAATTATTAATGTTGGATTTGGTCAAGTAGAAATTCGTGCCCGTCGTCCCTATCGTCTCCTCAATTCGCAAACTTATAAGTTGTCAGGACATTTACTTTTAGAAAGTCTTGATTCCGTATCTTTTAAAGTTCCTATCCCCAACGATGGAGCTTGTATTTTCACTGGCAAAACAGCAATTTACGCAGGCTCAGATACTTATTTTGATGACGGTGACGGACATATTTTACAACCTGGGATTCCCCTATCTGTTTGCGATAAAACTGCTGCAAAATTTTCTAAAAATATATCAAAAAACATGATTATTACTGATTCAACATGGTATTATGATGGTGGTGGTTGCTGTTAGTAAATAAAAGAGATTGAATTTCTAAATACTGAAAAATGAAAATATTAGTATTCATCAATAATGTACTTTCATCATGCAGCAAATAACAGTAGTTACACCATTCGATAAAAAGCTTAATTATCAATTAACAAAACAGCAAATTACAGTCTTGCAAATTAACTTAGGCAAACGTTGTAATCTCGCATGTTCTCATTGCCATGTCGAAGCAAGTCCAAAACGAACTGAAGAATTATCACCAGAGATTTGTGAACAAATAATTGAACTAATTTACAAATTTCCCCAACTAAAAATAGTTGATTTGACTGGTGGTGCCCCGGAAATGAATTATGGGTTTAAACCAATAGTAGAAGCTGCGAGAAAGAATAATAAACAGGTAATAGTTAGGTCAAATCTGACGATTTATTTTGAAAAAGAATTTGGCGATTTACCCGAATATTTTGCCCTGTATCAAGTTAGAGTAGTTGCTTCTTTACCCTGTTATTTAGCAGATAATGTTGATAAAATGCGTGGGAAAGGGGTATTTGATGCATCAGTTCACGCTTTACAGTGGTTAAATAAACTTGGTTATGGAAACGACCCAAATTTAATTTTAGATTTGGTATACAATCCGCAATTAGCTGTCAACGAAAACTTCTCATTAACTCCCGATCAATTGAAACTAGAAAGCGATTATAAAAACTTTTTGAAAACTAACTTTGATATTGTATTCAATAATTTATTTGCAATTACAAACTTACCAGTCGGTAGAACTAAGTCTCACTTAGAACGCACAAAATTATATCTTCCTTATTTACAATTTCTCGAATCGCATTTTAATCCCGTCACAGTGGAAGGTTTAATGTGTCGCAATGAACTTTCTATTGATTATTTAGGGAATGTGTATGACTGCGATTTTAACCAGATGATGAATTTAGCAGCAAAAACACCTAATGGTGAAATTTTGACAGTACAGAAGTTACTTGAGTCTGGGAGTTTAGACTTAATTGAAGAAGTAGAAACGGCTTTATATTGCTATGGTTGTACAGCTGGTAGCGGTTCCAGTTGTGGTGGAGCCTTGGTATAAATTAAAGCAGAATAGTTATTTTTTGCTACCTTAAACCTGTGACTATATACATCTATGTGAAGTTTTAGTGTCCTCGTTACCAAAACTGTTACGAGCGATCGCACCTGATTAGATAGGCTTACAATCATTTACAGTTATGCTTCTCACATTACCCCAAAAAACCGTGGACCCTCCCAAAAGCCACGGTTTTTATTTTTTGCCATTGTTTTCCAAGGGTATCAAAAAAAAACTCGTTACCAAAATTGTTACAGAGTACACTGCTATCTACAATTGCTCCTATGATGGTTTTTAGTCGAGCTTCTCACACCATACTAAAACCCGTGAAATTAGATTTCACGGGTTTTTATTATAGATATGTAAGTTCGAGAATGCTGTAGGGATAAACTCTTACTCAGATTATTGTTGTATCCAAACGAAAAGCTTTATAAGTGACTTCCAGAAAATAAAATATCCCCACTTATAGATTTATCGATTAGATTTATTTTATCAATTGTATTATTATATGAGCGAGGTTGGGGAGACCCCACCCCTACAATAATTTGGGATAATTTATTTCTTGGTATTCCCTAAGTTGAATATTTTATTACTTCATCGCTTTATAAGAATTGTTGTCTAAGTTGCATCCTTAAATTGCAGTATTACTGACTCCAATTCTCACATGCCTTAAGTATTAACAGCATAAAAATTAAGATTTATTCAAGCTATCAGTAATACATTTTTGATGTATTAAAAAAATGAATAAATTCATCATTCAGCACAGGGAATGATAGTATTAACCACGGTACTTTCTACCCGTAAGGAGAAACCATGAGTAATTTACTTCGTAATCTATTAGTTGGTGCAGGTGTGGCTGCTGTAGGTGCAATTGGGACTAAAACAGCAGTAGATTATTTTAAGAATCGCGGTGAAGAAGAAGTAGTTGACGAAAGTCAAGGTGATGCTGAACCCTCATCAGCCGATGAAGTTGCTTATGCGACTGTAGAACCATCTTCCGTACAAGATTTTTTAGATGGAAGTTTTGGTGATGCAGGCAGATATGCACCTAACCGTCCACCGAAAATTTTTGACTATCAAGGTCAACAGTACATGGTGATTTGGGCTTTTGATAATAAACAACAAAAAAATCAAATGATGGCGTTTCAGTACACAGATGCTGGTCGTAAAATGGTCGCAAGTGTTGGATATACAGGAGATAAAACTGATTACAATGTTAATTTAGCTGGAACTCCTTTTGCGGTTGATGTCAACGGAGAGTTATTAACATCCGGTCAATCTGAAGCTGCTGGTGCAAATGATGTTGATTTTGTACTCGCTTAATCTAATCAATCACTTTCCTGCTTTTTGAGACTGCTGATAATCAAGGATGAGACTGCTTTCTGGTTTCTCCTTGATTATTCTTAACTTGTGTTAGCTGAGAATGCATTTGCGGTATGCGATCGCTCTTCTGCTTTCCTAAATACGTACAGATGTCAAAGTATGATAAAAATAAGTAAAATAGACGAAATTTGACCAAAATTTGACCAAAATATAAAACTATATCCTCATAATTGTTGACAATTTGTTATATTGTAATTGATTCACTTTATTATTATTGAACAATTGTAAATCGAGAAAAGCTCAGAAACAAAACTTAAGCTATTTCTCAGATAATTCTCGTATTTATGGTTAGTTCCTGAGTACTTGATTAAGCTTTATAAACATAGAATTTGATATATTAACTTTTTCTAAATAGTTGTGTCAGATTGGCATATGTTACCAGACATTTGAGCTTTGATTGTGTATCCTGAAAAAATCAATTCAAAGACCGAACAATGGAGGTTTAATGACTCCGAATATTATGCGTCAGCTTTGGTCGGTGGTAGAAAGTACCCATGCAAAAACTCTATTAAACATGGATGATGCCAGCCTGGTACAATTGTTGGTTAAGCAAACTAAGACGAAGGCATCTTTAGATGGCAACGAAGCTGATTACTTGAGCGATTATGTTCAATCACGGTTAGCGCTGATTCGCAATGTTGCACAGGAAAGATTGTATTTTTAAGTCAGGAGGCAGAAGTCAGGAGTTAGGAATTAGGAATTAGGAGTTAGGAGTTAATAAATAATGGTTCTTCATTACTTGTTATGCTAAAAACGCTGATAAAATAGCTCAAATTCCTTACTGGGTAATAAAGATAGCTTT
>NZ_NTFS01000095.1 GCF_002289455.1 Brunnivagina elsteri CCALA 953
ATGTTGGGTTACGACGCAAATATAGATTTATCATATCGCTACAAATATCTCTTGTGCGTCTTCACCCAACCTACAAAACTACAAAACTACTACAAAACTACAAAACTATTAACTTAGAATACCGATAAAAAAAAACTAAGGTCATTAGTCTAAAGTCCCAAATCCAAAATTAAAAGTCGAAATTTTCCAACTTTTAACTCTCGATCCTTGACCAATGACTAATGACCAATTTTAGAGATTATAGATAGCTAACTTGCGTCTCTATCTAACACCAGCTAGTTGACGATAAGGAACGTCTTTTTCAAAGTCTACATTCTGAGGTGAAAGTCGTTGTGGGTTGTTGCCCAGGTTGCCTAGACTTTGTGCCATTGCCAAGAAGTTTGCAGGATCCCCAGATTTGGGTTTCTTTTCTTGAGGAATATAGCGACGTACTTCGGTTTGCCAAATGATTTGGGGGAAACCTAGTTTAGCACGGGTATAACCTTCGTAACGTGGAGACTTGAGGTTAAATGGCATTTCACCTCCAACACGTCCAGGAAGATTGCGACGACGTTGGAAAGGAACTGTCGAATAGCCAAAATTATCTAAATATTCTTCGCTATCGAGCAATTGGTCAACAAAGCCACAAATACCCTTAGTTGCAACAACAATCGACCAAGCAATTTTCTCACGTTCGTTGTATACATCACGTCCCAGTACACGCTGCACACACTGCTCGACAAAGCGGTAATTATTGTTGAGGTTGTAGAAGCTTTTCTTAAAAGTGTCTGAAAGTAATAATCCACGAATAAAATCGCGCACGGTGATTTGTCCGTTGCGAAGTTGAGATTCGAGGAATTTTTCGCGATCGCTTGCAAACGCATGGAAGAAAATCTGACGATAAGCAGCTTCAATCAGATTACCCATATCGGACGAAGACAACAAGTTGTCTGTCGAGAAGACTCTTGCTTGGTCATCGTTTCCGACATCGTAGCCAGAAACACGCTGGTTCTGACTCTTCGGTGCGTATTCTAGTAGAGGTAATGCCACTATTAAACCCCCGTAAGGCTAATTAAAATTTACAACAGTGAAGTACATACCATCATATCCTTAACAGGTACGACGTATTCATCATCACCAAGCCCAAATTACACAACTTAGCTTTCGGCTTTGGTTGAGGAATTATGCTTATTTTATTAAGAAATATCTTACGGGAGTACGTGAAGCTTCACCCTATTATTCTTATAAAAATTAACGAAACTTTACTGCACAATCAAGATTGAGCATTAAGTATTGGTAATATAGCGCTTCTACATTTGGGTAAAATACAAAAAAATATAAATTAGGAAAAAATTAGGGCAAACAACCGTTTGCCCCTACAGTATTCTGAATTACCAACAGTATTTGAATTAACTGAGAATAGCCATATTTGTCATACCCCCATACTTAATGTCCTATACCAGCCGGATTCAATCCATAGCTAATCAGTAGTGTAACTGTAGCAATGGCTAAAAATAGTAAAAATACACCTGTTGCGGCAGTAAAATCTGTTTCCCGCAAAAATGTCGCTAAGTCAAAGGGTTTAACTGTGTCTTTAAAGCGGTAAATGTATTCCTGTGGTAACTTATCGCGATAGTAGGAATCGTAACGAGCCATACGGGCAAATGGTAACTCACCGCGATCGCGTTGGGGTAAAATTCGCCGACGTTGGAAAGGAACGGTATTGTCACCAAAGTTGCTAATATACTCTTCAGTATTGAGCAAATCATCGATAAAGCCTTTTAAGCCTTTTGTAGCCAGTACAGTTGACCATGCAAGTTTCTCGCGATCGCCATAAACTTCACGTCCCAGAATCCTCTGTAAGCACATTTGGACAAACCGATAATTATTATTAGTATCATAATTCCGCGTGCGAAATACATCCGAAATTGCCAATCCTCGGATAAAATCACGTACGGTAATTTGACCTGCTCTTAGTTGTGACTCCAAACTTTTTTGACGGGAAGAAACAGTCATTTGTTGTTCATTAAATATCTGTCGATATGCGGCTGTAATTAACACATCCATATCCGTAGATGAAAGCAAATTATCAGTTGTAAAAATTCTTGCCTGCTCATCACCAGGAACTTCATAAGCCTCAACACGTTGATTTTGCGAGGTTGGTGAATAAGTGAATAAAGGAATAACCATCTTCAAGATTCTCCGCTTACTAAAATTATACCAAAGGGAAAAATCTTGCTTTACAAATATTCAATTAGCTAGCATCAAGCAATCAAAATTAATCATATATTTTCGCTAGTTAAGCATATATATTTCTCTCTTCTTGGCGTTCTCTGCGTCTTGGCGGTTCAAAACCAGATTAGACCATAACTAACATGCGAAAAAATTGATTAAGCATTAATAACCAATCGCTAACGGCTGAATATTTATTCTTCCCGATCTAGTTAATAGCTTTAAATCCATAATTAGCTGTTAACCACAAACAGCCCGCTCAAAATTCAGCATTCTAATTCACCCAGGCTTCGTTTTTACCCAATATTTCTACTTACTTGCTTACTTGTGTCTATAATTTTGGCTAAATTAAATACTTCTTTACCTAAATTTTACAGCCATTCTACGGATACGCGATTAGGATGGGTACATAACATGTCAGTTAGGTAAGTAATTATCCTAACAACTATAGTTCACTACCATTACTTAATAATGAAGTAGTGAAAACACTGTACAGCCAGAGCTATACAGTAATTATTAATCGGAAATTTATCAGTCCACAGACTTAGTTTTGGCGTTGACCAATTAACTTGAATGTTACCAATTTTACTATCTATTTTCAGTAGCTGGTAGTAAATTGACGTGAGAACTGAGTAGCTAATATAACAATGATTTTTGAGGGATTCCATGCATATATCTCTGAACCGAACAAAGTATTTTTTAGCAGTTGCGACTTCTGCTATTACCAGTTCTTTGATTGCGATCGCACCTAGTCAAGCAGCAAGTTTATCTTTCTCTGAAGGGAAAGTAGATTTTACTAACTTCAGTCAAAAAGCTAGACCAATTGGAGCTTTTACGCAGACTGATACAGCTATAAGTCTCAACACTGGCAGTTATGCAAGAGGAATCGCTGAAGCAAGTGCAGAATTTTTTGTGGATGAGGAATTAAATGTCTTTTCTCAAGGTTCTAGCGATACAGAAGTTATTTCTGGTAATAATTCTGCTACCAAGAAAGTAACCTCAGAACCATTAGTAATTGATGGACAATTTGCATCGAACGTTTCTACAACTTTAGGGATTGGTAACGGGGAAGAAGACTACAATATTTTCACAAAAAGTTTTGCTGAAGTTTTTGGTGATTTTGTTGTCGAAGCTGGTGAAGATTTTTCCTTTGATTTCAGAGCTAATTTAGATTTAACAACTGCCATTGATAATGTAAACAAAGAAAAAGCAACAGCTAGTGGTAGCATTCTCTGGCAGCTACTAGATACCGATACAGGTAGTATCTTAGACAGTTTTAATCTTAATGCTTATCTTAACGCTACAAGTGACGATGATTCTCTCACTTTCAATAATAACAATAGTAATTTTATGTTATTCAGTGAAGAACCATCCCTAAATTCTAGCTTTGGAGGAAATCAAGAAACTGCCTTTGCTTCTATTCAAGGTGCTTACAAAAGAAATTTTCAGAACAAAACTAACTTACGTTTAGTAGAATTGAAAAATAATACGGCAAGTGTTTCAGTTCCAGAACCTACAACTATTTTAGGTTTATTTTTAAGTTGCGGTGTACTAATGATATTGAACTTCAAAAGCCACAAAAAAGTGATTGATTAGATAAGATAAAAATCAAATTAATTGCGTAGCAATTTTAATTGTGCATCTAACCATTGTTTAAAAAAATGATTCAAAATCTCTTGATATATTTCTGGTGTTAACTCTGCTGGAATAATTTCCTCTGCTAACAATAAATGACTGGTCTGCTCTATTTTGAGTGGACCAATTATTTCTCCAGGTCTTGATTTAAATAGGATTTGTGCAAAATCTTGGTCTAAATCTCCTCGATAAAACTTGCCTTCATAACCACAGCTATATCTACGCTTAGTGTCAATATCATAAAGATGAGCAGCTTCATAAAAGCTCATTTCATCTTCTTGTATTTGATATGATATTTCCCTCGCTAACTGAGTGTAAGGTACAACAATTCTATAAAGTAAAACCTGTTCAAAATCCTGCTGATTTTCTGAAAAATACTTTTCGACCTCCTTCGCAAATAAACACTCAGCTAACTTTTTTGCTTGTAAGCGATTGCAAATACTTTCTTCCCAATCTTCTGGAGCTATTAACTGTTCTGTTAACCAAGTGAGATAATGAGTATTTTCTACTAAATTATTGTCACGTTTCAGCCTTTCTATTTCGCTTTGAATCTCATATTTGCTGATTGTTATCCCTCTATTTTGAGCCGCCTCAGTGATAATTTTGTGATATAAAACACTGTAACAAAGGTTTTTTAATTGTATATCTTTTTTGAGCGATGCAATAATTTCCTCTGGTTGAATAATATTACCTTCGAGGATAACCATTCCCTGTCTTCACCCCCCTCAAATCTCATTTTTTGCTGCCTTACGATCGCAAAGTACAAAGACACGGAAAATCACACGTTAAGTAGGTAGGCTTAAATAAACCGAACTGTTTAACGAAATGTAAAATACCCAAAGTGCTTGCGATTACTACGTTTCACTCTCTAGGAAGCGGGAAATCTGTTTGTAAAAGCAAGCGTAAGCTGAATTTAAAACATAATTAGGTTGAGATAAATGTCTTTAAAAGGATAACTTTCACTGCTCATAGGAATGACTGTTACAGGAGTCTCAGTTCCATCTTTTGGCGAATAATATGATGAGATAAGTTCTGTTTTCCTTATGTTTCCATCAGGTGTAATAGTTTGTATGAAGGATTGAGAATACAAAGATATCTCACCTCCTTGAATCATTAATGCTTCAGTTGCTTCTTGGAGATAATTGAGGTCGTAAATAATCATGGCTTTTCTCCTGTAAAGTGTTACAGAAATGTTATGCGGTCTAAAATATTACAAAATGCTTGTATACAAACTAGCTTAGGTATTTGCTATTCGCTACAGACACCTTAAAGGTTAAAAAAGTAGTTGTGTTATTTTATTAAAACCTGCTACAATACCAGCATAAGTTTGACTACTGCCAATGCTTTGTGTCTGAGTACCATCGCAGTAATGCGACACTCACTAATAAAAATCTTTGGCATATTTTTATTTCAATGAATTTTGATTGCACTAAATCCCGTTTTGAGACTTGCTGTAATAATTTGATTGAGATGGAGTCTGGATTACTCCCAGACTCCAATTGATGCATTGTTGAAGAGAGGTGCTAGCCACTCTCTATAATAAGTTTTGACTACTGCAATGCTTTATGCCTGAGTCCCATCGCAGGAATGCGAATTAAAATTCAGATAAAGGCGATCGCCTTTATTTAGATACCAGAGTGTTGATTTTGCAACATCCTAGTTATCTGCATAGATTACAGCGGAGTTTACTGCTACAGCAGGGCTAAAATAGACATATTTACCTTTAACAGTCGCTTTTGCAGTTTGTTTAACATAGATGCTTTGGTAGCCACCGAAGCCGAAGAAACCACCTTGAACTTTGGATGCTTCAGTTACTTCTTCGATGTGGTTTAAATCAGAAATAATCATTTGTCTTCTCCTAAGAAGTCGTTTGGTTTTTATCTTGGCAACCCTGTTTGAGTTGCTAATATGCTTTAATACTGAATTTCATAGCAGAAATACTAGATAGATTCAGATAAAAGCGATTGCTTAAGTTTAAAACCCAGAGTGTTGATTTTATGTGAAGCGTTATTGGTCAATAAGCCTCAAAGTCAACATCTTAGTTACTAGCCGTTAGTAGCTGTAATTCCAAGTATGTTAATCGCTATAGCAGGGCTACCAACAACATATTTACCTTTAACAGTCGCGATTGCAGTTTGTTTAACATAGATGCTTTGGTAGTTGAAGCCACCGAAGAAACCACCTTGAACTTTGGATGCTTCAGTTACTTCTTCGATGTGGTTTAAATCAGAAATAATCATTTGTCTTCTCCTAAGAAGTCGTTTGGTTTTTATCTTGGCAACCCTGTTTGAGTTGTTACTAATTACTATAAAACATTTAATTAGTTATGGATCATCTTTTGACTATCAAAAATGCCAAATTGGCAATTATGTTTTGGGAATAGATAATGTTTATAGATATGACAAAATTGACCCGCTTGCATAATTTTTAAGCAGCCCAATATATAAATCAAGATTGATTTTTAAGAATAATATGTCAGAGATGCAAATTTGGGATGTGAATTTTCTTCCCAATATTGCTGCTACGTTAATGGTTCTTTTAACGAACTCAATATTTGATAATGGTTTAGTTACGGATTACTTTTGCTTATCCGCATTTTCAGCAGTTCATGGATACCGCGTCTACATGTTAACGCATCCGATGATATTTATGGAATATGTTTTGACTGTGAAAATGCCAAATTGGCAAATATGTTTCGTGAATAGACAATGTTTATAAATATAACAAAATTGACCTACTTGCATAATTCTCAAATAGACCAATATATGAATACAGTTCAGATCAGGGTAGAATCTTCATCAGTAACAGGTGTAGAGACGGGAAATTTCGCGTCTCTACGGAGTTGGATGTCAGTTGATTTTTCCTAACCGAGCAGTATTGGGTGTTGTACAGTACGAAAATGTTAGCGATCGCGCAGTAAAGACTGGAGTCTAACAGGCAAGTATTTTCTGGCATTATTGTTTAACCAATGCTGAAAACTTCCACCTTGAGGACTAGCTTGTTTGTGGTTAAGAGTTTCTAAATAGCCTAAGTCATCAATTTTAAAGCTTTGAGATAGATTTGTATGTTCATAGTTATTTTCAGACAATTCTTCTTCCATCTCTATCTGAGATGCTTGAGATTCATTTGCTGCTTCTAGCTGACGACTTTCTTTAACTAGCCGAATATAAGTTCTATAAGGAATATAGTGAAGTGGATTATAACCTGCAAAACCTAAAATTAACACACAAGCCCAGGAATATCTTCGGGCAGTTATGGCTTCTACTACTTTATTAAATTGTTCTGGTCGCATGACTCTATCTAAATTATGATTTGAACTGGGGAATTTGTAAGTCATGGCTATCACCCTTTATATTTCATTTAGCACAGTATTTTTTACAATCAAGGTATTGTAGGGTGTGTTATGCTGTCGCGTTTCTGGGATTCCACAGGCTATAAACACCCTACATAGGTTTAGTAAGCAATTACTTTAGAAGAAGTGGAAGCTGTAAAAATTAGACGATATTGGGTGAGTTCTAGTTTTGCAAACGTCAAGCTGTCAGCAAGTGCAAAACTTTTACCAAATCCAATGCCTATATTGGTTATTTTTGCCTTAACAGAAATAGAACTACCACCAAAAATCTGACTATCTTCGCTAGCTGATTCAAGATGAGATAAATCGGAAATAATCATTGTTTTACACCTGTAAATATTTTTTTGTGTTGACAGATAGAAGCCATTAAGCTGACTGCAATATTTTATCGTTAGATTGCAAATTCTCTGCTAATAAAAGCTGAATTTTTGTTGCATTTATTTCCACTTGTTGATGTAACCAAGTATTAAATAAATCTTGGATAATTTTCTGCCGCATTTCTTCATTTAATGTTGGTTGAATAATATCTTCTACCCAAATTAAATACACTCCTTTTGGTGTGCTAATTGGTTTGAGAATTTGCTGTGGAGTACCAGCAAAAACTACTGCGGCAATTTCCGGTCGAAAATCGTTACGATGTTTACTTCCTTGATATCCAAGTGTGCGACGTTGTTCAGGATTTTCGATATATTGACGGGCAATATCTGGGAATGT
This sequence comes from Brunnivagina elsteri CCALA 953, assembly GCF_002289455.1. Lineage (GTDB taxonomy): Bacteria > Cyanobacteriota > Cyanobacteriia > Cyanobacteriales > Nostocaceae > Brunnivagina > Brunnivagina elsteri. Next base: position 7,913 of record NZ_NTFS01000095.1, read on the forward strand.
GATTTCCCCTTCTTGCACTGCATAAAAAAGTTCTAATGCTAAGTCTCTGTCATTTAAAACAACTTCATAGGTGACAACCTCCGTGTATTCAATTTGGTTTTGATAAAAGAAAGCTTCAACTTGGTTTGCAAAAAGATGCTGTGCTAACTTTCGAGAAATTACATTGGTATGAACTAACTCCTCAAAGTTTTGTAGAGAAAGATGGTGTTTTTCCATCCACATCCAAGTATCTTTTGCTTTGACTAACTTATTTGCCAATCGCAGCTTGTCTCCTTCCTTCTGAAGTTCCTCCTCTGTAACTGCGATCGCATATTTTTGCGCGGTATCAATAATGATTTTTTGAGATGCGATCGCATTGACAATATCGGGGACATGGCAGGAAAGTTTCAGGTGATGGATGATGTCATAACTAGAAATAGTAAGGTTATGTAACATAGCTTTGAGAAGATTTGATAATTACAGGTTGAGTGATGGTACAGTTGGGCGAGAATAAAAATTATGGATGTTAGCTAAAAGCCTGATGAAGAAAGAGTTTTTTGTTGTCTATTCTGCTATCTGTATTTTGATATTTTTGTCATTTGGCTAATAGCTAATGACTAATTGCTCGGATTTTATTACATTTCCAACCCTCCTTTTCGTAACTTCTGGAAGGGTTCGATCGCAAAATCTATTACCCGTCTTTGACGAACAATAACTTCTGCATTGGCAGTTTGTCCTGCTCTAATTGGTATGGGTTTGTCACCGTTTTGGATATATTGCTGTTCCAAGGTGATTTCTAAGTCGAAGGTGTCAATTTCACCCTGGGGAGTCTTGTTTGTTTTTGAGTTAGGTGAAATTCTGGTGACTTTTCCAGGTATAATCCCATGCTCTTGGAACGGATAGGCATCAAATTTAATTTTGACTGGCATCCCTACTTTCAAGAAACCACTGTCTTGACTGGGCATTTGGGCATTGAGTACAAAACCTACATCTTTGGGAGCGATTTGGGCAACTCTTTGTCCGGGTTGTAATACTGCTCCTGATTTACTAACAGGTAGCTCAAAAATAACTCCATCGATAGGTGATGTTACGACTCTTTGCTGTATTTGCAGCATCAGAGATTGAATCTGACTGGTGGTTTGAGCTATTTCCGATTGGTTGGCAGTTAGTTGTGCTTGCAAGTCTTTAAGTTGTTGCTCGTTTTTGAGGATGGCAAGTTTACCATTCTTAACCAAGCTTTGATAGCTATTCTCTTCTTCTTGGAGTCGTAGATTGGCTTGTTTGATATCCGACTCTAATTTATTCATGTTTGCCTGATAGCGGTTTGCTGCTTCTGTTAACCGCAAATGGGCTTGTTTGACATCCGTTTGGGCTTTTGCATAGAGTCGCTTGCTTTCCTGTTCTTCTTTTCGGAGTTGGTCGATTTGCATTAAGGAAACAGCACCATCAGCAACAAGACTATTGAAGCGTTCAACTTGTTTAGTATCTATACCTAAACGACTTTGTGCTGATTGCTCGTCGGTTTGAGAAACGCCAATTTGCTGCTGTACTTGGGTAAGTAATGCTTGTTTTTCTAACTTTTCCAGGTTGTAACTATTTTTCCTAGCTTCTAAATCCTGTTTGGCTTGGCTGACTTTGGCAAGCTTTTCTAATTCCTGCGATTGATTTTGCTGCTGTTGGACGTTGATGGTGACTTGTAATTGGTTTTTTAATATTTCCAGTTGTCCCCTTTGGTTTTTGAGTCCTATCAGCTTTGCTCTGGCTTCTTGGATATGCGATCGCAATATTTCGGCATCGAATTCCAGTAAAACCTGTCCAGATTTAACTACATCACCTTCTTTAACTTTGACTGCTGTGACAGTACCCCCAACTTCTGTATCTAGTTTCTGGGTTGCACCTTTGGGTTCAATGCGTCCCCTAGCACTACCAGTTTCATCGATTTTGGCATATACCGACCAAGGTAAAGCCAGCAGCAAAAAACCTAAGAGAGTATACAACAGTCCCCTTGTCCAAACTTTCGGTAAAGCATCGAGTAACTCTTCCGTACCGGGGAATAAATCCTGCTCACTCTCAACTCTTTCTAGTGGTTGCTGAATCTCCTTAGCTACCGATGCTTGGTGATAAGGCTGAGTGCGATCGCTAGAAAGTTGGTGCTTTGTTGCATCATATTGTTCTTGTGTAATGGGCATAATTCTTTGAGGGATAAGCGATGTGAGAAGAGAGGAGAGATGTAAGTAAATAGATGGCTATAATAAGTGTATAGACCTTAACCTTAACTATTAACCAGCTTGAGCGAGTTGTTGCTGATTGAGGTAGTAATAATGTCCTTTTTTCGCGATTAACTCGTCGTGAGTTCCAGTTTCGACTAATAAACCACGGTCTAAAACTAGAATCAAATCGGCATTACGTACAGTAGAGAGACGATGGGCAATCACAATACTTGTGCGTTCTTTGAGAATAGTTTTGAGATTATCTTGAATAATTCTTTCAGACTCCGAATCTAGATGACTCGTCGCTTCATCAAAGAGTATCAAGCGTGGGTTTCCCAGCAAAGCACGAGCGATTGCAATACGCTGACGTTGCCCACCAGAGAGCATTCCACCCCCTTCCCCAATTTGGGTTTCATAGCCTAATGGTAATTTTTGAATAAAGTCATCTGCCCCTGCTAGTCTTGCAGCTTCTACAATTTCGTCTAGAGAAGCTTCGGGATGGGCAATAGATATGTTTTCCCTAACTGTACTGCCGAATAAAAACGTGTCTTGGTCTACGACTCCAACTTGAGAGCGTAAGGAGCGTAGAGATACACTGCCCACATCGTAGCCGTCGATTAATACTTTGCCATCTGTCGGAGGGTATAAGCCTAGTATTAGTTTACTAAGAGTGGTTTTACCGGAACCGCTACGTCCAACCACTGCAACCATTTGTTCGGGTTGAATTTCAAAGTTGATATTTTCTAAGACATTGGTTTCGCTTTCGGGATGATAGCGGAAGGTAACATTGTGAAAACGAATATTTCCCTGTAATTTCCCCAATTCTTTGCGGGGTTTGTGTTCTAGGTTTTCTTCTGGTTCTGCTTCTAATACGTCGTTAATGCGTTCGGCAGAAATAATGACTTCTTGTAATTGATTCCAGACTATGGAGAGTCGCTGGAATGGACTGATTACATTACCCACAAGCATATTAAAAGCTATCAGTTGTCCAATTGTGAGTTCGCCATTAATTACCAGTGTCGCACCGAACCACAATAATCCTGTATTCACAAAAAGTTCAATCAGACCACTTATGGCAGAGAGTCTAACCCCAATTAACTGAGAGGAAAAACCTTTTTTAATCAAATTATTTAGTAGTTCTTCCCAGTGCCAGCGTACTGTTTGTTCTATTGCTAGGGAACGAATGGTGCGGATTCCGTTCAAAGATTCAATTAGATAGCTATTCTCTGCTGACTGCGCGTTAAAAACCTCTCTAGAGATACGCTGCAAAATGTTGGTACTTGCCCATGCCAAAATAAAAAATGGCGGTACTACCAACAATACTAACAATGCCATCCGCCAGCTATAAACAAACATCATCCCTAGATAAATTACCAGCGTTAGCAAGTCGAGAATGATGGAAAGCGTTTCCCCCGTGAGAAATTGCTGAATTTTCTGGTTCTCTTGGATGCGAGAAACAATATCCCCCACATAGCGAGACTCAAAATAGGAGAGGGGTAGACGAAAAGTATGTTTAATAAACCCCACAAGTAAAGCGATGCTGACGCGATTCGCTGTATGGTCGAGGAGGTATTCACGAACTGCGTTGCTGATAACCCGGAACAAGCCGAAAATAATCATCCCCAACGCGATCGCATTCAGGGTAGTAAAACTGCGCTGTACGAGTACCCGATCCAAGAGTAACTGGGTAAAAACAGGGGTGATCAGTCCGAATATCTGTATCATTACTGAGGCAATCATGACCTCAAATAATACTTTATGGTGGGGCTTAACTAGCTCGATAAACTTCCACAAGCCAGTTTTGCTATCTTTTACCTCCTTCAGTAAAGATGTGGGCTGTAGTAATAATGCATACCCAGTCCATTTGTCTTGAAATTCTTGGTGGGTGATAACCCTCTGTCCGATCGCAGGGTCGCCAATAATAACGCATTTTTTGTTAATCTCGTAAACAACAATAAAATGTTTACCTTCCCAATGGGCGATCGCAGGCAGTGTTTGTTCGGCAAATTTATCCAGGGTAGCTTTCACTGGACGGGTAGCAAAACCCAAACTTTCAGCAGCAGATGCGATCGCTCTTAGGGATGCACCACTCTGGTTGACGTTGGTCATATCCCGCAAACGATTCAGACTAAAACGTTTACCCCAATATTGACCAATCATTACCAGACAAGCTGAACCGCAGTCGGAAGCGCTCTGTTGGGCAAAAAATGGGTAGCGTTGGGTGAGTCTTCCCCACCAATGTCCCACTTTGATTTTGGGCGTGGGAAAATAAGGACGTGTTTTTTGGGGTTGGACTGGATTTTCCCGTTGGGGAAAGGGAATAACTTTAGGATTTGAACTGAGGGATTCTACCGTTTGTTTTTTGCGTTTTGGTTGTTTTGACTCGGTAAAATTACTAGGTTCGGCAAATGGTGCAAAATTTGCTAACTCCGAACAATGTTTGAGCGCTTCTTGCCACTTTGTTTCTGGGAGTATATAGGCTATTGTCGGTTGCTGTACCTGGGAAATATTTTGCGGAATTTCACCACTGATGGTTCCCGGTAAAAGTACGCGATCGCTCTGGGGATCGTCTATTTGTCCGCGATGCAACAACCAAAGTTGACTTTTGGGCAATATCGGTATTTTTCCTGGACTGAGATGATGTCGCTCAAATACTGATAAAGCTTGAAGATATTCTTGTGCTTGCGATGCTTGGGAAGGAAAACAGGAATTTTGGCGGCATAACAGCAATAAATCCCACATCTCCGCTTGTTTGTAGAGATGTTGGCTAATTTGCGGATACTTATTGATTAATGGTTGCAATAAATCTTGGCTCAAGTAACAAAGACTTGTTTTCTGGGATGACCTAGCGACATAAGGAATAAACTCTGTGGAGTCAAACAAAGTTGCCTCTCCGAAGGAAGAACCACTAGTAATAGTTGCAATTAAGTTCTCGAACTCATCTAATATTCTGACTTTTCCCGCAATAACTACAAAAATACCTGGTTCGGCTGTTCCTAATTGCCAAAACTCCTGGGCTGTTTGGGGTTCAACCGTTTGAACTGCTTTTAAACAACTTTGCAGTTCTTTTAGTGCTAAGTTTTCACCTAAGACAGTGGTGATTTGATCGCTGAGTTCTTCTTGCAGTAGCACAGTAACCCCCTAAACTAACTTTGTTTACTTTAAAGCAAATTAAGAATTATTATCAAATCATTTTTGCCTATTATGCTTACTAAATAATGTTCGCTCTCTAGGCTATTTCAAAATATCAAAAATCAGGATGTTTAGATTCTGGAAATGGATTATGGAAAATTCCAGCAATTCTATATTTTGGTCACTGCGTCAAAATCCTCTGAATACTCTTCATTAATATTGTGAGTATGCAAAAATATGAATCTTGCTAAATTTCTACCAAAACAATCTGTTTCTCATCAAAAGCTTTTAAATAGGTGCTGTTTTCAGGACTTCTCAAAACAATTGCTTCATTATTTTGTGCTGCCTAAGATATCAAACACAGACAAGCGATCGCAAGTGGACTAAAATAAAACACCTTCATGACTAATTAGCAAATAACGGTGGAAATCAAACAACCATTCTGCTATGGACAAAAAGCCTCTAAAACCAGATATATACCTGCTGCCTTTATCTACTAGATTCAATTTTTTTCGCTTAAATGTATAAATGCCAACAGTTATTGAAGCTTTGCTGAGGTATATAATTATCAAGCGATGAGAGTAAAATATGGATTCTGGAGAAACTAGCTTTCTTGTGGTGCAAGAAACTAACTCCCTAGAGACTTGTTGTTTGGTGTCTTTGTATGCCATAATGTGGTAAGTGATTGTTACCTAAATTTGGACAAATGGGTTCATTGCATACGCATCTCAGCACTTTGACCAGGCTTTACGTATGCATAATCAATTAGCTCTACAAAGCTAATTAATTGCTTAGGAGACATAGCACTCAAACTAGAAGTTTTCCCCTTTTACTTCGCGGTTGAAGGGGAGATTTCTCAGCTTAATCGCTTTAATGTCATTGTACATGTTTAATTTGTATTTTGTATTTTGTTTTTGCTATTGCATTAGTAATTTCCATCACATTAACTAGCTAAAGCTAGCCAAGATAGATAATTTTAGCTTTGATTATGGCAAAACTTAAAGACAACAGCAGTAGTCAGTCAACTAAATAGCTAAGGCTTTAAGGTTTTAATTTGAAAAAATTTATCACACACCATAAATTGTAGCCTAAAAGGTAAAATGACTTAAGTCAAGACAAAAAACTTAATTTTCCGCATTTTGCCTGAAAACTCAGGTTTTATCACCCTTTATCTAGCGCTATCGGCTTCAGACTAACTTCTAATATCTGTGACAGTTATTTTTCGCCAAAGCCGAAACTAATCTAGAGAAAGAGAAATTCAAGCGAAATCATCTCGGAAATCCTCAAGGCACTGAACTCTATTTAACTTAAACCCGGATTTCTCACCACATCTCTCAAAGCTTTATAAAACCTAGATTTATGCGTTTGGCACTGTGCTAAAATTATTCCCAGCAAAAAGGCTCAAAAGATAGTCTGGGTAGAGATTACAAGTTATGCGATACGCCAAGGGTGTTAAGCTTCGCTTATCGCAAAGCTTGTGAAAAATGCGGGTTAAAGGAAGGGAGTATAGTCTGTTTTTGCTTACTTAATTTAAAATTGATCACCTTATTTTTCTTTGACTAAAAATATTAAGCCAAAATGTTTCCAACTGGAAAGTTGTTTATTCCTTATAGACAACGCCACTATATACTACTTGCAGATTATTTTTTTGAAACATATGTAAAAGTATCAATACAGTATCTTAAACAAAGATTTATCAAACTTTTAAATTGAACATCAACCATATATGCATCTATCTGAAAATACTATGGTAAAGGACTTACGCATTGACGTCAAATCTTGCCACGGGGATGCATCCCTGTGGCAAAGTTTGACAGAAAAATCAAAATAGCAGGTATGGTTTTCAGCCCTTAGAGCTTGGTTTTTGGTTTGCCAGCGAGCGTACGCAACCAAGAAAGGGTAATTTATAAAAGGCTGAAACAACGCAGTCTCCTTCATAAGGATAGAGTTTACGATTAAAGCTAAGACTAAAACCTTTGATATTGCTTGAGAATTTTTAACTCACTATAAGGCGTATTATTTAATCCTCATTCCTAACCTTCCCCAATCCAGAACCCCAAAGGATTAATAGTTGATTTACAATAAGGCCAGGTTCGTAAACTTGATTCCATCGTCACAGCTTCCCAAGTTGGCGGTTCCAAACCCAAACCCAAGCAAAGATGGCAAAGTATACTTGCAAACTGCTGATTATGACCAGATGTTCCTACATGTGCGTGGGCATATTCATGTGCAACGAGACTTAACCAATCCTCTTGAGCAACTCGACCAACATCAATCAATATGGTAGTTGGGACAATTAAAATATTGCAAAACCCATCAATTCCCAGCGACTGCGCTAACGGTACAGCAAAAACTCTAATATCCCGTCGTTCTTGGGGATGAAAGCATTCGTGGCAAGCTTGCAAATAAGTATTTAATTGAGCATTTACAGTATCAATATTTTCACCAATCCAATTGCAAATTAAAAAGTGCGATCGCCTTAAGGCGGGTGCTTTGCACCATCGCATACCAACTCCTTTGGAGTATCCCCAAGTGCGATGTTCCCTTAGTAATTGCGGATATTTTTCACCCATTCCAAACCCAGGTTCCAGCACATCCACCATTCTCGGCTCCAGCACAAAACACCGCACCATTTCTAGGTACTCAACACCGCGAGTATATGCATCATCTATTTGGACATTGGACATTGGACATTAGGCATTAGACTAGTGTCTTGATTTTAATATTGATTGACCGAAATTAATGGGATACAAGCCCGTCCTAGAAGGACGGCTTTGATGTTATAATATAGTTGGAATTAATAATCCCCCTCTAGGCTCAAGACGCGTTGAAACAGCTACGATGAGAGCAGGCGTAGAGAAAAACCAATGGGCAATGGTAGCAATAAATCCAACCCAAAGGAAAAACTCTTTCATTCAATAATTTGTAGTCGATTAGTCGCGGAAGGACATTCCGATACTTAAAGCGGACGCAGAGAGAGCGTAAGACCTGATTTCAGGCTTTTCTCGATGAAGCGTCAACCCCATTCGGCGACCAGTTCTCCTGCTACTTTGTAGGTTCCTGGCGTGGCGAGGAATCACTGCACTTATAGGGCAGTGAGGATGTCAATAGTTAAAGTTCATACAACATCAGTATCTAAGTAGGGGCAAACGGTTGTTTGCCCTGTGGAAACTGGCATTACTTCGGCTAACCTAACCCTCTCTCTCCTTCTCTCCCTCCCTACCAACCTAAAACGGAAGTCAACTGAGGTGCAACACTTTCATTTTCTGTGAATACACTTTCAGCATCAGCATCAATACGACTTTCAACGCAATAGGAAGCAGTACTAAAACCACCAAATCGCTTTACCGTACTGGTTCGCATCCGCATATTTGAACCTGAAAACCAAAAACGCTCAGTGGAACTCATGGTTTCATAATCAGTAGTTAACACCAATCCCTCTTCCTCATCCAAATGAAAACGTCCAATAACGGGCATAATTTCCGCATAACCACGTTCACGCAATAATCTACCTTGACGAGGATTGTCCACATCCGGCACGATCGCAAATACAGTTTGACCTTCGTGATTTTCTTCCCCTTCTTTATCCCAAGCCATTGTACCCAACCAACGCACCCGTGAACCACCAACTGATAAACTGGGGTCAACTTCATGCATTTGGCACAGTTCAATTATTTCTGGGTCATCCGCAGTTAGGGTTTCCACCACAATCTCTGATTCTCCAGGCTCCGATCGTTTGAAGGCAAGGTGATGTGTTACCCGCGAAGACTTCCATCTACCAGCACTGTTCTGAAAAAATTCCATCGCATCCATCTAGTTTTCAACTCCTATACCTTGACTTCTCAGGACTATGTGTTAGCTTTATTTATTTTCAACTCTAATATCTTTAAGATTACAGCTTTCCGCGATTGGCTTACAACTGCTAAACTTCCCATTCGTTTAATTGTAAATTTTTGTATTCTCTATTAATAATTGCTTGACAAACTAGATAAAATAGTCGGCTACTGCTAAGATGCTAGTACAACACGGCGCAAGTAAACCGACTATTGTGAATACCAAACCCGTCAGAGCCAGAGGTTATAAACCTCTGTCTAATAGTGAAAGTCCTCTAAAAGAGGACTAAATTCAAGCCCTAAATGGTAGGTATATTTACGCCAAGCTGTACTAGAAATTGCAAAACTACTAGTGATGACAGTGAATAAATATCTGCCAAATACAAGTTGGTGCAAGCTATTCAGTCAAAAATAGGAGTTAAGAATGAACTTGCACGCTGAATTGAGGGTAGAGCAACAGTTTTAAGAGAAGTAACTAAATAAAAGGTCTTGAATTTTGGCTTTTAAACGCAGAGTTTCGCGGAGGTTTTGTCATCAATCCATATAATTTGATATTGAGTTAAGT
>NZ_NTFS01000096.1 GCF_002289455.1 Brunnivagina elsteri CCALA 953
TCACTACTTATTTAACTAAATTTTAATCGAATATTACTAACAACTTAACTAATCAAAAAATCTCCTATGACCCAGAATAATGAAGTTAAGGCAATCGCAACTAAACCTGCTGCACCTGATAAAATTATAACTGTTTGGATACCTAAATTTGCTTGTAATAATGGTACAAAATAAATTATTGCAAAAGTAATTGTTGGAATAATTAATAAATCAAAACGTTCCAGCCAGCGTCTAGTTTGGGCATAGATGAGTATGGTTAAAATAGCGCCGGATATTAATAGAGCTACTATTGGAGACTTTACCAGACTGATTAGTGCGATCGCAATCAATCCACCCTGAAAACCACTAAATCCGGCTCCTACCAGCATCTCTATTGTTGAGAATTGTTGTACTGATGCTCTTTGCTTGGGAACCGATGGCGGATTATTTCCTGGATTATTTACTGGATTATTAATTTGGGTTGCTGTTGTTTGTGGGTTAATTGCTGCTTGTTTGGAGCTTGGTTGAGAATTCCCTACATTTTTCAATGCTTCCAATATTTGCGAGGCTGATTGAAAGCGTTTGTTAGCCGCATTTTGCAGCATTTTATTGAGAATTTTAGCAAGATACGGACTAACATTAGTATGGTTTTGCCATTGCCATTGATTGCTAAAACCATCAAATAGTTGTGTTGCGTCTTTATTAGTCAACAAAGTAATAATAGTTACTGCCAAAGCGTATAAATCACTGGATGGGAAAACTTGTCCACCGGAAATTTGTTCTGGTGGTGCAAATCCTTGTGAGTAGATACCTGTAGAAGCAGTATTAGCTGACTTCGTAACTTGTTTCACAGCACCAAAATCCAGTAGGAACAGTCTACCGTTTTTGTCGCGCATAATATTCGAGGGCTTAATATCGCGGTGGATAATATCTTTGTGGTGGACAAAATCCAGAACTTTGAGAATCTCCCGCAACACCTCGACAATTTCAGGTTCGGAAAAACTACCTTTTTGTGCTAGTTCTTCTTCGAGATTTAAACCGTCGATATATTCTTGAACCAAATAGAAAAATTGCTCCTGTTGTCCAGGAGAAGAACCTTCAACTATAACTGGAAAATAAGCAAATAAATCGGGTATTTGGTCGTTTTGGTTGCCAATCTCCTCTAAAACTGTTGCTTCCCGTTCAAATAAATCGAGAGCAATTTTTAGTTGTGCGGGAGTTAAATTACCTGCTGGAAAAAACTGTTTAACTACACATTCACGCATCACAGGAGTATAGCGATCGCGTGCCAAAAATGCTGCACCAAAACCTCCTCTTCCTAATTGCTTAGTGGGTATATAACGACCAGCTAAAATCAATGGCATTCCACAGGTTGAACAGAATTTCTGCTGTACAGTTCGTAGCGTTGCCGTATTATCAAGGTCAGGAAAGTAGTTTTGTGGTCGTGGACAGTGGGGACGAGTGCAGTAAACTTCCATATTATGAATTAACAGGTATTAGTCATTGGGCATTGGTTATTGGGCATTACAAATAACCAATGACTAAATTTTAATCCTCGCTAGAGGTGGATACTTCAGCATCTACAGTATCAACTGTAGTTACGACTATCTCCCGACGTGATGCTTTGATTACTTGCTGATTCCAGCCAGGGGTTGCAAATTGGGGTAAAATTTCCTGACTAAAAGCTTCAGCAGCTTTGGAACGGTAACGGTTAGGGTTAAAAATCAACCATAAAGTGCGTTTCACAACCACACCTTCGATAGGTGTGGAGTGAAGTACTCCCATTTGCAATTCTTTGGTAATGGCTGATGTCGAAACAAATGCTGCTCCTAGTCCAGATTGTACGGCATTTTTAATTGCTTCGATGGAGTTTAATTCCATTTCAATTCGGAAGCGTCGCGTGTCGATATCGCAGCGCGATAGTACTTGATCGATAACTTTACGAATTGTAGATTGGGAATCTAAAGCAATGAATTGGAGTTTATATAAATCTTCTCTTTGAATTTTTTCAAGTTTTGCGAAAGGATGGGTTATGGGTAGAATCAGTACGAGTTCGTCTTCAGCATAGGAGACAATTTCCAAAGACTCAGCAAGTTCCCCTGGTATTTCACCCCCAATAATTGCTAAATCGACTTGACCATTGGCAACACTCCATGCAGTGCGACGGGTTGAGTGAACATGTAATTGGACTGCGACATCGGCGTATTTTTGCCGAAACAGACCAATCATGCGTGGCAAAAGATAAGTGCCAGTGGTTTGGGAAGCACCGACAATGAGAGTACCACCTTGGAGATTTTGTAAATCATCGATCGCGCGACAAGTTTCTTGACACAGACTGAGTATTTTTTCACCGTAGCCAAGAAGTAAATGTCCAGCTTCGGTTAACTGTGCCCGTCTTCCACCACGGTCAAATAAAGGAACATCAAGTTGCCGCTCTAAATTTTGCACTTGCAAACTGACGGCAGGTTGCGAGACGTAGAGACTATCGGCAGCTCGCTTGAAGCTCCCTTCTGCGGCGATCGCTTTCAGGATACGTAACTGATCTAAAGTAAAAGGAAGGTCAGACATAAGGCTCGACACACTAACGGGAAAGGAGCAGCATTCGAGGAACAAAGTGCGGGTGTCAGTTTGATCTGGCAGGACGCGGATTATTGCATCTTAGTTAATTTGGAGACTTCACACCGAAAAAGACAGTAACATAACATATTCACTAAAGTCACCCTATAGAACCTTTGGGTACACAGGCTTCTTTCGTTTCTGTTGTTTGATGTTTGTAAGTAGCAAGCTACATTACTCGATGAATGTTGGGATGAAAAGCCACCTCAGCAACTGATTCACCCTTCGGGTACTCGCTCCGCGAGAAGCAAGCTACAATAGTTTGCCGGGACGGAAACCGACCCCGGTAACTATTTCACCTTTCAATACTTTAGTGGTATTGGTAATACAAGAATTAAGTTTGCTTTAAAATTATTCACCTATGTCTTTGATGCTACCAACTTGGCTGACACCCAGTCATTTTTTGATGCTGGGATTACAAATATTATTTGCGATCGCTCACAGTGGAGGAGCTGCATTGCGTCCTTGGGCAGAAAAATACATTGGTGCAAGGTTATATCGCATCATCTTTGCCTTAATCAGCCTGCCTTTGGCTGCTATCTTGATTATTTACTTTTTTAACCACCGCTATGATGGTTTGCAACTCTGGCAAGTTCAAGGACTAGTCGGGGTGCAAACTGTTGTTTGGGTGTTATCGGCAATCTCATTTTTATTTTTGTATCCTGCCACATTCAATCTACTAGAAGTTGCTGCCATTCAAAAGCCCCAAGTTCATCTCTACGAAACTGGGATAATTCGCATCACCCGACATCCACAAATGGTAGGACAAGTTATGTGGTGTATTGCCCATACTCTATGGTTAGGTACCACGTTTACTTTTGTGACATCATTGGGGCTAATTTTGCACCATTTGTTTGGGGTTTGGCATGGCGATAGAAGACTACTAGCACGCTATGGTGAAGCCTTTGAAGCAGTTAAACAGCGCACAAGCATCATTCCCCTGTTAGCAGTCATTGATGGTCGTCAGTCCCTCAAATGGCAAGAATTTATCAGCCCTGCTTATCTTGGTATTACTGCTTTTGTGTTATTACTTTGGTGGCTACACCCCTTGTTGATGGAGTCAACCAGTAAAATTCAATTTTAAATCTGACACAAACAAGCTTGACAACCGTTATTAGAAGCATGTTGGATGTAACTTGTTTTCGGCAATTACAGCAGAATCAATGTACGATAAATTGAAATAGCTATCAGTTTAGGGCTGGGAGAAACTACTAACCATAGCAAGAAAGAAAATTCACTCTTTTGGATCGACCAACAGTCCGATACTCCTTTAGCATCAATACTTTCCCGTTATGGATACTTGCTGGCTTAGGACTAAGATGAACTGAGCGATCGCTTAACTTTTGATGGTTGGTAGTCATTTACCCATTAAAGGAAGTTGGTAGTGGTTAAACAAATGAATCCTTTCCTTAATAGAATTTTACGATTGAAACCTAGTACATCTCCCAAATATGACTTTTACTGATAGCTATGTGATATAAAAAACCTATAGTCTTAGAGGCGTCATGGTGTTGTCGGTTACTGAGCGCACATTTAATCAAGAAGTTTTAGAATCACCTATTCCCGTTTTAGTCAATTTTGAAGCCCCTTGGTGCGGTTTGTGTCGGGTTATTCATCCGTTATTATTGCAATTTAAAACCGAATGTGAAGGAGAAATTAAACTAGTTGGAATTAATGCCGATGAAAATTTTAAGTTGTCCAACACCTATAGGCTGAAATCACTGCCAACCTTACTTCTGATTGAGGATGGGAATGTCCGACAAAGAGTAGAAGGATTTCGTGGACGTGATGATTTGTTATTAGCTTTAGAAGAAATCAAAACTCACTACACCAAGTTTCCTAAAAAGTATAACCAACCAATACCGACAAATTTAGAGTGTACCTCACTCTAAAGTCCAACTGTTCAAAACCCATACCCTGTTTAACTGGCTCATAAATTTACGATTAATAATAAAAAGTATTATCAATTGTGATGCAACAGTTGCGGGAATATATGCTCCAATCAAACTTGTCTGTGTCAATGACTGAATCATGAGTTAAGTTTGAAATAGAGTTATAAGTCCTGAGGTAAATTTTTGGTGCTACTGAGCTATTTCTTATTAGAATTAGAAGAAAAAAAATTGTGTCTTGGCATACAAGACTCAAAATTTAGGACTCAGAATAGAGGACTCAAAATCAGGACTCAGGATACAGTACAAAATCTGGTTCAAAACCTAAAGCCAAGCTTAATCACTCCACCCGACACTGTTCTGGTGGAGTATTTTATGCTAAAAGGTGTGTGTCACAATTATTAACAGTTCCGACAACTTAATCAAGAATTATAAAAGTAGGCGTCAGTGATGGAAGTAATCTATCAGTATGCCTGGCTAATTCCGGTACTCCCACTGCTTGGGGCAATACTGGTTGGGCTAGGATTAATCTCGTTGAATCAGGTGACAAATCGCCTGCGACAGCTCAACGCCGCACTTATCATCTCACTGATGGGGGCGGCAATGGGGTTGTCGATCGCAATACTATGGAGCCAAATTCAAGGACATCCATCCTACACCTATATCTTTGAATGGGCTTCAGCAGGTAATTTTCACCTCAGTATGGGTTATACGATTGACCACTTGACAGCCATGATGTTGGTCGTTGTCACCACCGTAGCATTATTGGTAATGATATATACCGATGGCTACATGGCGCACGACCCAGGCTATGTCCGTTTTTACTCGTATCTCAGCTTGTTTGGCTCATCGATGTTGGGTTTAGTGATTAGTCCTAATCTCGTCCAGATTTATATTTTCTGGGAATTGGTAGGCATGTGTTCCTACCTATTAGTGGGTTTTTGGTACGATCGCAAGGCAGCAGCAGATGCCTGTCAAAAGGCGTTTGTCACCAACCGTGTCGGTGACTTTGGTTTGCTTTTAGGAATTTTAGGACTATTTTGGGCGACTGGAAGTTTCGAGTTTGATGTCATGGGCAGCAGACTCGCAGAACTAGTTGCGAATGGCTCAATAAGCAATTTTCTTGCCATCTTGCTGGCGATTTTAGTTTTTCTGGGTCCAGTTGCCAAATCGGCACAATTCCCCTTGCATGTTTGGCTTCCAGATGCAATGGAAGGTCCTACACCTATTTCTGCCCTGATTCACGCCGCCACAATGGTAGCAGCAGGTGTATTTCTAGTTGCGAGAATGTATCCTGTATTTGAACATGTGCCCGTAGCAATGAATGTAATTGCCTATACGGGTGCGTTTACAGCGTTTTTGGGGGCAACGATCGCAATTACCCAAAACGACATCAAGAAAGGTTTGGCTTATTCCACCATCTCCCAACTTGGTTACATGGTGATGGCGATGGGAGTTGGTGCATACAGTGCTGGACTTTTCCACCTAATGACCCACGCTTACTTCAAAGCGATGCTGTTCTTGGGTTCGGGTTCGGTTATCCACGGGATGGAAGATGTTGTCGGTCATAATCCGGCTTTGGCGCAAGATATGCGGTTGATGGGTGGATTGCGGAAATACATGCCAGTTACCAGTTTTACCTTCTTAATTGGTTGTTTGGCGATTTCCGGTATTCCTCCTTTTGCTGGTTTTTGGTCGAAGGATGAAATTCTCGGTGCGGCATTTGCGGCAAATCCGTTACTGTGGTTTGTCGGCTATGCAACTGCCGGGATTACCGCGTTTTACATGTTTCGGATGTATTTCTCCACATTTGAAGGTGGATTCCGGGGTACAGATAAAAAAATCATCGCCAAGCTGCAAAAAGCTGCCACAATCCTAGTTGAAGGTGAAGCCCTTGCACCTAATTTTGGTCCTGGAGCCATGAAGCAGGGCGAATTATCTGCAACTGGTGCTGGAAATCACGATGACCACAGCAATGAACCCCACGAATCTCCTTGGACAATGACGTTCCCCTTGGCTGTGTTGGCGATTCCTTCGATTTTGATTGGTTTGCTAGGTACACCATTTGCCAATTACTTCGAGCAGTTTATTTACTCCCCCAACGAAACTTTGGCGGAAGTGATGGAAAAAACTGCCGAATTTGACATCAACGAGTTTTACGTGATGGCTGGTAGTTCGGTGGGTATTTCCTTAATTGGGATTACCCTGGCTTCATTGATGTACTTGATGAAGAAAATTGACCCCAGTGCGATCGCAAATCAAATCAAACCCCTATACGAGCTTTCCCTCAACAAGTGGTATTTTGACGATATTTACCACAAAGTCTTTGTTTTGGGCTTGCGTCGTCTTGCCCGTCAAGTCATGGAAGTTGACTTTCGGGTTGTCGATGGTGCTGTCAACCTCACAGGTTTCTTTACCCTCGTCAGTGGCGAAGGTTTGAAATATATCGAAAATGGTCGCGCCCAATTCTATGCTTTGATTGTGTTTGGCGCAGTCTTAGCATTAGTAATTTTCTTCGGTGTGACTTGATATTGCTTTGATGCCAACACTCAGTATTTG
Organism: Brunnivagina elsteri CCALA 953; assembly: GCF_002289455.1. GTDB lineage: Bacteria > Cyanobacteriota > Cyanobacteriia > Cyanobacteriales > Nostocaceae > Brunnivagina > Brunnivagina elsteri. The sequence goes on from NZ_NTFS01000096.1 coordinate 7,044, forward strand.
GGTGTTGGCGGACAAATAAAATAATTAAAGCTTGCTAATGCAGGCTTTTTTTGTCTGGATTCTGGTAAAACTTAACTCCAAGGGAAGATACAATTTTGTTAAAAAAACTTAATAATATTTAACTAATAAGTAAAGTTATACTCCAACAGCCTTCATATTTTTTGACTTTTATTAAATCAAACTTATAAATAAGATCGAAGCCAAAAAAAACTGCTAGTAAATAGCTAGTGATGATAGCCGAACTTCATTATTCATTACTAAGACACTTCCGATGAATACAGCTAATTTCCCGTGGCTGACGACGATTATTCTTTTGCCCATTGTGGCATCCCTAATAGTACCCATCATCCCGGATAAAGACGGTAAAACCGTGCGTTGGTTCGCTCTAATAGTCGGACTCATTGATTTCGCACTTATAGTCAGTGCCTTTTATACCAGGTATGACTTTAGCAATCCAGATTTACAGTTGGTTGAAAGCTATCCCTGGGTTCCCCAACTGGGTTTGAATTGGTCGGTAGGGGCAGATGGTTTATCCATGCCCCTGATTATTTTGACTGGATTCATTACAACCCTGGCGATTTTAGCAGCTTGGCCCGTCACACTAAAGCCAAAACTCTTCTACTTCTTGATTTTGGCGATGTACGGTGGACAAATTGCTGTGTTCGCAGTGCAGGACATGCTGTTGTTTTTCCTAGTATGGGAACTGGAACTTGTACCCGTTTACTTTTTGCTATCAATTTGGGGTGGTAAAAAGCGGCAGTACGCAGCAACCAAGTTTATTCTATATACAGCAGGTGGTTCGTTATTCATATTGCTGGGCGCATTGACAATGGGCTTCTATGGCAATACGGTGACATTCGACATGCACGCGATCGCACTCAAGGATATTGCCCTCAACCTGCAACTGCTGCTTTATGGGGGATTTTTGATTGCCTATGCGGTTAAATTACCGATCATCCCCTTGCATACCTGGCTCCCAGATGCCCACGGTGAAGCCACAGCACCAGTTCACATGCTGCTGGCTGGTATTCTCCTGAAAATGGGTGGATATGCCTTGATTCGGATGAATGCTCAAATGCTTCCCGATGCCCATGCATATTTTGCCCCAGTTCTGGTGATTTTGGGGGTGGTAAATATCATCTACGCCGCATTAACTTCGTTTGCCCAGCGCAACCTCAAGCGCAAAATCGCCTACTCATCAATTTCCCATATGGGATTTGTTATTATCGGGATTGCTTCGTTTACCGATTTAGGCATGAGTGGGGCTGTATTGCAAATGATTTCCCACGGATTAATTGGGGCAAGCTTGTTCTTTCTGGTTGGTGCAACATACGATCGCACTCACACCCTAATGTTGGATGAAATGGGTGGTATTGGTAAGCGGATGCAAAAGATTTTTGCCATGTTTACTACCTGTTCGATGGCATCTTTGGCATTGCCGGGGATGAGTGGTTTTGTTGCCGAATTAATGATATTCGTCGGTTTTGCCACTAGCGATGCTTATAATCCCACATTTAAAGTCATTGTCATATTCTTGATGGCAGTTGGGGTAATTCTCACACCAATTTATCTGCTGTCAATGCTACGGGAAATCTTCTACGGTGAAGAAAACGAAGAACTGGTTTCCCATCAAGCACTTATTGACGCTGAACCCCGTGAAGTTTTCATCATTGCTTGTTTGTTAATCCCAATTATCGGTATTGGTTTGTATCCCAAAATCTTGACTCAAGTGTATGATGCCACTACCGTACAGCTAACAGCTCGATTGCGCGATTCCGTACCTGCGATCGCACTCCAAAGGGAAAAAACTGCCGTTTCTTTAAGTGCGCCAATAATTGGTGTTAAATAATCAGAAAATCTAATTAGTTCTTTAAATACAGAGACGCGATAAATCACACTATATTTATCGCGTCTCTACTTTTATCAAGAAATAATTCAGTAGTCAGGAGCCAGAACAACCAAGCTGTATTCGTGAAGTAGCTTGCTTCTTCGCTTCTGATTGACCATCTGTGATACCTCTGAATTCTTCTTTTCTATTATTTTTGGCAATATGTTGCATAATATACTCGAAGTTCAGAATAATTAATGTTTCATAGTAGAATAAATTATATTTTTAAAACCACGCAACATCAAGTATTCTTGATTGATTTTGCATGATTGTAACCCGGAGACTTGAAAAAATTGCTACCACGTCGCTCTCAATCTGAAGAAGGGTTTAGGGCACGCCCCAGAGCTTATACCATAAATTTGGTAACTATCAATACTTTTTAAGAAAATCTTAAGAAGCTTCTGCCGAAATGGCAACATTCTTAGCTTTTGCTTAGTTATCTTGAATTTATTAGTTAGACAACTTTGGGGTTGACTTAGGGATTATTAATTAGGTAGTGTAAGCATCTTACGGCTAGCAACCGTACAAGAAAACATCAGATTCTAATTCAACAACAAATAAAACTACAAGGTAAATAGACTGCACTCAGTGGGTAGGGTCAATTAAACTGATAGTTCTCGGTTTAATTCAGACAGATTACATACTGATGTAGAAATGCTCTTAGTCGTTTGAAGGTTCACCAAATAACAGTCAGTAGGCAGTAATTATATCTATATGTAATTATACATGTACAGTGAACTGAAAATCTACTGATTTAAAGTTACGACTAGATAACAGACAATGGTTATCTATCCATTGGCAGCCGGAAAAAGTTCAATGCTACGGCAGATTGCAAAATGTAACACTAATTACCATTGACTGTGAATTATTGTGCTATTTGTAGCTTTTCTGCCCTTGACATGTACTCGTTCTGAGTTAGTCTAAAGGCGGATTTAAATACAACTCGCCATCTATACCTGACAGAAATTAGATAAAGAGAAACTTAAACTTAAATATTCTGTCCGATATATTGAGTCGTTAAAGTGAATAGTTTGATACGGCAACAAAAATTTCCATAAACTACTTTAATCAAGTAGTCAGTGTGGGAAATCCGAAAAATCTGGAATTTGTAATGTTTAGTTTACAATACCAGCTGATGAGAAAGTCTAAAGAAAATCTAAAATACACCGATCACATGTAGTGTTAGGAGGACATCAGTGTTTCTGAGATTAGCCCAAGAGCATAGACAATTCGTTCAAGACTTGGTGATGAACCTACAAGCGCTCGCTATCGTTATGGAACGTCGCGGTTATCCTGCATCCTGTTATACCTGTGGGAACCAAATGAACAGTGCTTCATTTATGGTGAGTCTAGGTGAAAACCACCTGATTCGGTTCTTGGTGTCAGACTATGGGATTACCTGGACTGAAATGCGCGACGATCGCGAACTAATGAAGTTAGAGGGAGCTGAGGCTGTTAATCAGTTACAAGAACTAGCTAATATAGTTAAGCATTCAATGCAGGCTAGTAATGGGAACAAAGCCCTTGCAAGGAAGTACTAAAGATGTATTTCTTTACCGAAGTACTGGAAAGTAAGGAGATGATTAAACACGAAATGCTGGGAATCACTAATTGCTCATTAGAATAAATATCGAATAATATTTAGTCTATTGGCTTTTAGTCCTTAGCTGTCATCCTGAAACCGAATTTTTGTTCGGGTGTTGTTTTTGTTTTATAATGTGTCAATTGTTACTCTATGTAAGCGTCAAAGCAGGCTATTAAGTTTAAATTGTTAAATTTAATTGTTAAACTCAAACCCTTAGCTGTGGGTTCACTGAAAGCGTCTGTAGCATCCAGCGAGTAGGTAGGTTCGCATCTAAACAAACGATGGGGTTATGATAATATTTCGAGTCGAATATTTGACTGAAGTAAGATTACTCGCTGTGCTAAGATTGCTTGATTAAAGAAATAAATTATTTGTGATTAGTACAAATGCTCAGAATACAGAATATAGAATTCAGTATTCAAAGTCATAAAACACCTAAAAATTAAGGATTTTGACTATTTTGGGCTAATCGAATTACTTCAAATAGCAGAGTTTTTATCTTCCTGTTTATTGTTATGCTAATTCAGGTATTGTAACTCGCTTATATTTTCTAAGAAGTTTGAAGATGTCTGAAGAAAAAATAAATCAAAACCCTTTACCAACCAGTGCTATTACTAGTTCCTATAAAGCTACATTCGAGCATTGGTTTGAGTATCCCGTGCGGGTTCATCCACACCATACAGATTATGCTGGTATTGTTTGGCATGGTACTTATCTGACTTGGTTGGAGGAAGCAAGGGTTGAATATTTGCGATCGCTTGGTGTGAATTTTGCTGATTTAGTCGCATTGGGTTGCGATTTACCTGTTGTTGATTTGTCAGTACGCTACCATCGTTCTCTACGGATGGGTATGACTGCTGTTCTCAAAACCCGGATGGAGGAATTGAAGGGAGTTCGCATTAATTGGGATTACGCGCTGGAATCGGAAGATAGAAAGGAATTGTACATCACTGCAAAGGTGACTTTGGTTGCTGTGGATCGGGAACGGGGTAAAATTATGCGTCAACTTCCCGCAAATGTTAAAGATGCACTCACAAAAATTCCGAATTGGAATAATTAGGTGATTTCCAGAAAATAAAATATCTCAATTATATAATTATCAATCGTATCATTCGTAGGGCTGGAATACCCAGCCCTTATATATTACTTATTTACCTGATTGGGAAAATTGCTGGGGTAATTGGACTAGAAAGTTCAAAATATCTCTTAATGTAATACCATAACCCACTTGCAGTAAAAAAACGACTCCCGCAATTATTAACGCATTGATGACGGTGGTTTTTATAATTTTAAGCAAAATTGTAAAAACAATCCAAGCAATGATTAATGCAAAAAACATATATATTGATTCCTTGATTGATTGCCAGTTTTAAGTATTAAAATTTCCAGTTTGGTATGAAAAGTCCCGATATTGAGTAAGAATGATTTTTCTTCAAGTCAATTAAAGTAAAATATACTACAATTCATTGGTTTTAAAAATAAATAATTACTCGTATTTTAGAGCATATAGAGTATCAATGAGTTTACCAAGAATATGATAATAGTATAAAAATTTTTCAGTATTAACTAGTATAGTGTGAAACATTGATTTTCTCTTATGGCTGTGCTTAGTTTTCGTTGCTATCACTAATAGTTAGTATCAATCAAATATATTCCTCAAATAATGGCTAATTATTGATGTTAATCTATGGAAATTAGCGAAATATTTGTTTAGAGGTTGTTTGAAAAGTGTCTGTGAATGCCATGCTTCGTTCCTCTTACATAATTAGGTAATTAATTTAGATTAATTTAGATGTAATTGCTGAATTGGGCTAGATAAATAAGTTTAATAATAACTACAATTTTTTAGTTATGATTCCGGAATTAAACTATCACGAGGAAGATAGAACCTAGTGACTTCCATAAGATAAAATCTCCCAACTATACATAGTATTTTCGCTTAGGCATCATATAAAAATAAGTTGTACAAAATTTATTTGGAATAGCTTGCTAAATATAGCTTTCACATAAAAAATTGTTCAGGTTATTTTTACACAAATCCTTAGATGCAATATAAATAAAGGCAAACAACCGTGGGTTCCCCTACAATAAAAGGAGAATTTATTTATTGGTGTTCCCCTAAGACTCAAGCGTTCAGTCTTGAAACTGAACACTTGTTATAATTTGTTAGCGCAAAGAAATGACTTGCGGACTATTTTCTAATTGCTTAGTTGCATTTATTACTTCATTTCTTGCCCAGTTATCGGCTGTCAGAATGTCTTCTAAACAAGGATTTGAGCGGTTATCGGATTGATGGCGATCGCAAGCTATTTCGATGACTTTTGGTATATCTAGAAACTTGATTTTCTCATCTAAAAACATAGCTACAGCTTGTTCGTTTGCTGCATTTAAAACCGCAGGCATGGAACCACCAGATCGACCTGCTGCATATGCTAAATTCATGCAAGGATATTTATGATGATCGGGTTCACGGAAGGTTAAATTTCCAGCTTTGACTAAATTTAAACGTTCCCAATCGGTATGAATTCGTTCGGGGTAGGACATTGCATATAACAACGGTAAGCGCATATCTGCCCAGCCCAACTGTGCTAATACTGAGGTATCTTGAAGCTCTATGAGTGAATGAATAATACTTTGCGGATGGATGACAATTTCAATATCATCGTAGTCTTTTCCAAATAAATAATGCGCTTCGATTACTTCCAAACCCTTGTTCATCAAAGTCGCAGAATCAACCGTGATTTTTCGTCCCATAGACCAATTCGGATGTTTCAGTGCATCAGCTACCGTAACATTCGCTAAATCTTCAACTGCCCAGTCGCGAAAAGCACCACCTGAAGCTGTCAAAATAATCTTTCTTAAACTGCCTTGGGGGATACCTTGCAGACATTGAAATATGGCGGAATGTTCGGAGTCAGCAGGTAATAATTTTACACCATATTCAGCGACTAAAGGCAGAACTACAGGACCACCTGCAATCAAGGTTTCTTTGTTTGCCAGGGCAATATTTTTACCCGCTTTGATTGCTGCGATGGTTGGTAGTAAACCTGCACAACCGACGATACCTGTGATTACGCTTTCAGAGTCGCCATATCGCGCTACTTCAATTATTCCCGCATCTCCAGCGAGTAAAATAGGTTGGGGATTGATGTCTTTGATTGCTTCTTTGAGTGCGGGTAATTTATTTTCAGCGCAAATAGCGGCAATTTCCGGTTTGAACTGACGAATTTGTGCTGCGAGCATTTCCACATTGTTTCCCGCAGCTAACCCCACAACCTGGAATTTATCAGGATTTTGCGCCACTATATCTAAAGTTTGGGTTCCAATTGAGCCTGTGGAACCAAGAAGTGTAATTTTTTTCACAATTTTTTTTTGCGTATTGACGAATATCTTTACTTTCAATTTACCAAGAAAAGTAATTTCCATTCCAAATAGGGAATGAATTGAATCTACAAAGTTGCAATGTTGGAACGCTTGCAAAATCATAACGACTTCACATACGATTGCGATCGCAGTTTGAATTTACCAAGGAAAGTAATTTCCATTCCAAATAGGGAATAAATTGAATCTACAAGTTGCAATGTTGGAAAGCTTGCGAAATCATAACGACTTCGTATACGTTCGCGATCGCAGTTTGACTTTACTCAGGGAAAGTAGCTTCTATTCCAAATAGGGAATGAATTGAATCTACTAAGTTAGAATGTTGGAAAGCTTGCGAAATCATAACGACTTCGCATACGTTTGCGATCGCAGTTTGACTTTACTCAGGGAAAGTAGCTTCTATTCCAAATAGGGAATGAATTGAATCTACTAAGTTAGAATGTTGGAAAGCTTGCGAAATCATAACGACTTCGCATACGTTTGCGATCGCAGTTTGACTTTACTCAGGGAAAGTAGCTTCTATTCCAAATAGGGAATGAATTGAATCTACTAAGTTAGAATGTTGGAAAGCTTGCGAAATCATAACGACTTCGCATACATTTGCGAGGAAGAAAACTGCATCTTAATTAGATAGTTGAATACTTTGCTTGTTTTCCCATTACCCGCAATAGCACCACATAAGTTAGTATCAAATTTATTGTACTATTCTAATAGTTATTTTCAGAATAAATGGCAAATTGCCTGGACGTAGGAGACAATATCTGATATCTTTTCTTAGACCAAAACCATTAAACTAAAGTCACGAAATAATCACTCTGATTAAGCTTTCTGATGTCTATTAACCCGCAAAAACCCCTGACTACGAATGCATCATTGAGTAATTTAAATCACATATCTAATCCTAATTTATTTTGGACGATTGGTATTAGTTGTATCATTCTTTTCACTTGTAGTAGCTTGCGGCATATCCTATTTCAATCAACTGCATTCGATTTAGGTATTTTTGACCAGGGAGTTTACTTAATTAGCCAAGGATTAGAACCAATCTCTACCTACATGGGATATCACATTCTGGGAGACCATGCGGCTTTTATTTGGTATCCCATCGCACTACTTTATAAAATTTATCCTAGCGTTTACTGGCTATTTCTTATACAGGCATTTGCATTAGCAATAGGAGCTTTACCGACTTGGAAGTTGTCACGTCAAGCTGGTTTAACCGAAAAGCAAGCTTCAGGAATGGCTTTTGCTTACTTGCTATACCCTGTAATTTTTAATGCTAATTTATTCGATTTCCATCCCGAAGTCATTGCCTTACCAGCATTCCTAGTAGCAGTATGGTGTGCTAGGGAAAAGCGCTTTTGGTGGTTTTGCGGTAGCGTGATTGTGATATTATCGTGCAAAGCCGTACTTTCTCTTACCGTTGCGGCAATGGGTTTTTGGTTGTTGCTGTTTGAAAAGCGTCGTTGGTGTGGTGTTGTTGCCATCATTTTAGGTATTTCCTGGTTTGCGATCGCATCGGGATTGATTATTCCGACTTTTAGCGGTAGACAAGCGGCGGCTGTGGGAAGATATAGTTTCCTGGGTAATTCGGTATTTGAGATTATAAAAAATTTGCTTTTGAAACCGGGATTGATATTGGGTAAAATTATCACCTGGGATAATTTGTATTACTTAGTATTGCTTTTTGCGCCCATATTTTGGGGAATTTCCTTAGAAGGAATAACACCACTGGTAGCAGCAATTCCCTGTATAGCGCTGAATTTAATTACAGGCTACGATGCTCAAAAAGACTTGGTTCATCAATATTCGCTACCAGCATTACCATTTTTGCTTTTAGCTGCGATCGCAACTTTAGCAGCAGGGAAAGGATTGGTACGCAAGCAACGGGGGATAATTATCTGGTCATTGGTGGGATTTTTGTGTTTGGCAAAGTTTACTTACTTCGGTGACAGATATGTAAAAAAGCTAGATAATTGGCAAGCGACAAAAGAAGCGATCGCATTAGTGCAAACGAAAGGCAGTGTTCTCACAACCGCATCAATTTCAACTCATCTCAGTCATCGACAATTGATTAATTTAGCCTATGGGGAACAGCCATTAGAGGAAACTAGCAAATTTAATTATATATTGTTAGATACTCGTTACCCAGGATGGGGAAACAATCCTGAATCCGCAAGCAAGATGGTGGATTTCCTCAAAAATCGCCATGAATTTAATATAAGGTATCGGCGCGATGATATTTACTTGTTTGAGAAAAAAATATAAAAACAAAATTGATGATTAGTGTAAAGTCTGTATCAAAGCAAATTACAAAGGTAGCGGGAAATGATTTTTTATTCCCTTTCAAAATCTGGTTAGGTAGTCGCTTAATTATGTGGTTGGCAATGTTAGTAGTGGCTCCAATCATACCACCAGAAGCAGGAAAAGCCGCAGTATCAATTGATTGGGGAGTATTCGACAGTTGGGATAGTGTCCATTACAAAGCGATCGCAACTTCTGGATATGAATATGCTAATGGTGTGGGAAATGTGGTATTTTTCCCGCTTTACCCTCTAATGATACGGGGATTAGTTAGCCTTGGTTTACCCCTTCAACCAGCAGGAGTAATCGTCAATAACCTGTCATTTTTGGCTTTTCTCCAAGTTCTTTACTCTTGGGTAAAACATAATCAAAGTGAAAATACTGCCCGTTGGACTGTAGCAATTGCTGCCCTGTTTCCCACATCAATGTTTGCAGGGGCAATTTATACCGAAGGACTTTATTTACTTCTCAGTACTGCCGCATTGCGAGCATTCGATCGAAATCAGTATGCTAAAACAGCACTTTGGGGAGCATTAGCAACAGCATCCCGTCCAACGGGAATGGCTTTAATACCTGCATTTCTGCTTGCAGCTTGGAAAGAACGAAAACCTCCCATAGCCTACGTTGCTGTCTTATCTACAGGTTTAGGCTTGCTTTGTTTTAGTATTTACTGTGCTGTACAATATGGCGATATTTTAGCATTTATCCACGCTCAAAAATCTTGGCGACCTAATTTTGGTTTTTATTGGCAAGGTTGGTGGAAAATGCTCATGCAAATCTGCATTGGTACTTATAATTACAGAAAAGGCTATATCAAAGACGTATCCCATCCAATCATATTTATCGCGATCGCAATTTCTATGGGTTTATTGTGGAGAAATCGCCATAAATTCAGTTCTGTGAAGGTAGATTACGGATTTGGTATTTTATTTCTGGGTTTATGGTTATTAGCAGGGGACCCTTTAATTAATACAGTATCAGTTCTTGGTAGTGCCTATATTCTCTGGTTGTGTCGTCGTCAACTCACTTCCGTTGCTTTCTTTTATGGATTGTGTGGGATTGCGTTACTTCTCGCTTCCGGTGGCACAATGTCATTAAGTCGTTTAGTTTACGGTATCGTTCCCCCAATCGTCGCATTTGGGATTATACTATCCCGTCATCCACGCTGGGGTTACATGAGTTTGGGCTTTTTTGCGCTTTTACTATTTACCTTTTCCCTGCGTTTTGCCCAAGAACTTTGGGTTGGTTGATATCCAAAATACGACTAACCCACGAAGTCGGGTTCTTCCCCCCCCACGAAAAATCTCCCACTCAGTATGACTAACCCAGTAACCCAGTAACCGCTTCTAAAAATCTAGGTAAACCTAGTAAAGTCCACGGTGTAACTTTAAGCAATCTTTTCTAGTGTCTTGCGAC
>NZ_NTFS01000097.1 GCF_002289455.1 Brunnivagina elsteri CCALA 953
CTGTCTGGTTACTTAAATCAATGAATAACAAAATCAGTTAACTACTGTTGCCACTTTGGCAGATTTTTAATTTTTTTAATTTAGATTTTTTGACATTGTAGAAAAATCAAGCCTTATGGGAATCGGCTCGTTAAGACTGTAGCAGGATAAATTTATTTTTAAAAGTCATTTTTTTATCATTATTTTTTTATTATTTAATCTGCGAAAACTTTATCTAAATTTGTGAGCTTGAATACAAAAATATTTCTTTGATGTATTAAGGGACTTCCATAAAATAAAATATTCAAATCATATACTTATCAACACTATCACGCGAAGGGTGGGGAGACCCCACCCCTACAATATTGGAGAATTTATTTATTGGTGTTCTCTAAGGCATTTTCAATATATTCTTTTTGAGTTTTTATACATGTCAGATATGCTACAAAATATTGGGATTTGGGATTTGGGATTTATTAATTACGTCACTCTCTTCTCTGCTTAGATATTATTTCCAAAAATATAGAGCGAACACAATAATGTCCGCTCTGTTATCTTTCAACATCTGATTAATTATTAGATACACCTAAATTCATCCTTGGCAGCAGTCAAATTATCATTCAACTAAAAATTGAATTTCAATCCCTCAAATAGAAGGTTCTACACCCAATTTATGCATGGTTTTCAACATTTGCTGTGCTTGTGCTTCATCTCCAATTTTTTTATAAATTTGGTATGCTTGACGGTAGTGATAAATGGCATCTCGATGTTGATTCAGCTTTTGAAATACTGCTCCCATTGCGAGTTCAACTCTTGCTTGTTCTGCTGACATTTTTAATTCTTCAGTCAGAATTAAAGCTGTACGTAGAAATCCGAGAGCTTTTGCATACAATTTATCGCGGTAATAAATAGTTCCAATATTAAAAAATAATTGTTGCTGGCTTTGTTTTGCTCCAATTTCCTGCAAAATTATGAGTGACTGCTGATAATAGTTTAAAGCTTTGTTGTTTCTACCTATATTCTGATACGCGATCGCAATTCTCGATAATGCCGCAGCTTCTCCAAAACGGTTGCCAATTTCTCGACTTATGCGTAGGGATTCCATGTTGTATTCAATCGCTTGTTCAACTTGGTTTGTCTGAGTGCATACATCGCTTAATCCTTGCAAAATTGCGCTTCTAACCCGTTTTTCACCAAGTTCGCTGGAAATTTCTAGGGCTTTTGATAAGTAGTCTTTCGCTTTAGCATATTGATTTATACCTTTATATGCTTGCCCAAGACTATGAAGACTCACCATAATTAAATCTTTATTATTATTTTCCCATGCGATCGCAAGTGCTTGAGCGCAAAAATCAATTGCCATTTCCCAACCACGTAATTGCAGGTAAATACTTCCTAAGTTAGCTAAGGAGTCTGCTGCTGCTTTCACATCCCCTAATTCACGAGCCATTGTCAAAGCTCTATTTTCGTAGTCTAAGGCTTTTTGGAAGTCTCCTAAAAACTGATACACATTCCCTAAGGAACCTAAAGCGCTTTTTTGCCAGTTACGTTCGTCCATCTCGCAAGCAAGGGCAAATTGTATTTGAAAGCACTCTATCGCTTTCTGATACTGCGCTAAGTTTTGGTAATTTGTTCCCTTTCCCCAAAACCCAGCTATCTGTAAAACACGATTTCCGGTGTTGCGAGTCACTTTTATCAATCGCGAAAAATAATCGAGGGAATCATTAAATTTACTTAATTGACGGTAACAATTTGCAATATTATAAAGTGCAACTTCTTGGGTATTCTTATCGTCATTTTTTTCTGAAAGCTCTAAAAGTTGTTTGTAGTAATCTACAGCTTGGGAAAAATCAAGCGCACTCTCACAAGCAGTTCCTAATTCACCTAAATAAGTCATTTGCTCTCTCACGTGTTGAGTTTGACGGCTATTCGATAGCTGTTCGAGCAGTTTTGCGATATTTTGCTGAGATTCCTTAGTCATTAGGGGATTTGATTTATATCGAAGAACTATGGACAAAAGAGACTATCGGACAAGCACTTAAGAATATAGCTATATTATTACGCGACTAATAAGTGATGAAACGATAGAGTAGTAGTATACCGGATGCTAGTGCAGGGAAAGGCGTGCTGTACAAGCTTTTTAATGTGGACTTGGTATCCAATCACAGGTAGACTAAGCTGAGAATACTTTTAATTACTTTGTTTTCTGGCTATATCGTTGGTGATAATTTAGCAATATTTCCACTATAACAAGCTAGCAGGAAAATGATATTTCTTAGAAAGATAAAAAACGATTCTCAAAAATAAGCTTATTAACTAATTATAATTGCCCTTTTCTCTACCTAGCTGAGGGATGTTCCCCCTTTATTTAATAATTAATGTAGCCTCTACTTGTTGAGTTTAGGTAGCAAAGTATTAAAAATTTAATTGATAAATGATTATGTAAACTGTCAGATGTGAAACAATAATTGGAGCTAATGTTTCTCGGTTAAAGCTTTTTGGTGTTGATTTTAAGTATGTTTTACCTTTAACAAACAACGAACATTACTTCTTCATAGATATTTACAGCAATCTCCAGTGATTTAAGCTATTTTTACAAATACTTTTTCTTTGTGCTGGGTAGGTTTTCACTGTTTGAAGATTTATCTTATCTACGTGCGATCGCATAACGGAATGTGGGCAAATTATTCCATGCAGGTAATTTATCGAATCACAAAAATATGTATCTTTACAATCGCTTTGTCGAACTCTATGGTTCGCAAATAGAAGTTTCTCTTATTTGAATAGAATCTAATATAAATAAGGACAAATAATATATAAATACTTAGTCATTATTGTAAGGGAACCAACGGTTAGCAATATCAGCAGAAACCTCAACCTCAACTTTAAAGCTTAATAATAATAATCGACACTGCCGCAAGGAGAGATAAGTAATTCTTGTCTCTCCTTATACACTAATTTGTACTTATCATTATCATATTAGCTAATTCATATCCCTTGAATTATTGACAAAATACACTCGCTTTTAACCTGTCACGAATGCTTCTGAATTTCTGGGGCAGAATTGCTGAATACCAGCACACCGTCTTCAATAGCCTCACGACGAACCATTTTCTTGTCGCGCTTGTAGCTTTGTGCGCCAACCCAGGGTTCGCGATCGCCCTGCTTCGGCAACAAGTGCATCACGCGCTGTATGTAGCTAGAGGAGAAATTCTCAACCAAGGGACGCGCAGTCATATTCTGCTCTTCATCCCGCAGACGCGGCGTACACTGAGAAGAAGCAGTCTTACCCATGTGATTGATGATGCGGCAAATATATTCCGCTATTAGGTCGGCACGTAGAGTCCAGGATGCATTGACGTAACCAAATACTGAAACAAGGTTCGGTACGTCCGAATACATCATACCTTTGTAGACATAGGTATTCGAGAAGTCAACTGGCTGACCATCAACCTCGAATTTTACACCACCAAGCACGACGAGATTGAGTCCCGTTGCCGTGACAATGATATCAGCTTCGAGTTCCTGACCCGATTTTAGAAGGATACCTTTTTCTGTGAAAGTATCTATATTATCAGTAACAACCGATGCCTTACCGGACTTGATCGCTTGGAACAGGTCGCTGTTCGCCACAAGGCAGAGACGCTGGTCCCAAGGATTATAGCGCGGAGTGAAATGTGTCTCGACATCATAGTCAGCACCAAGTTCTTGACGCACCATGTCGATCAGCTTCTGCTTGCTCATTTCAGGTTTGGCGCGCACAGTAAGATAAGATATCTGTTGGAATGCGATGTACTTCAAACGCATGATGAGATAGGTCAGTTTTGCAGGCAGGAACTTCCTGAGAAAGTTGGCAGTGGCATCCTCGTCGGAGCGCGAAAAAACATAACTTGGTGAACGTTGCAGCATCACTACATGTTCTGCATCTTTAGCCATTTCTGGCACCAAGGTGATTGCGGTTGCTCCGGAACCGATGACGACCACTTTTTTCCCGCGATAATCGAGAGCCTTGTCCCATTTTTGCGGATGAACTATCTTGCCCTCGAAGCGATCGCGACCTTTGAATTCCGGAGTATAGCCACCCTTGTAGCTGTAGTAGCCAGAACACATCAGCAGGAGATTGCAGCTGAAGCAGACAGTTTCATCTGTATCCTTGTGTTGAGTTTCAATCGTCCAGGTGGAATTGGTGCTTGACCAAGTAGCTTTCTTTACTAGATAACCATAGCGGATATGTTCATCGATACCGTTCTCTACGGCAGTCTCCTGCACATATTTGAGGATCGACGGTCCGTCAGCGATGACTTTCGCTTCTTTCCAGGGCTTGAAGCTATAGCCGAGTGTATACATATCGCTATCGGAGCGGATACCTGGATAGCGGAAGAGGTCCCAGGTTCCACCCATAGAGTCTCGTCCTTCCAGAATCATGTAGCTTTTTCCTGGGCACTTGCTCTGTAGGTGGTAAGCAGTGCCGATTCCAGAAAGTCCTGCTCCGACAATCACAACATCGAAATGTTCTATGGACATGGTTTTATCCTTCTGCCTCCATCTTGGGCAATGAACAGATTAACATCCCTGCAAACTATTCTTATAATTTACAATGAATAAATCTAACTTACGTTCCACACCCCAACTGTTATATATAAACATTTGGGCGATCGCCAATTTTTCTTGTCAGTACTAATAACTATTAATTACATATAAATCAATATTAATTAATACTTGAATCAAGAAGAGTATCTCCTAAAGAACATCCTTGTCAGCCTTTTGGGGTGCGATCGCATAACGGAATGTGGGCAAATTCTTCCATGCAGGTAATTTATCGAATCACAAAAATATGTATCTTTACAATCGCTTTGTCGAACTCTATGGTTCGCAAATAGAAGTTCAATGAAATTATGCTAAAAACGGTTAAAGATTAGACTTTTTATCTTCCAAAACTGATATTTCTAAGCCTCTCCCCTTAGTAAGGGGAGAGGTTGGAGAGGGGTTCTATATTAGTCAAATTATAAGTAAATAAAATAAGAAATAAAATAAGGGCAAACAACCGTTTGCCCCTACTGGTGAAATCAATTAAAATACCGAATCATCAAATTAGGTCGATATCTAATGGTGGTGATGATGGTGGTTATGTGCTGTTTGAGGGTTAACAGTTACAGCATCCGCAGATAGTAACTCAGCAATATGAGTATCAGCCCAATTCGCTGCTGTCGCTAGGAAATCTGCATTATCATTAACACAAGCCATCTGGATACAATTAACATTAGGATGCTTTTTCTCTAATGCGTGAATGATATGATGAACATCAAGTAGTGTTTCGTGATTTTCGGTAGCAAAACCGATCGGCATAAACATTAACGCTTTTGCACCAAGTTGAATCAAGTTTTTTGCTGCTTGTTCAGCGTTTGGTTGTGTCCATTCAATTAATGGTGTGTCGTGGTTCAACCAACCAACGGAAATTAAGGGGTAACGGTTGATTAATTTATCCCGTACCAAGTCGTATAGCGCTTGACTTTCGACAATTCCCGAAGTGAAACCTTTGGCTTTGTGCGGACAACCGTGGTTCATTAAAATAATACCAATTTCCGAAGGTAAGTAAGCCCCTTTTAAATCTGTATTAATTTTATCTTCAACTATACGCGCCATCAAATCAATATATTTAGGTTCGTTATAGAAGGAAGGAATATAGCGCAATCCTTTTAACCAATGTTCGTTATCATCTGCAAGTTCTGTTAAGGCATTATTAACCTGTTCGATCGCAATTCCACTGGTGAAAATCGAATCGACAACCAGTAATGGGTAGATCAGAATTTTGTCAAATCCCTGACTTTTGATTTCTGCTAAAACTTGATTGGGAAGGAAAGGAGCGCAAAAGTTAAATGCTTTAAAGACTTGGATTCCTTCACCCCATTTGGATTGTAATTGCTTTTCGATTCCCTCACGCTGTTTTTCAAAAATGGCATTATGGGGTGAAATAAAGTCATGATGGGTATGTCCCCATTCGTGTCTGTCAAACAGTGCTAAAAGCTTTGCTAAAGGTGGATAAATCCAAGTTGGAACAGGTGCAAATTTGGCTGTCAACAGATTTAAAGCTTGTTCGTTATAGTTGGCAAAATCTTCGTAGCTTTCAACTTCTCCATAACCCATCAACAATACAGCTACCCTTTGCTTGTTTGTTTCCTGGTTTGAGAGATGTTCGTCTGCGTGCTGTAACTTTTCTGGTGTAGCAACCACAATTGTTTCCTCGAATGCAACCTAGAGTTCAGAAGTTGTTTTTTGTGGGTTTTTCCCCTCTAACTTATTATCCTATCCAGGGGGATAGTATGGGTAGTTAAAAAATAACAATATTTCTAAAGATACACTCGGAGAAAATTGCTTGTAATCCTGAAGATATATAGATTGTGTCCGATTTGATAGATTGCGATCGCAACGTTAAGTTATAAGTAGATTTGTGTGGAGATTACTCACAGACTCAGAAATGGGGCAGGGAAAGGGGTTATTTTGATTTTTGGTATAGAATCAATCCCAATATACGGATGACTATTATTATTTGTCCCGGTATTCACGAACAAGCTTTAACTGATGGGTTCGTCTCCCAATTATTTGGAGATAATTCAAATCAGATTAATTACCCAAATATACTTGTTTTCCCCAATGAGGGAATTTTACCCGTATCAGGTTTACATCTATTAGATTTTTTAGACAAAAATATTCGGAATAAGCAAACAACACCAATTACATTGATTAGTTTTAGTGCTGGTGTAATTGGAGCATTAATTGCAGCTTATTTATGGGAATTACAAGGAGGTAAAGTTAGGTCATTTATTGCTATAGATGGATGGGGAGTACCTTTATTTGCTAACTTTCCAATTTATCGCTTGAGTCACGATTATTTTACTCACTGGAGTTCTTTATTACTTGGTGGAGGAGAAACTAATTTTTATGCAGAACCTAGCGTAAATCATTTAGAAATGTGGAGCAATCCCCAAATGGTAAAAGGAATTTGTATTAGTTTGTCAACCAGTTTGTCAACAGTAGAATTACCAGAACAAACATACGGAACAGCCAGCGACTTTTTACAGGTAATTTTAAATAACAAAGAGGAAAAATAGTCCGGATAATAAGGCTAAAAAATAGGAGTGAGAAATAGAGACAAGGAGTTAGGGATAATAATGTTTCCAACCGAACCTGCTGCTGTGAATAATGGGTTTATTGCCCTGATTAAAAATCGTAACTTTATGCTGCTATGGATTGGGCAGGTTGTGTCTCAACTCGCTGATAAGGTGTTATTGGTGCTTTTGATTGGTTTGTTGGAGACATATAAACCAATTCCCGGTTTAAATAACTCGATGTACTCAACTTTGATGATTGCCTTTACCATACCTGCGATTTTATTTGGTTCTGCTGGTGGTATTTTTGTCGATCGCTTTCCTAAAAAACCGATTATGATTGGTTCGGATATTGTTAGGGGAATACTCACACTTCTGATTCCGTTTTTACCCAAAGAATTTTTAATTTTACTAATTATTTCCTTTGCCATATCCACAGTAACGCAGTTTTTTGCACCAGCAGAACAAGCAGCAATACCGCTTTTGGTGCGAAATGAATGTTTGATGGCAGCGAATGCATTATTTAGCAGTACGATGATGGGAGCGGTGATTATTGGCTTTGCAATCGGTGAACCAATTCTCAGTTGGGCAAAAAATATTAACCCAAATTGGGGACAAGAAATTACTGTTGCAGGTTTATATTTAGTATCTGCGGCAATTATGCAACCAATTCATTTTATAGAACAAAAACATATAAAATCCCGTAGTCAAATTAAACCTTGGGCAGAATTTAAAGATGGTTTACGCTATCTCAAAAAGAACCGTTTAGTTTTGAATGCGATGTTTCAATTGACGGTTTTATATTGTGTATTTGCGGCATTAATGGTATTAACAACAGGATTAACTGACAAATTTGGATTGGAGAAAAAACAGTTTGGCTTTTTCCTTGCTGCTGCGGGGATTGGGATGGTATTGGGAGCGGGAATTTTAGGACATTGGGGTGATAAATTCCACCACAAACCTTTACCTTTAATTGGCTTTTTGATTATGGCGTTTGTGTTGGCTATATTTAACTTCACCAATGAGTTAGTAATTGGTTTAGGAATGAGTGCTTTATTAGGTGTTGGTGCTTCGTTAATTGGTGTACCAATGCAAACTTTGATTCAGCAACAAACTCCACCAGAAATGCGTGGTAAAGTCTTTGGATTTCAAAATCATGCTGTGAATATTGCTCTATCTGCACCACTCGCAATTACAGGTTTGTTAACTGATTATTTGGGGTTACAAACTGTTTTGATGGGGATGAGTGTTGTGGTTGCGGTTGTGGGAATTTGGACTTGGAAGAATACCTGTCGTGTGTTGGAAGATGCGATTTAAGTAATTGTATTAATTGTAGGTTGGGTGAAGGCTTTGCGTAACCCAACATTAAATAGGGGTTTTTGCGTGGGGTTAGAATATGAAGAAACCGGGTTTCTCTTTAACTCAGCATGACTATCTTTGTTGCGTCATCAACAGAAACCGGGTTTCTGGCATCACCTGATACTTAATGCGGCTTAATATTATTTGGTTTTTTTGCGTGGGGTTAGAAGTCGGGTTACTGGTTTAGTCGTGCTAATTGGGGATTTTTTGTGGGGTAAGGAACCCGACTTCTTGGGTTTGTCGTGGGGGAAGGAACCTGGTTTCGGGAGATATGCCTTAAAAGTTCCTGTATAATTTTAACTTTCATACAGCAATTTCCATAACTTTTGATTTTTCCGTTATTTTGGCTATGTCAACATCTACTGATAAACAGCCTTCAATTGCTTCATAAAGATTTTCAAGTAATTCTTCAAATGTATCTCCTTGAGTCGCACAACCAGGAATTGCTGGTACTTCAGCCCAATATCCACCTTCTTCGGCTTCATGAACAACTACTTTAAATTTGATTTTCTTTACCTTACTTTTTTAATAGTGGCGTTAATTTGAAACCAATAAACCCTTATACACTTCTATATCTGAAATTTTAACAATTCTCTCATAAATTTGGAACAAACAGGTTTCTGAGGATGTGGTGGAATACCTACAGGAAGATTCACGATATTCCGGAGGAGCGTTCTAAACACAAACTAACGTTAATGAGCATCGCATTTCAAGTTTATCTGGTTTTTTGTTTGGGTTTGTTTAGGTTTATTTAGGTTTATTTAGGTTTATTTAGGTTTGTTTAGGTTTGTTTAGGTTTATTTGTGAATATATGTTTCCTGCTCATCTTCCAGAAACTACCCAAAACCTGCTAGCGTCTAACAGAGGAATACCTAGTGTGTGGATGTGGGCAGCTTGATTAATATCTCACCAAAAACTGAATCTAATTACAGACAACTTCTACCTTATATTCGTCCCCAATGGCAAAATATCGTCAGGGGGTTTATTGGTATTGTTGGGTATGTATTTGCTACGCTAGCGCTGATATATCTCGTTCAGAAGCTATCAATACCCTTTAGTGAAGGTGATGTAATTGCGATCGCGCAACTTGCTGGTATTCTGGGAGCTATATTTCTTCTACGTGGTTTTTTTCAGTCAGTTCAAGATATTTATATGGTTAAGGCTGCTTTGCAGGTTGCTTTTAATCTCCGCAAACGGGTTTATGGACATCTGCAACGGCTGAGTTTAGGCTATTTTGAGACGGCAAAGGCTGGTGATTTATCTTACCGCGTGACTGAGGATGTGGATCGGGTTGGTGAAGCTGTCCACAAGTTTTTACACGATTTTATTCCTTGTGCTTTGCAGTTAATCGCCATACCGATTTATATGGTTTATTTAAGCTGGCAATTGACTCTGGCAACTTTAACAATTATGCCAGTAATGCTAGTTTTAATTGCTTGGTTTGGGGAAAAGTTGCAAAAATATTCCCGTCGCAGTCAAAATCAAGTATCGGATTTATCGGCAATTTTAACTGAGATTTTTTCAGGTATTCGCATTGTTCAAGCATTTGCTGCCGAAGCTTATGAAATTGCTCGGTTTAGCAAGGAAGCTGAAGTGGCAATGAAAGCGAAATATTCAACTGAGCGATTAAAAGCGATTCAAATTCCGATTATTGGATTTTTGCAAGCATTGAGTTTCTTGATATTACTTTTCTTTGCAGCTTGGCAAATTTCCGCAGGTAGTTTAACAGTTGGTAAATTTTTTAGTTATCTTTCTGGTGCAGCTTTATTAATCGATCCAATTGGTCATATTACAAGTAATTATAATTTATTCAAAGAAGCTGAAGCATCTGTAGATAGGGTATTTGAACTATTAGCAATTAAACCTGCTGTGGAAGAACAATTTGATGCGCTGACTCTTCCTCGTGTGAGTGGTAAAGTTGAATTTCGTCAGGTTAACTTTGCTTACAAACCAGGGGAACCCATCATTGATAATATTAGTTTGTTGGCAGAACCCGGGGAAGTTATTGCTCTTGTTGGTTCTTCTGGTGCAGGAAAAACCACTTTTGTCAACTTAATCCCGCGATTTTACGATTCCCAAGCTGGAGAAATCTTAATTGATGATATCAAAATTCGTGATGTCACATTAAACAGCTTGCGTCGGCAAATTGGTATAGTTCCCCAAGAAACCACAATGTTTTCCGGAACCATTGCCCAAAATATCGCTTTTGGACAAAGTGAATTTGATATGGCAGCAGTGGAAGAAGCTGCAAAAATCGCCAACGCACATCAATTTATTAGCAATTTACCCGACGGTTATTACACAGTTGTGGGCGAAAGAGGTGTAAACTTATCGGGAGGACAAAGACAACGAATTGCGATCGCGCGTGCAGTTCTCCTAAATCCTCGTATTTTGATACTTGATGAAGCGACATCAGCACTAGATGCGGAATCAGAATCCCTTGTACAGAACGCATTAGAACGAGTCATGGAAGGACGCACAGTGTTTGTTATTGCCCATAGATTAAGTACCGTGAGAAAATGCGATCGCATTTTAGTTCTCGAAAAAGGGCAAATTGTCGAATCGGGAACTCACGAGGAATTATTAGCTCTGAAACGTCGCTATGCTGAATTTTTCGCAAAACAGTTTAGTTAAAAGCCAGAAACTCATTAGACTTTAAACAGTCTTTAAACTAGCTAACTATCTATCAGCAATTCTACGATGTAGAATGAGTGATTAAAACAACAACAGCCAAAAATTATGCATAGAATGTGGAAAAGTATAAAAAACGTCGCCCTCACAGGATTAGTACTGGGAACTTGTGTCCAAATAGTAGCACCTACACTTGTTGTATCAAAAGCTGCTGCACAGACACCATCAGCCCAATCATCTGCAATTAAACAAACAGACAAAAGATACAATATCACCTTCGAGTATCGAGGTTGTCAGCGTGCTAAAAGTAAGACACAAGTTGTTTGTGAGGTGATCGCGACTAATTTTAACGATAATTATCTCAAAATTAGTTTTGGCGCTCGTAACGAACAATACCAAACCCGTGCGGTTGACAATTTAGGGAACGTTTATACATCTGCCAGCTTACAGTTAAATCAGTATGACTCCAGAGACAAAATACAAACAGACTTAGCTCCCGGTATTCCCACAAAATTAACCTATAACTTTAAAATACCCGAACAGGTGACAGAATTATCAGCACTAGATTTGGGTTACTTAACAGTTAGTCGTATTGATACAGTCGGGAGAATTTCTCTATCTAATATAGGCGCGATCGCATCTGCAAGCACCGCGAAAAAGTAAAATACCCAAATAGTCCATGTCTAGCACATACATAGAAGTCTGATTTCCCTTCATAACCCGGAAATTATCCCCCCTAACCCCCCTTTTCAAGGGGGGAAAATAAGAAATCCAGTTCCCTCCCCTTCCAAAAAGGGGGAACATAAGAAATCCAGTTCCCTCCCCTTAATAAGGGGAGGGTTAGGGAGGGGTTGTTTTATTGTGGTTGTGCTACCGTACATTACATTACAGTAATCCTATTTTTGTGGAAACTTGCGAACCTGAAATTCCGATGACTCAATCATCTCGCAAGTAAAACCCAGCGCACGATCGAACTTGTCAGAAATAGCATCCAAATCCTTGACAGGAATTGCTTTCCAATCTTCTTTAGTTGCCCAATGGACGACAAAAGTCACTTCCTCAGGAACATTCGGGTTAATCCACACCTCCTTGCCTAAAAAACCCGGATACCTTGCCAGTGAAGTCGTCCAGATTTCAGCATCCTTGAGAATGTATTCTTCCCGTTTTTCGGAAGGAACCTTAAATTTAAGTAACTCAATCACCATGCGATCGCATTCCCATGTTATTTTGCCAGAATAGATTAAATTGCCAAAATATTCTTATTATCTCCTTTCTCTTGCACTAACCCATACTGACTATTAATTATCGCTCGGAAAGCGAATTCGTCTCCAAAATCGTCAAAGGTTGTTTCAACATAGTTCGTAGATGCGTACTGTCCAGGTATAGTTATCAACACATCTGATTTAAAAATGTAAATTAGAATCACCTTAGCTGTGACGCAAAATTTGAATTAAAAACAAAGCATAGGAAAAATTATGGATAACAACAATTGGATGCAACAGTTAGTAATGCTAGGTATCGGTACAACCTCGATAATGGCAGAAAAAATCAAAGAAGCAAGCGATAAACTAGTCAAAGACGGCAAACTCGATCCAGAACAAGCAAAAATCGTGATGGATGACATGATGCAGCAAATGAAATCCGAGCAGGGTACTTGGGAAACAAATATGCAACGTCAAATGCGAAATATGATGCAAGATTTAGGCGTAGCCAGACAATCGGAAGTAGACGAATTACGCGGTAGAATTGACCGATTAGAGCGTCAAATAAGGGATTTAGAGAATAAGTTGTGGAAGTAGAGACGTTCCACCGGAACGTCTTATGATGTATATTCCGGTGGAACGTCTTCATGTCATATTGGACACAGAGATACCACACCTCCAGATTTTCGGATAATTTATTTTTTACTATTCCCAAAACGACTAGGTATTTAATGCCATTTGCGATATAAACTAAGTTTTGTTCTACTGGTAATTTCATTTTCACGTAAAACTTTGCCACAGGGATACTCCCCCTGGCAAGATTTCACACCTTTTTAACTAGGGAGGATTTATTTTGAAAGCGATTTTACTCAGTGTCCGCGTCATGCTGGTTTGCGTGGTAGTTCTAGTTTTTGCACAAATTGGTGGCGATAAAAATAATAATGCGATCGCAAACCCAATTACTCAAACAATTACCCAAACAACACCAGTAGCTACTGTCATAACTGAAAACAACACTTTAATAGCGAGCAAAAAAATGTCAGAAGATAATGCAGTTACTACCCCCTCTGGATTGAAATACATCGATATCGAGGAAGGAACTGGTGAAGCACCTAAAACAAGGCAAAAAGTCACCGTTCATTACATTGGCACTTTAGAAGATGGAACCGAGTTTGATAGCTCAGTTGGTCGAAATCGTCCTTTTGACTTTCAAATCGGTGTTGGACAAGTTATCAAAGGTTGGGATGAAGGAGTCGGAACCATGAAAGTTGGTGGAAAACGTCGTTTAATCATCCCATCTGAACTGGGTTACGGTTCTCGTGGTGCTGGTGGTATCATTCCCGCCAATGCCACCCTAATTTTTGACGTAGAATTGTTGAAAATTAGTTAATTATTAATGGGAATTGGGAATTGGGAATTGGGAATTAGGAATTTCCCTTTTCCATACTCTTAATTCCCTAATTCAATATAATGAATTAATTTATATAAACCTCATCTACCTTGAAAACTATAGTTTTCCGTGTCATATAGAAACACCAAGAAATAATAAATTGTCCCAAATTATTGTGTCGTAGGGGTGGGGTCTCCCCACCCTGCAAAGGATATAATTGATTGATAAATCTATCAGTTGGGATATTTTATTTTCCGGAAGTCCCTATTTTAAGATTTCTACCCTACGCAAAGCCTTCTCGGAGAGTAGCGTCTACCTTACGCAGCAATGACGCAGCAGAATAATCAAAAACTCGCTTGTTCCAAAATAGACGAGGTTTAGCATTAAAATCAAATTCCTTAATACTGTAGGTTCGCTCATTTTTTTGAGTCAAAACTAATTTATTTGTACTATTTTTTGTCATGTTATTGATAAAATTCGCAATTAGACCAGTAAAAAATGTGAATTCACAAATTTACCGAAAAATTAGTTGACCTCTCAAAAATTTACAAAGTCTGAATGCCGCATTCTGTCGTTGAGAAAATATTTTTCTCTCTAGGAATTAAGCGAACGGACAGTTAATAGTCTTCTTTAGAGGACTTTAGTCTCTGGCTAACTCTGTCTGACTTTGGCTAACTCTGTCTGACTTTGGCTAACTCTGTCTGACTTTGGCTGACTCTGGCTAGCTCTGTCTTATAGCTTGGTTTTATTTGTGTTCCACATACTAACAAGTGCAAGATGTCAACTAATCAATAATTCGATCGCGCCAAATTTTTAAACTGCGTAAATTGCGGGTCAAATAATAATTTAATAGTACCAGTAGGACCATGACGGTGTTTAGCAACAATCGCTTCTGCAATACCTCGTTCGGGAGTATCAGGAGAATAATATTCATCGCGATATAACATCATCACTAAATCCGCATCCTGCTCAATACTGCCGCTTTCTCTTAAATCCGATAACATTGGTCTTTTATTAGTCCTTGCTTCAACACCTCGACTCAACTGCGAAAGTGCAATTACAGGTACATGTAATTCCCTAGCTAAACCTTTAATATTACGAGTAATTTTTGATAATTCTTGAACCCGATTATCCCCACCACCTTCCATTAATTGCAAGTAATCTATCAAAACCAATCCTAAATCCACCCCCGTTTCTGCCTGCAAACGTCGTGCTTGACTCCGCATTTCTGTAACGGTAATATTCGGCGTATCATCAATATAAATTGGCATATCTTGAAGACTACTAATTCCACGGGTTAAATCTTCCCATTGGTTTTGGCTAATACGTCCACTTTTAAGATAAGTACTTTCAATTTTAGCTTCACTTGATAACATCCGTAATGCTAATTGTTCCTTGGACATTTCTAAGCTAAAAATCGCCACAGGCATTCGCATTGAGCCAGCAATATAATGGGCTATATTAATTGCAAAACTCGTATTGTGAACGCAAATATCATTAGCAATAAAATTATGAGTATTGGGGATAGTTAAGTCATAAACTTGTTTTTCACCCATTGACTCAATCGAAACAATTTCATCCCAGTAGATATCACTATCAGCTAACTGCTGAAGAGGTAAATTATCTTCTTCTGTTGCTAATTTCCACAGCCGTTCCCGCGATAGAGTCCGTTTACCAACATGTATATTTGAATAGGATTTAATACCTGCACGTCGAGCTAAAGTAGCCCAAGGTTCATTTCCTTTTACGGATGCTAGTTGTTCCCAAATCTCAACTGGTATTGTGTCATAGTTCGTTTGATATACTCTTGCTTCTAAAGTAAGTTCGACTTGAGAAATAGCTTTTTCTTTACCGAATATACCTATTTCGGAAACAAAGGTTTTGATAGAATAAGCATCGGTAATATCGAGTTGCCAAGCTTTTCTGCGAGTATCTTTATATTTTACTGACCTTTCTTTTAGCGTAGCAATAACACCAAATCTCAGCAATAAATGTTGAATTTGTCGAGCGAGTTTTTCGCTAACTGTACAATACCCTAACTGTGCCTGACCCGTTTTTAAAACTGATGCCCATCCGTCGGTTGCAAACAAACGGTTGAGAAATAAAGCTATCTGCGATCGCGTTAATCTAAAAATTACTTTAGGAATACTCTTAGTATGAGCATTCTTACCCCAAATGTCTAATTCTCGCAGCCAATTTGATGTTTCCAGCCTAACTTTCAGACCAACAAAATTAGTTACAGCTTGAGAAAAATCTTCTTGCAGCAAAGGGTTATTATTTGTAAATTGGGGACTAATACCAGTTAAACAACCGTCACCGATTAAATAAGCAAGTATTTTAATTTCACTATCGCGCATTATCTCTGTACCAAACACATCTAATCTGCGCGGTACAGCAATTTTATCACCTACTTTTAACTCTGAAAGTTTACGCCACCCATTAATAGTTAAATATGGATGGGTAATAGTTGTTTCAACATATTTCCCCAAACGTGTTTTCACGCGAAATACTGGTTTTATGCCATCATCTACATACGCTGATGGTTGAGTTTGATAAAATCTCCAATCGTTTCCTAATGAAAGTAATTGAGCTTGACGGCTTTGATATATTTCCTCAATTGTAGAAACAGAGCCATCTGCCATTAATATTTCAGTGTCAAATGCAACGCATTTTCCCATTGCAGGTCTACCCGCAATAATAATTAAATCCGAACGTTGAAAACCACCATTTATTATCGCATCTAAATCATAAAATCCCGAAGAAATACCCGGTAATGCGATTCCTTGATTGCGCTCTTCTATATCAGTAAAATTATTAATTAAAGAATCACCAATATGCACTAATCCTGTAACACTTCTTTCCTGGGCAATACTAAAAACTTTTTGCTCTGCCTTATCTAAAATTTGCGGTAATTCTGTCTCGGTTTCAAATCCCAATTGCACAATTTCATTACCTGCTTTAATCAATAACCGTCGCTGGTATTTATCCATTACCAACTGTGCTAAAGCATCGATATTCACAGCAGATACAGTACGTTCAACCAGCGACACTAACTTATTTTTGCCACCAATCTTAGCTAGTAAATCATGGTCGTTTAACCAACTCGTAATACTCAGTAAATCCGTTGGTTTACCTTGCCCACTCAACCGTAATGCTGCTTGATAAATATCTCTATGTGCCTTAATATAAAATGCATCTGTTATTAGTTTGTCAGTCACACGGCTTATTGCTTCCGGATCGAGCAATATCCCACCTAAAATCGCTTCTTCCGCTTCGATGTTTTGCGGTGGTAAACGGTCTGCACTTGAACCTTGAAAGTTTAATTGTTCGGACATATAAATTCAGATCAATTATATAATATTGGAACTGGGGAAAATTGACTTATGGCAGAATCCAGAATCCAGAAGTAAAAAAGCTTTATATATAGCTCCTTGACCAATCTACTGTACAGAGATGTAATTACAATCTGCTGTAATATATTCTGATTTTAGTACAATAGTATTAAAATATATTTTAATCAGTAACTCCATAAATAATTAACATAAACATCATTAAACCTCGTTTACCTTGAGAACTGTAGTTTTCCCAGTCATATTTTGAGATTGCGTCCTTACGTCGCAATGACGCAACAGAATAATCAAAAACTCCGGGTTCCGACATAGACGAGGTTTAATTAAGGAACGCGGATTAAATAAAGTGCAAAAGTATCAAAAGTAGGGTGTGTTAGCGCAGCGTAACGCACCATTCCCAATCAAATCGAAAGTTGTAGGTTATTAAATCCTCATTCCTAATACCAATTCTTTGTGAAGCTGCATAGAATTTTACCCCACCCTAACCCTCCCCGCTCGCGAGGAGGGAACATAATTTGACCCTATAAAACTTGCTATAGATTTTACTCCCCCTCCCCGCAAGCGGTGAGTCCACTCGGCGGTGTCGGTTTCCGT
>NZ_NTFS01000098.1 GCF_002289455.1 Brunnivagina elsteri CCALA 953
ATGTCATTATATTTAATTATCATGATTTTAATGAAGAATTATTTAAAACCATTTTAGAACAAGAAAAAGAAAAATGTAGCTATATAGTTCATTTAATTAACTCCAAGGATACACAAATAGAAGAGGTTAATGCAAAAATAATAGAAGCACTAAAAGCACATCTTCAAATTTTAAAATTTGAAATTATTAATACTTTTCAGGAAAATACTCTTGCCAATTGTCTCTTAAAATTAGGACTATATAATAAAGCTATACCTTGGAAAATAGATTGCATTGACAGCCACGATAAAAGTCATATATTTATAGGGATTGACTTAGGTCATAATCATCAACATGGTTCTACTAACTTAACTTTAACTGCTATAGATAATCATGGTTGTTTATTAACTAAACCTTATCAGAGAAAGAATTTACCACTTAATGAAACAATTCCTTACAGTGAATTAATTAAAGGGTTTCAAAATATATTAAATAAATCATTAAATAATGATATATGTATTACTGTCCATAGAGATGGTGTATATCAAGAAAATATAGATGATTATCATCTAGTCATGAGAGAACTAGGGATAAAAAAATATAATTTAGTTGAAGTTACAAAGAGTGGTGTTCCCTTAATAGGTTTTTATTCGATAAGTCAAGGTAAAACTAACTATTTAGACGGTTTTTCGGGATACTATATTTTTATTAAAGACACAAATCAATCTCCTCAACCCAACGACATATCATATTTAATTACTAATGACCAATCTTTAAAAACGAAAACTGCTCCTAGCCCTCTCAAGATAAAAAAGGTTTATGGAGACAAGGATATTACAAGAATAACTGAAGAAATTTATTGGTTAACAAAAGCCTATTCTGCCAACCTTTTTGAGCCAACAAAGTTACCAATTACAACTCATTTAGCAAATAATTTTTCATATACTAAAAATTTAATTCATTTCACAACTGAATAGATTTTAAATTTCGTTGTCAAATTATTTCAGTACGATCGCAATCTCCCGTAGGTTGGGTGAAACCCAACACATGATATGAGAAAAACAGAAATTATTTAAACAACCAAATACAAAACTCACCACTTAAAACTAACTCTTCAAATATTAAATAAAATGTTGGGTTACGGTGAAGATATATATTTCTCAATTCGCTACAAATATCTCTCATGCACCTCCACCCAACCTACAATAAAATAATTCTGGATTGCTGCCAAAATATAGTGGTTATGAATTGAGGATTAATTATTTGTGGTCAAAGTCTTTGTCTACGGCACGCTCAAACCTGGTGAGGCAAATTACCCTAAATATTGCAATGGCAAGGTTCTAAATGCCAAACCAGCTTATGCATTGGGTCAATTATTCGCATTACCCCAGGAATATCCAGCTATGATAAAAGGAGACAACCAAGTTTATGGCTATCTCCTTACATTCGCTCACACAGAGGCTTTAAATGAACTTGACGAGTTGGAAGATTATCATCCTTCAAGGCACAATTCAGAAAACCTCTATAATCGGGAGCAGATCGAAATTTTTACATTAGAAAGTAAAATAGAAGTTCCATCACTCAACCAAGAATCTAGCAATCAAGTACTCTCAGGGAAAGTAAACTTGAGTATTGCATGGGTTTACCTAATGTCAGAAAACCAGGTTTACCGATTCAAAGGAATTCCAAAAAATAATGGTTGGTGGAGTGGAAATAATATTAGTATTGAGCAATTTTTTAGTTGAATTAATTAAGCTACCTTAATTAATTCAATCAAATACTCAATTAATTAAGATTGTTGTTGGGTTCTGATGTTCCCCGTTTGTTTTGGTTGCTTGGCTCCAGTTTTTCCGTTTTAGGAATTGGAATTACTGGATTGTTAATTGCAACCATTAAAGGTGAACTAACTACGTTTGCTTGAGCAGGGTTTTGTTTAATTTGTTCGTTAGCTGGTTGAGTTGGTTGTTGTGCAAATTGCACAGTACCGCTTTCACCATTAAACAAACCTGAAACTGCACCGAGAACACAAGCTGCGATCGCAGTTCCACCAAACAAAGCAACTAATCTTAAACGCCGACGTTGTAACCGTTCTAAAACTTTCTCTACAGTTTTTTCCAGAGGCTGTTCTGGTTGCGGAATCGGGAGAGTCCGCAATCCTTGCCTTAGTTTCAGCAATCTGTTGTACAATTTTTGAACCGATGGGTCTGCCACCAGTAATTGTTCAACCTGTTTGCGTTCACTTGCTGTTACCTCACCATCGAGGTAAGCACTTAATAACTCGAAGCGATCGCGCTTCACCATATCCATAGCACCCGTAAAATCATTGGTATGCTCTACAACACTTCTGTCGAGCCTTTTTTCGGAAGGCTGCGATTTAGAACGGTCGTTAAATTCCGAATTAGTATTCATCTTAACACTATTACCAATTCATGTACGGGTAAACAGAACGGACAAAGGTGAGAAATTGCGGTTATTTTTTTTGGCAGAAGCACTCGATTAAGTTTTGTATTTTTATAGCTGAATATAACTGAATTTTAAAATTCAATTATTAATTCAATTGCATTTTAATCTAACTTATGCATCAAGCATTAGAACTGACGCAAGCTATGAATCGAGGTAGCTTTGCAATTGAGATTGCAACCTGGTTCTAGCACGGGCGATACGGGATTTAACTGTACCTAAAGATACGCCTGTAATTTCGGCGATTTCCTCGTATGCCATGCCTTCGATTTCTCTGAGGACAATGGTAGTACGGAATACTTCGGGTAGGTCTGCGATCGCTTCGCGTAGTTGCTCGTAAAACTCGCGAGTAGTTAGTTCTTCTTCTGGTCCTGGGGTATCCCCAGCAATTTCCCAATCCATTTCGCCGTCGTCTAACGTGCGGGGGGCATCGAGGGACAAAGGACTGACAACCCGTTTACGCTTCCGTAACTCGTCGTAAAACAAGTTAGTAGCAATACGACTTAACCAGCCTCGAAATTTCGACGGCTCTTGTAACTTGCTAATATTCCGGAAAACTCGAATCCAAACTTCTTGAGCCAAGTCGGCTCGATCAGCCCAGTCAGGAGCTAAGTGATATAAAACTCTGTCAACCTGAGTCTGATAACGACGCATTAATTCTTCAAACGCAGCACAATCGGGACGAAGCCCAACTTGACAACGTAAAATTAAGTCGTGGTTTGAGAGCTTATCAGCTTGCACTTCCTTGTTTTCCGGAAGCCTGGTGTCTATTGTTGACCAGGATACAGTAATCGATTGACTCATAGATCGTACTGGCTTTTTAACATCCCTATCTATTAGACATGCTAATCAGTCATAAGTTCCTTGAGGTAGTGACGGATTTTCTACTGGAACACCGAGGTATATAAATACTGTTAAATCATGGACACTAAAATATTGCTATTAGCTGATTTCGCTTTGTTGGATAATATTTTTTCGCTAAAAAATAAATTTTAAAATACTGAGATGTCACTTATTTGAGTGCAGCAGAGGGCACAGGACAATAAGAATAGAGACACCTGGAGTGTCTCTACAATAAGTGAGAAATTGCATTTTTACCCAATTTTCTAATCCTTCCTACCAAAGTTCTTGACCAAAATTGTCGGAGATGCTGAATTCGGCTGTTTTTGAACGGTTATTTGCGAATTGTTTCTGCTGGGTTCGCGAATGTGCAAACACAGATTAAGGGAAAATGTAATTGCGATCGCAAGAATTAATTTTTCAAACATAATTTTACCTCACCCACACCATCAATAAAGATTGTTTTCTACAGCAATTGTGTTCCTGGGGATAACAATTTCGATCGGAAGCTTTACAGATGGGACAAAAAGTTTAGCTGCCTTAAGCCTAGTGTGCCCATTAGCATTAGAATATTCATAAGGAAATAGAGAAAACTTGATGAATTTTTGATGATGAGGTAAAAAGCAATAAGGTTAACGCCTTGCTAACCTACTTTGTGGCGATAAGAATAAAGCGACAGCGTATAATTGGGTCAAAAAATAAAAAAAGCCTTAGTGAGGAAATATCTTGGTGTATTTAACATCAGCCTTGATATAGGCACATGACCTAAGATATCTATTATGGGTATGTTGAACCTGGAGGGGCGATGGCAATGGCGAGAAATGAATCTCTAGCGCGTATAGTTATGTTACTCTGCTTTGGTACAGCCTTATTGACCATAGCTGTACGTTTGTATGCTTCTAGTTCCACTAGCTCAATCGAACCAGTATCATCATCCAAAAAAGCTGGGTATTCCAAAGCTGAAGGTTCAAACACTAAAAAATTTCAATCCCAAGATGTAAAAGCTCAAAATCCAACAAAAAACGACGCTTCAATTACAGATAAACTTGCCAAATTCTTGCAATTGGATCGAGCAAGTACTAATGGAAACGATACAGCCAGGGCTTCATCCCCACAACAGTCATCTTTAAATTCTAAAACCAGCAATATATCAAAAGAGTCGCGATTATTGGTAGATTTGAGCGATCGCCGTGTATATGTTTACCGAATGGGTGAAGTAATTGCAAGTTACCCAACAGGAATTGGTAAAAAAGGTTGGGAAACACCTACAGGTTCGTTTCAAGTTTTTCACATACAACACGATCCTATTTGGCGACATCCCATTACAGGAAAAGTTTTCCCCCCAGGGGAAGATAGTCCATTAGGCGATCGCTGGATTGGTTTTATGTCCGGTCAAGATGGTGAAATTGGTTTTCACGGAACCCCTGATGATACTCTAGTTGGAAGTCCAGTATCTCATGGTTGTTTGCGAATGCGTAATCCTGATGTACGAATGTTGTACAAGCAAATCAAAATCGGGACATCTGTAGAAGTCAGACATTAGATTTATATTTAAATTTAGATTTATTATTGTCCCACGTTCGTTTTTCAGCGCTCTCACTGAACTCAGAACAGCAATCAGAAGCTATAATTTATACTTAAATAATCTAAATATTTATCGATGATTTCCTTATCTAAGCTTGCAAAGGAATACCAGTATCCACAACTGATTGCACTATTATTACTAATACTACTGCTATTTATTGGAACTGTACCGGGATATCTAACAGGGAAATGGCAATGGAAGCAACCCCCACCAATTCCGACTCTCAAAGAATTAAAACAAATACGTAAAGTTGGTTTGACTCTACCGGGATGGCAAACAGTCGAACAACAAGAGAAAACTGTAGGCGATCGCAAATGGTCTTTGCAAACTATTCAAAAAGAAGCTTCAGATAAAAAAGTAATTTTATTGATGCTGCCACAAAATGGTCCAATGGATCAACCTCAAGTTGAATGGATGGAGGTTAAAAGTTTTTGGCAATGGGAAATAGCTCAAGAACGGGATGTGGAATTTACTGTCAAAGCATTACCAACTTCTCCAACCAAGAGTGATATCAGTGATATCAAAGTCAAAGCAACGTTTTTCCGAGGTTCCACCAAACAACAATCCTTCGCTGTTTTGCAATGGTACGCTTGGGCAAATGGTGGTGATCCATCCCAATTAAATTGGTTTTTAGCCGATCAATCAGCACAGTGGCAGAAACATCGTGCAGCTTGGGTTGCGGTGAATATTGCCATACCAATGGAGCAATTGGGACAGGTAGATAAGAGTTGGGAAGAAGCCAAATCTTTAGGGGAAACAATACAGACTCGCTTAATTTCTGGTATTTTATAACGTTCAGATAAGACAAATCGATTGAGATTTGAACCCAGTAGAGACGTTGCACTGCAACGTCTCTACATGCCCAAAATTATGATGAAAAATCCTTAACTGAACCCTATTGAAAGATGCCCTACAACAAACATTTATTCAAAGAAAGGGGACACTTTATATATTTGGAGAGTAGAATAGCCTCTCGGTACTGCCAAAGTTATAGTTTGTTCTAGAAAACCCAATGTTATACCAATATTGCACCAATGTTTATGGCTCAGATTTGGAACATGTTTGCATTCCGCGCTTTGTGTTTTGCTAGTCTTCAGGCTGGTGTATTCTTTACGACATTAGCTCAACCAGCTTTTGCTCAGAATAATAATCAGTTTCCTCAAACACCACCCGTTCAGGAAACAACAGAATCACCTCTACAACCCCCGAAACCGCCATCTAGCGTTGAATTTACACCACTAGATTTTAATAATGGGGTTTCCCCCCAGTTTAATCGGTACTATTTGGGACCAGGAGATGGAGTCAGTATATTGATTCAGCGTCCCCCTGGTCGCTTTCGTTTAGGGCAGGGAGATGCTATAAGCATTGCGGTACAGCGTTTTCCGGAATTGAGTTTTCAAGCTCAAATTAATCCCGAAGGTAATATCGTAGTCCCTTTGCTGGGGACGGTGCGATTGCAGAATCTATCGTTACAAGAAGCACAGGAAAGAATCCGTGTCGGGTACGATCGCTATGTGGTTCAACCCATAGTCGCATTATCTTTAGCCAGCCAGCGTCCCGACCAAAGTTTTCAGTCCCAGATAAGTCCGGAAGGGAATATTACTGTACCGCAGTTGGGAACAGTTTCTGTGAATGGTTTGACCTTGGAGGAAGCCCAAGAGAAAGTGCGCTTGGGATTGAGTAAAATCCTCGTGGACCCTGTTGTTAACTTATCACTTGCGGCACCTCGTCCCGTACAAATTACCATCAGTGGTGAGGTTTTTCGACCGGGAATTTATCCTGTAGGTTCGGGGACACCTCGAATTACGGATGCTTTATTGTCTGGGGGAGGTTCGACAATGATGGCTGATTTACGGCAGGTGGAGGTACGAAGAAGATTGGTTGATGGCACAGTAATATCTCAGAACCTGAATTTATATGCATCATTACAAAGTGGTGGTTCCCTACCTAATTTGCGCTTACAGGATGGTGATGCCATTGTTGTACCACGTCGAGAAGTTGGTACAGATGACGGTTACGATCGCAATTTAGTCGCTCGTTCTTCCCTAGCTGTGCCGCAAATTCGAGTCCGTGTCCTTAACTATTCGGGTGGTGGTTTAGTGACTCAAGCATTACCAAATGGTAGTAGCTTTGTCGATGCGATCGCGGGAATTAATCCAGACAATGCCAATCTTCGTGACATCGCTTTAATTAGGTTTGACCAGGAAAGAGGGAAAGCTGTGACGCAGCGACTTGATGCCAAAAAGGCACTACAAGGGGATACAACGCAAAACGTGCCACTACAAGATAATGATGTTATTGTGGTAGGTCGAAACTTACTTGGTAAGATTACTAACGTCCTGGGTACGATTACCAGACCATTTTTTGACGTACAATCGTTTATTCGTTTCTTTGAAACTTTAGGCGGTGGTACAGGTAGATAGGAACTAGGGGAAAGTAAGTAATTCCTTTCTTCCATTTTTCAGCAATTAATACTCAGAATTCACTCCGAAAAAAATGGCACCACCGATTGTTAAAAGCTATCTTATTGCATTTGAAAAATACAAGTGGATTGGATTAGCTAGCTTCGCGTTAGTTGTCGCGGGTTCAACAGTGGTGGCAATACAACCGGAACCAGCTGTTAAGTATCAAGGAGATGCAGCGCTAGCTTATACTGCTCCAGCAATTTCTTTTTCAACGATTGGCAGCGAGATTCAGCAAAAAGGGCAAACCTTAAATCAGGAGGATTTGCTTTCTGAACCAGTTGTGCGGGCAATAGTCGAGAAAACAAGACTCAAGCCAAAGCAATTGGTAGGAGCGATCGCAATTGAGTTTCCCAAAAAGTCAAAAACGGGAGAGTTAGAATCTAATATTATTGAACTTAAGTATCAAGATAACGACCAAAAGCGAGCCGCAGAAGTGTTGCAAACTTTGATGCAAGCAGCAGTTAAGCTGAGTGGCGATCGCAATACAGGTCAATTAAAATCTATTATTAGTAAAATTAGCGAAAGGCTACCCCAGGCAAAAAAAGAACTCGAAGCGGCGGAAAGGAAGCTGGAAGCATATGATAGAGTCGAACGTCCAGCAATTTTAGCGGCAGAAAATGGTAGTTTATTAACTGCTGTCACCACGAGTCAAAATCAGCAAAGGGGATTGCAACAAACCTTGATTGGGATTGATGCCCAACTTGGTAGCTTGCAGGGTAAATTAGGCTTAAATCCAACCGATGCCTATGTTTCTTCGGCATTGAGTGCAGATCCAATTTTAAACAGCCTGCGATCGCAAATTTTTCAGGTCGATTCCCAAATCGAAGTCCTCAAAAAAGACTTGCGTCCCCAACACCCAACAATGATACAATTGGCGCGGCAAAAAGAAGCTTCTGAAAAACTCTTTCGCCAGCGTGCTAATGAAGTTGTCAGTGGTGGTGGGAATACTGCACCCCTACCAGGAACTGTATCAGCACTCCGCGCCCGCAGCAACTTAGACCCCGCACGTCAAGAACTGGCAAACCAATTAGTCGCACTACAAACCCAACGCGATACCCTAATCCAACAATTTAATAACGAAATTCGCCAAGAAGCGCGACTTCGCAAAGAATATTCCCTCATCCCCAATAAACAACTAGAAAGAAGTCGTCTCGAACAGCAGATACTCCTCAAAAAATCTGTTTACGACCAAATGCAAATCAAAATCACCGATGCAAAAACCGCCGAAGCAGAAACCGTCAGCAGTTTGAGCATTGCTAGACCACCTCGCGTCATTGCCCCAGAAGTCAAACCGAAAAGTGTCCCCATAGCCTTAGGTGCAGGTGGATTCTTCGGTCTTGTCGTTGGTGGTGGTGTTATATTTCTCTTAGGCTCCCTCGAAGGTACTTTCAAAACCAAAGAGAATATTCGCGATAATTTGAAGCAAAAAGATGTCACTCTATACGGAGAGATACCTTTATTACCAGTAGATGACCTGAAAAATGGTGAATTACCAGTAATTCTTTCTCCAGACTCCGCATATTTAGAGTATTATGAAAAATTCCGCAGTAACTTGCGTCGCATTGGCGGTAATAAATTAAAAGTAATATTAATAACTAGTACGGGAAGTTTGGAAGGAAAAACCACCAGCGCATATAATTTAGGAATTGCATCAGCCCGTGCTGGCAGACGCACTTTGATTATTGAAACTGACTTGCGATCGCCTTCTTACTGTCAATCCTTAGGTGTAACGGTGGACTCCGACGCAATAAGTGAACCATTGCGTTATTACAACAGTCCGAGCGAATGTATTCGTCTCGTTCCGCAAATCGAAAATTTATACATTGTACCTAGCCCTGGTCCAGTACGAAATTCCGCAGCAATCATTGAATCAAGCGAAATTCGCCGACTTATGGAAGATGCAAGACAGCGCTTTGATTTTGTGATTTTAGATACTAGTCCCTTAGGATTATCAAATGACCCCTTATTGATTCAGCCATACAGCGATGGGATGATTTTGGTGGCACGACCCAGTTATACTCAAGAAAGTGTATTTGGCGAAGCTGTTGACCAATTATTAGAGTCAGATATGAACTTATTGGGTGCGATCGTTAATGGTGCAGATATTATTGTCGCACCACTTCAGACTGTCGAGGAGGAAGTTGAGGAAGGGGATAAAGTTTCTGCAAATGGTAAAAGTAAAAAGTAAAAGGCAAAAGGCAAAAGGCAAAAGAAATAAATAAAGCTTTAAGCAATAAAAAACAGGGCAAA
The DNA here is from genome assembly GCF_002289455.1 of Brunnivagina elsteri CCALA 953. GTDB lineage: Bacteria > Cyanobacteriota > Cyanobacteriia > Cyanobacteriales > Nostocaceae > Brunnivagina > Brunnivagina elsteri. The sequence continues at coordinate 9,580 of NZ_NTFS01000098.1, forward strand.
CAACCGTTTGCCCCTACAGTATTTTTGATTACAAACCATATTTAAGCCAACTGAAAATCGCTATTCTGACAGTAATTCCCAATTCCCAATTCCTAATTACTCATCCCTATTGAATAGCCCAAAAACTGGACCAAGAATAATACCAAATACAAATCCACCAATATGTGCCCAGTAAGCAACACCACCACTTTCAACGCTCATATTCGCTGCTGCTTGCAAACTAGCCAAACCCGACACCACATTTTGCACAACAAAAAGCCCAATTATAACTAATGCAGGGACTCGAAAAGTTGTCACAAAGAAAAACAAAAATGCTAAAGTCATAACCTTTGCGTGGGGAAAGCGGATGAGATATGCACCCAAAATTCCTGATATCGCCCCACTAGCACCCAAAGAAGGAACTGTAGAATTAAAATCAATTAAACACTGGCAAAGTGCAGCTAAAGCACCGCAACTTAAATAGAATGCTAAATATTTAAAATGTCCCATACGGTCTTCGATATTGTTACCAAAAACCCATAGATACAACATATTCGACAGCAAATGCCACCAACCACCATGCAAAAACTGCGAAGTGAATAGAGTTGTCCACTCACCAGCAAAATTATTTTTCAACTCACTAGGTATCACAGCATACATTTGGAAAAATGGCTCGATTTGCTTACCTAAACTAAGTTCGTGCAAGAAAATCAAAACATTCATCCCAATCAGCCCGTAAGTCAGGTATGGAGTGATTCGTGTGGGATTTTCATCGTATAACGGAAACACAGGTTGTTTTTCCTAATATTACTTATAGCAATATAACTTGAGAAACTCGTACTAGGAAAGAGTTAGTGGTTAAGGGATTTCCAGAAAATAAAATATTCCAACTTAGGAACTATCAATCGTATGAATAAATACAAGGATGGGGAGACTGTGGCAAGGTTGCGGATGCTCTAGCAAGGGCGGGGAGACCCCGCCCCTACAATTTTGGACAGGTTATTTATTTTTTTGGTTTTCCCTAGTCTCAATGCCCTATATCCTATACTCTTCCTCTGGCTTTTTATCGCTAAATAAACCTAATAAAGGACCAAGGATTGCCCCAAACAGGAAACCACCTGCATGTGCCCAATAAGCAATTCCACCGTTTTCCATGCCGATATTTGTCGGTGTTTCCAAACTTGCGACACCATAAAATGCTTGCTGGATAAACCAAAATCCGAGAAAGAAATAGGCAGGAACGCGGAAAGTAGGGAAAAATATGCCTAAAGGAACAACACCGAGAATTTCAGCTTGGGGAAAACGCAAGATATATGCACCCATTACACCTGCGATCGCACCACTTGCACCTAAGTTGGGAAGGTTTGAACCTTGGGCAAAATACCACTGTGTTAATGATGCGAGAATACCGCAACCTAAGTAGAAAATTACATACTTGATATGACCGAGTTTTTCTTCGACGTTATTACCAAAAATCCACAGAAACAGCATATTTCCCCCCAAGTGCAATAATCCACCATGCAGAAATTGGGCAGTAATTAATGTTGCCCATTCTGGTACTGGTTGATTGACTGTGACACCAGTGAAACTCAAGCTAAGTTCTCGTGGTACAACAGCAAACAAATGCATGAATCCGTTTAAATATTGAGGTGGGAGAGTCGATTCGTAAATAAAAGCAAGTACATTAATTGCAATTAGTCCAAAAGTTACATATGGTGTAATTGTAATCGGATTATCATCGCGAATTGGAACCACGGGTATTTTTCCTTATTTGTTCGGTAGATTTTTTGTTCTGTCAATAATTGCCAAATATCAGATTACTGGGTTTTTGAGGAAATTACTTCTAACTACGGTATAGTAAAATCTTCAAATTGCAGATATTCAAACTATTCGTCAAAATCTGGGAACTTTCAATTACATATACTAAAAATAGCTTGGAGTTTGGTTTTTAAACACAGAGGTAAGCGCAGAGTTTCGCGGAGAATTATATATTAGGTGTGGAAGATTGCCTTTCAAAGAATTTAAAGGCTACCAACTTTTGGAGAATTAGAAGATTTTCTTGTTAGTCATTCGCGTTATTTTCTCGCAAAATTAGTTGCTGCTAATTGACGAAAACGCCAAATAAATACTCCCGCAGATGTGGCAACTCCAATTGCTTGTCCGATCCATAAACCGACACCATCCAAACCAAATTTAAACGCTAATAAGTAACCGCTTCCCAATCCAAATCCCCAAAAAGCGACGAAGCTCAATAACATGGGAATACGAGTATCCTTAAGTCCTCGTAATGCTCCCGCAGCAGTTGTTTGGACTCCATCTAATATTTGTGATATCGATGCTACTACAAACATGGGAATTGCTAGAGATATTACCCGTGTATTTTCTGGGTTATGAATATCTAGATATAAGCTAATTACTTGCCGGGAAAATATGAGTAAAAATATCGCCATAATAATCATAAATCCCCCTCCGAGAATCATACTTATATAAGCAGAACGACGTAGTGCGATAAGCGAAGCGCAACGTGAGTAGACGATCGCATCATTTTGTCCTTTCCAAAATCCGACGCGAATAGTGGTTGCAAAGGATATTCCTAAGGGAACCATAAATATTATAGCTATCGATTGGAAGACGATTAAATGTGCTGCTAAGATATCGGTTCCTAACAATCCCATTAAATATGTTGTGACGCTAAATAGACCAACTTCAAATGCTAAGGAAATACCAATTGGTATCCCGATCGATACTATCTCCTGTAATATTTTTGGCTCAAATTGATATAAGTTTTGAAAAAGTTGATATTTTCTCAGTTCTGTTTGTTTCAAGATATAAATAATCAAAAAGAATAGCATTAACCATTGTGATAAAACGCTTGCTAAAGCCAATCCTGATAATCCCATCACTGGAAATCCTAATTTCCCAAATCCTAAAACGTAATTACCAGCAGCATTAAATAGGGTTCCAATAACGACAATAATAATAATAGGTCTAACTTGAGAAAGAGAAGAAATCACACTTTTGAGCATTGCAAAAGTCAATGCAGGAAAAAATCCCCACAGCATCACATCGAAATATATTTTTGCAATACTGACTACCTTGGAATTTTGTCCAAATTGCAGCATTAAGGGACTAATATAGTTAATTAAGAACATTACAGGTATTGCGATCGCAACACATAACCAAAATCCCTGTACCGTTATCTGTGAAATTTTTTTCCGATTTCCCCCACCAAAAGCTTCTGCGATCGCTGGACTAACTGCAAAAATTACCCCCGTTGCAGTTACCAATAAAGTGGTCAAGATGGTTGCTGCTAATCCCCCCGCAGCAAGGGTTTCTTGACCTAACCAACCCATCATTACGGTATCAACGAAACCCGTAGCAGCTTGGGCGATTTGGGCACTAGCGAGGGGAATTGAAAGACGTAAAATTTCTTTGATTTCTGTCTGGGTATTTGATTTGCTAGATAGTTGCACCATAAATATGCACAAATTCCGATGTGAGTATATGTTTTGACGTTACAGCATAAACCTTGAAAATTTATCTTACCGACGGATAGATATTTTTTACCTATGCTTTTGTCTATTCTGAAATTATTAAATCTGGATATTAAATCTGGACTTTTTCAATGATGTGGAGAGTCGCTTGAGGTTATATTAAAAACTGCTTGGAGTTTGGTTTTTAAACGCAGAGGAAGATAGAGGTAAGCGCAAAGTTACGCGGAGAATATATAATATCTACAGTTATTTTAACTTTCCTCCCTTGCGAAGCAACTCCTATGGAGTATCGCAGGATTTTGTAAAGTTATCCAACTCTATCATCATGCACAAACCTCTTTGTTTCACTACTGCCCTATCTTGTGTTTTACTCGGATTTGTAAGTGGATGTTCGCTAAATCCGTCATCTTTTAATTCTCCGTCTTCACAGTCAGGAAATCAAAATGCAGTCAATGCGATCGCAGCAGTCAAAAAACCAGAATTACCTTTAATTGTTCCACCAGATAATCCCGATCCAATCATAAATGCAAAAGTCTTACAATATGTTAAATCCTTAGCTCCCCACGGTTCTGCCCAACAATCCCACGGGATTTGGATTCAATCCGATGATAAACTATTGGCAAATCACCTTGGTACTACCCCGACTACTGCTGCTTCGATTAGTAAAGTTGCTACAACCCTGGCAGCACTAAAAACCTTGGGTGCAGAACATGTATTTGTGACGCAAATCGGTACAACCGGAACTATCGAAAATAGTGTGATTAAGGGTGATTTGGTCATTCAAGGTGGTGAAGATGCATTTTTTGTTTCCGAAGAAGCGATCGCACTGGGTAATACCCTGAATCAAATGGGTATTAAGAAGGTGACAGGTGATTTAATTATTACTGGTAAGTTTTACATGAACTTCAGTCGCAACCCATCTACGGTGGGTAATTTGCTGAAAATGGGATTAAATAGCCAAACCTGGAATGCAGGATTTATCAATGCACATAAATCATTACCAGCAGAAACCCCAAAACCGCAAGTAGTTATCAATGGTAAAGTAAAAAGCTTACCCATACCACCAGCTAACTTTAAATTATTAGTGCGTCACAATTCCTATCCTCTTGCCGAATTGTTGAAAAAAATGAATAATTTCAGCAATAATGCAATGGCAGAAATGCTTGCAGACTCGGTTGGAGGAGGTAAAGTAGTAGCTCAAAAAGCCGCAACAGCAGCAGAAGTAGCGCAAAATGAAATTTATCTCGTCAACGGTTCGGGATTGACATACGAAAACAAAATATCTCCCCGTGCTGCGATCGCAATGTTTCGGGCAATTGAAAAACACCTCCAGCAGCAAAATATGACTGTTGCAGATGTGTTTACAGTAATTGGAGAGGATGAAGGAGTTCTTAAACCCCGTGGGATTCCCAAACTTGCTGTCGTCAAGTCGGGTAGTTTGGATAATACTAGCGCATTAATTGGGGCATTTCCAACGCAAAATCGGGGTACAGTTTGGTTTGCAATTATGAATTTTAGCGGTGATTTAGTCCAATTCCGCAAACAGCAAGATACATTTCTTACCAGTTTAGTCAATGAATGGGGAGTGGTAACTACATCACCACCAGAATTAGCTCCAAATCCAGCACGGAAGGATAAGATATCGAAAAGTGAAATAATTAGCACACAGTAAATCAGATGTAGGGGTGGGGTTTCCCCATCCTTTTGCTAATATTCTATTTTTTTCAAGCTTTTGTATACAACAATTTATTAATTTGGAAGTCTAAAATTTGAAGTCTAAAATTTATAATCAAATTCAACATATAGGTAATATCAGCATCTATGAAAACAGATTCGGAATAGCTAAACTAGAAATATTGTTCCCTATCCAAGTATGCGTTACTATCGTTTTCTTCGTAAAAACTCCTACGTTAATTTTCTAATCCGCATAATTGTAGTATTATCAGCTATACCTCTTTTGTATGTATTACTTTCGCATTTTGGTTATGTAATTCCATTGACAGAGATTCCAGCAGTTTTGTGCATTGGTGGTTGTCGAACGCAGTCAGCATTTCATATTCCTCTTCAGGAAAGTCAATTTTTAAATGATAATCAAGTGTTAAATAAATTAATTAACGAACCGATTGATAAAAGTAAAACTTCGATATTAATTGAAAAGTCACAGCATCGATTAACACTTTATTATAAGAAAAAGCCAATAAAATCTTATACTGTGGTGTTTGGTAAAAATTCTCAAGGAGATAAATTCTATGAAGGTGATTATCGTACTCCAGAAGGAATATTACGGATTAAAGATTTATATCCACATCCAAAATGGTCAAAATTTATGTGGTTAGATTATCCAAATACAGCATCTTGGAAGAAACATTTGCAAGAAAAAACACAAGGTTATATTAACTTTTTTCTACCTATTGGTGGTGAAGTTGGGATTCATGGAGTTCCCCAAGGAAGTGATGAAATTATAGATAAACGTGAGAATTGGACTTGGGGTTGTCCATCGTTAAAAAATAAAGATGTTGATGAAATATATGAAGTTGTACAGAAAAGAACATTAGTGGAAATTTTGCCGTAAATCACCATTTGTATTGTGAATAATTGCTGAAATAAGCAATCACCAATAAATGTCAATCGTTGAATCTGCTGAGTTAAAATTTTCTCAGCATTTATCTGCGATTAATTACTTTTTTTTGATATCAAAAAATAACCAATAACAATTAACTAATAATATATGATTTTATGCATTAATCCTAATTGTAATAAACCAGAAAATAGATCAGAAAATCGTTTCTGTGCAAATTGCGGTTCAGAATTACTATTAGCTGGAAGATATCAAGTTATTACAAAAAATCAAAGTGATAATTCAGATTGCGAATACGAAGTTAAGGAAGTCGGGAATGAGACTATAAAATACTTGCAAACTTTGATATCTAATAATTCTCAAGAAGTTGAGTACTTTCATAAAACAGCCGAAGTTTTAAAGCAATTAAATCATCCTGGTTTACCCAAAGTAGAGATTGATGGTTGCTTTGTTTATTTCCCTCGTGATAAAACAGTACCTTTGCATTGTTTAATTATGGAAAAGTTTGATGGATTAAGTCTGGATAAATACTTATCTAGTAAGTCTTTATTAAATGAATTGTCCAAACAACAAGAAAACTATTCTATAGATGAAAAATTAGCAGTTAATTGGTTACAGCAAGTTATAGAAATACTGCAACAAATCCACAATCATAATTTATTGCATTTACAGATTCAGCCAGCAAATATTTTACTCAAACAAAACGGAAATTTAGCACTTATAGGTTTTGCTAAACCAAGAATAAATAAAAAAATCCCATTTATTGCTGCTTACATTCCACCTGAACAAATTAATAATAACACTGTACCACAATCTGATTTTTTCGCTTTAGGACGTACCTTTGCCTTTCTGCTGACAGGTAAATCTCCCATATCTCATCTCGAACTGTACGAACCAAGTTTAGAAAATGATATGCCCAATCATAATCAGAATCAGGACAACTGGCATAATTACGCATCAAAAATATCGTCAACAATTACTAACTTGCTCGATAAAATGATGTCAGATGCACCAATAAACCGTCCTCAAAATGCACAGGAAATTTTACAAATATTAGCGGGACTTAATCCAATTGCTACTCCTTTAAACGTTTCCCAAATTACTCAAAACCCATCGATTCCTGTAACCCAAAAAAGTAATTTTGCATGGTACTTTTTGTTTAATTGGATAATTGCGATCGCATCAGGTGGAACTATTGGGGGTTTTGTTGGTTTTGTTGCTGGTTTTATAGCCGAATTCCTCCTTGGTGCAGCATTTAAAAATACGACTATTGGTTTTATATTTGGTGGAGCAATATTTGGTTTAATTACCGGAATTGGAATTGGGTTAATGCAAAGTTTATTACTGCGACAAAATGGTTTTAAATTACGTTGGTGGTTTTTAGTGACGATTTTGGGATTTACAATTGAAGGAATCGTGGGTGTTTTAACCGGAAATTATGGGACACAAAATGGATTATTTTTTATCCCAGGTTTAGCAGTGGGAATGTGCCAATGGTGGGTATTACAGCGACATGTACAACCTGCTTTTTGGTGGATATTGGCAAGTGTTGGTGGTGGTGGTGTTGGAGTTGTAATTAATAAAGCTGTGAATTATTATTTAGGTAATGCTTATAGTATTTTTGGTATCATATTAAGCTTATTTGGTTTTGCAGTCGTTACAGGTTTCGTTTTACAGCTTTTATTGATGCGATCGCATCTAAGCACTTCAGATAAAGCGTAAAAAATAGCACTACAATATTTTACTGCTTAAGTAATTTCGTATAAATTACGCTAGAATCAGTTTTGAAACTTAAACATAATCATTACCGATTGCACTTAAGTAGCCGGACAGAATTAATTACAAAAATGAGTACAAAGCATGTCAGGATAAAAGAGGTGCATTTTTCATAACTA
>NZ_NTFS01000099.1 GCF_002289455.1 Brunnivagina elsteri CCALA 953
ACACTTTAGTTCAGATTTTGTTTAATAATGGCTTGGGAGATTTACCAGTGTTAATAATTACCAAGTATTGGATTTAAAGTATTTTTTTATTGCGTGTAGCAAATTTAGCAAATATGCTCAATAAATGTCTATGGGATTATGAGTTTCCACCGAAAACTTCACGATGGAGATGAGTAAAAACATAAATTTTGAAGAAAGAATAAAGAACAAACAGTATTAATAACTAACAATTTCAACATCAGTCATGAAGATAAATCTTTCCTTGAGGACTACTCAATACATTCTGAATCAGCAACTTGAGGTTTTTGAGTACAGAAACCCGACGTTTTGCTACTTCGGTTCCAGAGTTAAGAAGATGCCAGAAAACTTGGTCACACTCATCAATAATCACTGTATCGTTGTACCAATCATTGGGATTGAACCGAGCTTGGCTTTGTTGGTGGAGAGAATCTATGCAAACTCCATAGCCAAGCAAGTCTCCTGTTTTATGCAGACCTTCTTTCAAATACTAAAATTTTTCCAACAGCCATTTTAGTTGTCCGCACGGAAGTCGATTGAGCATGATTTACAGAAGCATTTTGCTCCGCAGTTGGAGAACTACCGTTTGTGGGGTGTTCTGAATTTTCCCCATCACCATCGGGTACACGGACTAGTAGATCGCCGACCTCGCACTGTAAAATCTGACATAACTTATCAAGGGTGTCCAAAGGGATTGACTTGGCTTTACCATATTCAATTTTTTGGACATTAGCCAATGACATTTCTAGTCGCCTTGCTAGTTCGTTTTGCGAAATACCTCTTACGTTTCTAATTTCTTTAAGTTTTACTTCCACAGCCATAATTTGAATTCATAATATATAGATTAACCTACTCTGAGTAGTCTATCTATTAATAGTTTTTATTGTAAGTCGTCCGATAGATAACCATCTATCATATATCTATCTATTGAAATACCTACTAAGAGTATGTAAGATGTGAATAGCAAAAAGCGATCGCCCACAGCCTGAGAAACTCGTGCGATCGCCTTCAATCTAGACCCAATATTCAGGTCAAGACTATGATGACACAACAGCAAGTAATTGGCACAGTCCAACTTGACAAAAAAGCCAATTCTCCAATTCCAACAGTACCTTTTGCGCTAAAGTACACATTCAACTACGATCGCTTTACCAAACCCGATCTACAAACCAAGGCAAAATCCACTCTCGGAAGCTTCTTTGGTTTTGTTCGCCAGACTTTTGATGGATTGATAGAGATTGGGCGTTAGCGAAGCTCATCGCAGATATCGCTCCAGGATTTTTACTTTGACTGCCTTGCATTTTGCCCAAACGGAAAAAAAGTATTCTCTGAATGGCTTGCCTCACCAGATTTTGGTGCATCACGCTATATTGCCTCCTCAGCGATGGAAATTAGCGCTTGGTTCGAGAAATTACCCACGCGATCGCAAAAATTAATCCGTCAGAACGTCCAAAATTGGAGCGTTTCTGCACTTCGACAGCTAACCAAAGTGAGCCACGATTTGGTCAAGGAATTGGTGCAATCGGGCAAAAAGACCGCAGCCCAGGTTAAGCAGCAGCGAGGGAGTGAGAGAGCCAGAGAGGAAGGAAGTAAGCAAGCATTTCCTAGTGAGGACGCAAATCAAATCTCCTCCTCAATCCCCGAATGAGTCCCAGGAATGCGAATAGTCGTTAAGGAAGAGAATACGGGTTGGAATGGGAGCAGTGGGATAATCATGTCCAAGCGGCAAGATGACTTCTGGGTATTGCTTGACCATACGATCGCTCAGGGGATGGAAGTCAAGCACCTGCTCAAGCCACACCAAATCGAGCCAGAAACTCAGCAGTCACCCAGAAAGATAAATTCCCAGGAATTGTTTACCGCATCTGAGGTTGAGCGGAAAATTGCAGATGCGATCGCTCAATATAACCGCGAAAAAGCCGAGTTGGAACAGGGACGATTTGTAGAAATTCGGGATGCAGCATTACATGCAGCAAAACAAGAAATTCAAGCTGCTCAAGAACATGCGAATGCGATCGCACTAAAAAACCAAGATTTACTCGCACAATTAGCAGCGAAAGAAGATCAACTAAAGTCAATACGGGCATTGCAAACCAAAAACCAACAATTAGCAAAGCGAGTGGCTGAGTTAGAAAAAGCCCTTGAAAACTCTAGTGCGAAGAATTGGGGCAATACCTTTAACAATCAAGCTGCAAAGGTGGTTAACTCGGAGTTGGAGAAAACTATCGAGCCATTAATGCAGGAAGTCGATCGCCTAAACAATGTGTTGTCGCAGAAAGAGCAAGAATTGGTTCGGTTGCAAATGAGCAATTCCCAAGAATCAGATGTTGTTGTGGCTGAGTTTGGCGAGATAGGGGAAAAATTTGGTTGGAGTGGTTGGAGCAGTCGCGGGTATCGTGCTGCTAGTGGGATGTTTTGCACGGGGATAAATGCGATAGCTTGCGCTGACTTGTCAGTTCGCTCAATTTATTGCCGACCTAAAATCCTCTTCTCCCACTTACCAACAGGAAGAAATCGCATTTTAGATTTACATCAAATTAGATTTGTGTCGAATTTTGCCATTGGCTAAAAATGGCGATGGATTTGACATGGGGAAAATTCAGTTAAACAAAGAAATTGAAATGCAGTTTCATCTTGAACAACAAACTAACACCAAGAAAATTCCTCGGTGGTTTGCAAAGTTTATATTACGACAAACACAAAACAACCCAAATATTCAACAGATAGTTTTCACACTTGTCGAACCGATGACACCACAAGAATGGTGCTTGATTTGGATACCAGTTATCCATCCTGGAATCGAATTGCCCTGTGATGGAGAACGAAATCATACGGGGTACATGAAAGCTTGTCTCACGACTTTATCAACATTAACCGGGTATCATGAACGAACCGTGGAAGGATGGTTTTATGGGAAGCCTTACCATTATTCAGTAGAGATTTTACTGCGATGCTTTCATTTAATTTTCAAATTGCAGCAATATTTAAACTAATAAACCTATACGAGTATTTATTTTTCTCAATCAGAAAAGTTATCGACTCGAATATCCCTCCAAATATCAGAAATTTGCCACCCTGAGTTCCCGATAGATTGAACTATGGGAGCAGCAAGCTACATGATACCGAAAGAGCGAGAAACTAAAGCTACGCAGTTATGTATTTTTCATGCCTTAATTTATTACAAATAGGCTTTACTTCTAACCAAATCATAAGCTAAAATAACCATATAGTAATATAATTGATTCTAATTTAAGTTAATCTTCATGTCAAAGACTCTTTCTCAACAAAATTCTCCAGAAGTGCTTGCTCCCGTTGCAGAGTATTTCAAGGTACTTGCTGAAACTAGCCGCTTACAGATTTTGAGTTGTCTGAGAACGGGCGCGATGAACGTTACCGAAATGGGTGAAGCGACGGGTTTGGGACAGCCAAATCTATCAAAACATTTAAAAGTCTTGACTCAAGCAGGTTTGATATCCCGTCAACAAAAAGGAGTTAGCGTCTACTATGCTATCAGTGACCCTGTGATTTTCAGTTTATGTGAATTAGTTTGCGATCGCATTGGGGATCAAATACAAAAGCGGGCTAAAGAATTTGAACAGATCAAAGCTTTAGGAACCCTCTCAAAATAACTGTTTCCTCACCAACAAATTCAAAAAAAGTTGCTGGGGAGTTATTCCCCCCAATTAGCTAGAAGACATTTACCTTTAAATTCTCCTCCCAACGACGCGCACCAGTCTCGCAACGAATATCCCGCCAAATTTGGGTAGCAGCTAAAGCACCATCCCCCGCAGCAATTACCACCTGATTTAACCCTACCTTCAAATCACCAATGGCAAAAATTCGCGGGTGGGAAGTCTGACACATTTTATCTGTCACCAAATTACTCCCTTTCACCTCCAGGTTTATCCCTTGCAGATATGTATTGTGATAATGAGAACCCATAGAAATTAGACCAGTTTCTAACTCAATCACTGAACCATCCACCAATTCCACACCAGTCATTTGGTGATTTTGTCCCAAAAATTGCTTAATCGGTGTCTCCACCAAGGGATAACCATGTTCTCGCAACTGCTGACGCATTTCGGGACTAACTGCAAAATTTCCGTGGGTAAATACGGTAATGTAGGGTGTAAACCAGCTTAGGTTAAATACCATCTCTTCAATACTGGCTTCACTACCTGCAAAGAAACCACATTTTTTATCCGTCATTTCATAGCCATCACACACCATGCAGACATGCAAATTATACCCAGCATAGTCATAAACATTCCGCATTTCATCTAAGGGTGGCAGATTGTCAATAATACCACTAGCAGCAATCAAATATTTAGAACGAAATACTGCGTCAACACCATTTACACGCCCCACCTTAACCTTGACTGCAAAGGTTTCTCCTTCCTCTACAACTTCCTCAACATATGCATTGAGAAAATCACCATCAAGGGAAGCATAATGTTCCTTGCCTTTCTGTAATAAAACTCTACCAGGGGTGTCTGGTGGTAAACCTAGATAATTGTGTAATTCTTGCATCCAGAAAGAACGAGCTTTCCCTTTGTCAATAATTAAACTTGAAAGATTAAATCTTTGTAAGTAAATACCAGCAGATAATCCCCCAGCACCACCACCGACAATAATTACATCGTAGATTTGGTTAAGACGTTGATTAAGGTTTTTCTTGGAAAGTTCCATTAATTTTTATCCTTTGAAGTGAAAAAAAGCAGCAATTATATTAATAATTCAAAGACAAAATACGTCCTTGAGTAAAATTAAAGAAAGCTTCTTTTTCAGCCAGTTTTACCCCCTCTATTAAATCTTCTGGTTGGTGATTGGCGGCTTTTAAACACATTGGACATACGCATACCAAAATACATTTCTCAATCAGTTTAGGTAATAGGGTTGCTGATGATTCAAACTCCCTAAATTCTATTGCATTCCCATTTTTGATAGGAACTTCTATGCCTTGAATATCAAAGAAAACTAAAACATCTTTATCCTCAGACATTTTTTCCGCTAGGGTTAATGCCATCAAGACCCGATGGGGGTCTTCTACACCTCGACTAATATGGATAAATACTCCATCTTTAACTGTAGTTTCCATTACTTGAATCCCTTTTATAGATTTTGATTGCCAATTAAAGTTCTTGAACTTTGTGATGCTATTTCCATATTTTTCTTCTTGACTATTCCAGCTATATGAGGACTAACAATCGGAAAAGCCAGTTGAAACTGATAGTAATTAACAGTTTCTAACCCTACCTCTTCGAGAATCTTCCCGGTTTCGCGGTTGGGATGACAATTATCAAACAAAGTTTTCCAAACTGGTTCAATCCCATCTTGAACTCTTCTTGTCCACGTACCACATTCTCCTGCGACGTGTTCGATAAAGATAAAATTTCCTCCTGGTTTGAGGATGCGTTTAATTTCTTGGAGACTACGGTGAGGATTAGTGACAGAACAAAGTACATGGGTACTGACAACTGTATCGATACTTTCATCCTCTACTGGTAAGTCTTCTGCTGTTCCTTGATAAAGTTTAATGTTAGATAGCCCATGTTGCTGTGCCTCTTTTTCTAGGTAAGAGTGCATATATATATTCGGTTCTACACCAATCCAATGGATATTTTGGGAACAATAAGATAAGTTTGCCCCTGCACCAGATCCAATTTCTAAAACTGTATTTTGTAAATTGCCTAATAATGCTTGCTTGAGTTCTCCTAAGCTTTTATATTCAGGGCAACCTATTAGCTTAATAGCATTATCATCCGCAGTATTAGCTTTTCCCATGCCCCAAGCAAACAGACGTTTTTGGATAGTTGAAAGATTCATGATTATCCTTTCAATGTTAATTTATTTAGGCAAAGTTAAAATGCCAATTTTTAGTGATTTTTGGAAAAATTAATTTCATTTCAATCAATTTTTAATCAGTTACTTATTTACCTTTACAGGTAGGAAGTCCCAGTTCTCGCCACTCCATCATGCCTCCGGTGACATTATAAACCTTGATAAATCCAGCTTGGAGAAGTTTTTTGGCAGCAATCGGACTACGATGAGCCGTTAGACAAATTAGGGCAATAGGTTCATCTTTAGGTAATCTCTGAAACCACTGAGGTAAAATCCAATGACGTAGCCAAGAATTACCACCCATTAAAATACGAGGAAGACTAAGGTTTACAGCATTAGGAGCATGAAATATGCCATATTCAAAACTACTGCGAACATCAATTAAGCGAGGTGGATGAGATAACTGAGTAAACTCTTCTGGAGAAAGATTAATAACTTCTGGTTGTGAATCTAAAATGGATTTCATCTTTAAACTTTTTGCCTAGCTGTATAGTATATTTTTGGGAGCATCCACTTTTGGAAGAAACATAATTATTGAGTACCAGAAACCTTACTATATGGGTTGTCTAAAAAAGCCTATCCGCCAAAAGTGGATGCTCCCATATTTTTTTTGGTAATCGCTCAATACTAATTATATTGATTGGAAAAAATAGAGTAGTAGTAGAAACTTCCCCTACTACTCTACTTCTAATCCACAGACATCTTGTAATTATGAGGAAATATCATAGGGAGCAACAAAGAATTTAGCCACAGGATACAGCAGCGTACTCGCTGTAGTGGCAACTACTGCACCTGTGAGGAAGTTAAGTAATTGTCGTCTCGACATTGAAGGACTTTCTAAAGGAAAACTTTCTGACATGAATTTACACTTCCTAATGTCGGTATAGGTGTTGATTACCTTTTTGAGTATTTTAATTTGGCAACACTATTTATATATTCACTATATTACTATCTGGTAATTTGGTCAACTAATCTATAGACATATTTCTCGATCAAGATCAAAAAAGAGAAAAAATATACTAACCTGTAGCGATCGCATGACATAAATCCTTTTTATAGAAAGGTTCTAGGTCTCATATTTTATCTACTGTACATTCTTTATACTTCTGTATTAAGTAACTATGCTTTTGTTTTTATTCGTTTAGTTACTTTTAGGGGTTAACTTGAATTTAAAATATAATTGTATTACTATCTGGTTAGATAGTATTATCGCTAGTCTTTTAAAAACGTGGGAATAGAAAGTTGTTTGATAGTGACTCTTTTCCTCGATCCTGCGTCAGTTTTTAGCAATCGGAGTAATCAGCATGGTTCACATTGTCGTACTGGGTGCAGGAATAGGAGGATTACCAACAGCTTATGAATTGAGACGCTTGCTGCCGAAATGCGATCGCATCACGCTGATTTCTGATAACCCCAAATTTACCTTTATTCCCTCCCTACCTTGGGTAGCTTTCGATTTAACCCCCCTGGAAAACATTCAACTAGATATAGAAAATCTGCTTTTACGACGAGGTATTGATTGGATAGAAGGAAAAGTTACGGCACTTGATCCTGACGCACAAACCCTTAATGTTGCCGAGAAAATTGTTAATTACGATTATGTAGTGATTGCAACAGGGGCATCCTTAGCGCTGGATGCAGTACCGGGATTGGGACCAGAGCAAGGTTATACCCAATCTGTATGTAATCCCCACCACGCTTTATTGGCGCGGGAAGCATGGCGAAAGTTTCTGGAGAATCCGGGACCATTAGTAGTGGGAGCAGTGCCAGGAGCAAGCTGTTTTGGTCCTCTGTATGAGTTTGCTTTGTTGGCAGATTATGTGTTGCGACAACGGGGTTTGCGTCATCAAGTACCGATTACTTTGGTGACACCAGAACCCTATGCTGGTCATTTGGGTATTGGGGGGATGGCAAACTCAGGGGAGTTAGTAACTCAAATGCTACAGCAACGAGATATTAAGTTGATTGAGAATGCGGCAATTACTGAGATTAGTCCCCAAAATATTACCTTAGCGGATGGGTGCAGTTTACCTTTTCAATACTCAATGGTACTGCCACCTTTCCGGGGTGCGACCTTTTTGCAGTCAGCACAGGGGTTAACGGACGAGAACGGGTTAGTACCAATTTTACCGACATACCAACATCCTGACTTTCCTTCAATTTATAGCTTGGGTGTAGTGGTGCAGTTAACTTCACCAGAAAAGACACCCATACCCATTGGTGTACCGAAAACTGGGCAAATGACGGAAGCAATGGGAATGGCTGTTGCTCATAACATTGCCAGGGAATTAGGAGTGATTCAAGCTGCACCTGTGACACCTACCCTGGAAGCAATTTGTATGGCAGATTTTGGCGATACGGGTATCATTTTTATTGCTGCTCCCGTATTGCCTGACTGCGTAACTGGAAAACGACGGATTTCTGTAGCTAAATGCGGTCGTTGGGTAAATTGGGTCAAGATAGGTTTTGAGAAATTTTTCTTAATTAAGATGCGCTTGGGAATGTCCGTACCGTGGTTTGAACGTTGGGGTTTACGGGTTTTGGGTTTGTCGTTGGTGGAAGCGATTTCTGATTCGTCATTAGTTGCGGTTAGTTCAAAATTACCTTCAACTACTTATAAGAATTAAGTTTGTGATTTATGTTCATCAGTTATGTAATTTCTGGAGTATAAGACTATGTTTAAATCATTGTCTAGAATCATCCTTACAGTTCTGATTATCTCAGTATGATTGATCTGGAATCCATCTATTGCTAAAGCTGATATTGAACCGACACAATTAGCAAAAGCAGTACAAGAAATTGAATATTTAGATGCCATGCGTTCCGGTTTAGCTTCTACCTTAGAAGGTCAAAAACAAGAGCCAACCATCCAAATTTTTAAAGAAGTATGTCAACCAGTGGGAATTAGAGCTAAACAACTAAGTCAAGAAAATGGCTGGCAGGTAAAACAAATTGCTAAAAAATATCGCAATTCTGCTCATGCTCCCGATAATTTGCATTCCCAAATCGCACTGGCTAAATTTGAACAAAATCCCGAATTAATTGGCTTTTGGGAGCAATAACAAATCAATGGTAAAGATGGTATTCGCTACTATCGTCGAATTAATATTGAGGCAAGTTGTCTTGCTTGTCATGGTGCTAAAAATTCTCGTCCTCAATTTGTCAAAGATAAATATCCTCAAGACTTTGCTTTTGATTTTCATGTCGGGGATTTACGGGGAATGTATGCTGTGTTTATTCCTGATGGATTGAAGGAGGCTTTAGAAAATAGTAGAAATTTCATCAATAAGTGATGTTAGTTTTAAATAAAAAAGCAAAAAATGAGGGGCAATTTTATGTGGTGTAAAATCCGACAATCTTTCTCGTGGTTATTGTTATTGGGTGCATTGGTTTTATTAATTTTATTGAGCTTAGGAACTTTTAATCCTACACCTGCTACAGCTACAATTAGTACTATCGAGGAAGCCCCTGGTCAAATTCTTTCTCAATCTAGACATCAGCTACGAGATGATAAGGGTAATGCTTGGCAGGTAGTTTTATTCAAGCGAGTGAAAGGTGATGTTTTTCCTAGCATTAATTTACGTTTGGTAGCTTTTCCTGGTACTGCCAATTTCGCTCACCCACAGTCTTTACAAATAATCACGAAAAATGGCAATATTTTTGATGCAAAAGATGTCTTTGCGGAACAAGCACCATCTGAAAATGTTGGTGAATATAACGTTAATAATATATTGGAAAAATTGCCAAATGCAGCAGCAATCAATCTTTATTTAGTGATGAAAGATAATCAAGCTATAGAGTTCAAAATTCCTGCCGAAGTAATTTTAGAATGGCAAACAATTGCTCACAATGAGTAATATCAGTGCGAGGTTTTTGAGATTCTAGATGTTATATAGGAATCCGATTTTATTTTTGTTGGCATAGCCTGTGCTTTGCACTTACAAATTTAAGTATTGTAGGGTGTGTTAGCGCAGGTTACACCAACAAAAATCAAATATTAGTCCTATAATCTTGGATTTATTTAGCAAAAAAATGCTTGAAATCCTTATATGTCCTAGATTCCACTTTTATTCAGCAAGCCCTAATTAGAAGAGAAAACAAGATTAGACTACAATGCGTTATCATAACCTCGAAACTATAAAATTTTCCTAAAAATTAGTAAGAAATTTAACTTCTCTCCTAAACTCAATATCTGATTGAATTGCAGAGCATTCATCTCAATTGCTATCTCTAAAACCTGCCACAATAAGGAAAATTCATGCAGTTTCTTACAGACACCGTTGTATTGTCACGAATTCAGTTTGCTCTAACGGCAATTTTTCACATGCTCTGGCCCGTCCTGACGACAGGTATGGCAATCTACTTAGTCATTGTGGAAGGGCTGTGGCTAAAAACACGCAACCCCGATTACTACCGCCATGCTCGGTTTTGGTCAAAGCTTTACGTCCTCAATTTCGGCATTGGGGTCGCATCTGGTTTGCCGATGGAGTTTCAGTTTGGTACAAACTGGGCACCCTTCTCGGAAGCAGTCGGTGACTTCTTTGGTAGCATTCTCGGCTTTGAAGGGGCGATGGCATTCATGCTCGAAGCGGGATTCCTGGGTATTATGCTGTTTGGCTGGGGACGGGTGCATCCAGCCATTCACTACCTTGCCACTATCATGGTTGCCTTTGGTGCCAACCTCTCGACTTTCTGGATTTTGGTGGCTAATTCCTGGCTGCAAACTCCATCTGGTGGGGAGATGGTGAATGGCAAATTTATCGTCAGTGATTACTTTCAAGCAATCTCTAATCCCTTCATGGTGAAAAGCGTTTCACACATGTTTTTTGCCACCCTGGAAACGTCTTTATTTGTAATTGGTGGCATTAGTGCCTGGTATATTCTCAACAACCGCCATCAAGAGTTCTTTGCCCGATCGCTCAAAATCGTTTTGGCAGCTGCTGTTGCTGTCACTCCATTACAAATCTATATCGGACATCTGAGCGCCGAGCAAGTGGCTCACTATCAACCCACCAAACTGGCAGCAATGGAAGCCAAATGGGAAACCAGTCCTGCTGGACAACCTGCCGATTGGAGCTTGCTGGCACTACCTGATGAAGCTGGACAAAAAAATAAGTGGGAAATTACTATTCCCAATGGATTAGGCTACATTCTCGAATTTAAGAAGAACTTATCTGAACCCGTCCGGGGATTGAAGGAATGGGCACCGAGCGATCGCCCTCGTATGGTGGGATTGATTTACTATTCTTTCCGAATTATGAGCGGCATTGGCTTCTTTTTGGCAGGATTAATGTTGTGGAGCCTTCTGCAATGGTTGTTGGGCAACCTCTCCCCGGAGAAAATTGGTCAGCAAAAGTGGCTGCTGCGGACTTGGATTTTTGCGGCTCCTTTGGGCTATATAGCAGTTGAATCAGGTTGGATTGTCCGTTGTGTCGGACGACAACCCTGGGCAATGTATGGGCAAATTCGCACGGCTGATGCAGCCTCTCACATCCCCGCCGGAAATGTGCTGACTTCCCTTACCTTGTTTGCGGTTGTTTACTCGATTCTATTCGTCTCGACCCTATACTTTGGTAGCCGGATTATTCGCCACGGTCCCAATTTAGAGCTACCTGTACCAGGACTAGATGACCAACCCGCAATGGAGACAGAACCAGCTACATTTATTCCCGATCAACGTCCAGCAGAAGCACAACAGTAGGTTAATAATATGGACGCATTACTACATTTTCTACCTCAAGTTTGGTTTGTGATTCTGGCGTTATTTCTGTTTCTCTACGTCATGCTGGATGGGTTTGATTTGGGGGTTGGTATCCTGTCTCTCACCAGTTCAGATGAAGAACGCCGTAGTATTCTGATGACCAGTTTGGGTAATATTTGGGATGCCAATGAAACTTGGTTGGTGCTGATGGGAGGAGCTTTATTTGGGGCGTTTCCCCTCGCCTATGGCACTATCCTTAGTGCCCTATATATTCCCATTTTCATGATGATTTTTGGGTTAATTTTTCGAGCAGTGGCGTTTGAATTTCGAGAACATTCCAATCGCAAGTTTCTTTGGAACTTTGCCTTTGGGGCTGGCAGTTTTATCGCTGCACTTGGACAAGGTTTTGCCCTGGGTAGTGTAATTGAAGGGATTGCCGTGGATCAGTCGGGTCACTTTATCGGTTCCACCTGGGATTGGCTGGATTGGCGATCGCTTTTAGTTGCCTTGACTTTGATTCAGGGATATGTATTGATTGGTTCCACCTACCTGATTTTGAAAACTGAAGGGGAACTACAAAAAACCCACTTCCGCACTGCGAAACTTGCTGCTATCACCACCTTTATTGGCGCAATTTTAATTACCATTGCCACCCCAATTGTCTATGAAGCGGCGAGAACTCGGTTATTTAGCCCACCTTTGGTTTACATCTTTGCTGTGATTCCCGTGCTGGGTGTGTTGCTGGTGGGGTTGTTGTTGCGAAGTCTCAACCGAGAGGAAGAAAACACCCCATTGATTTGGACAATTTTGATTTTCTTGCTGACTTTTATTGGCTTAGGACTAATTGTCTTTCCCTACATTATCCCCAACCAAATCACCATTTATCAAGCCGCAGCTTCCCCCAGTGCTTTG
Source organism: Brunnivagina elsteri CCALA 953 (assembly GCF_002289455.1). GTDB lineage: Bacteria > Cyanobacteriota > Cyanobacteriia > Cyanobacteriales > Nostocaceae > Brunnivagina > Brunnivagina elsteri. The sequence continues at coordinate 12,473 of NZ_NTFS01000099.1, forward strand.
GTGTTTATGCTCACTTTTATTGGGGTTCTGATTCCGATTATGTTGTTCTACAACATCTATAACTATGTGGTGTTTCGTGGCAAAGTGGTCAGTGATGCTTATGGAGAGTGATTTTCTTGCATACCTAAAATAATGCGGAAAAAAGATAGCCCCGTCTTTTTAAAGCGGGGTGGTATTTTGACACCAAGAGGTTTGATCGATTATGTGGAATGAGCGATATAGCCAAACAGAATATGCCTTTGGCAAAAATCCTAACGACTTTCTAGTAGAAGTTATTCAACAGATTCCCAAGGGTATTGTACTTTGTTTAGCCGAAGGGGAAGGCAGAAATGCCGTTTATTTAGCACAGCAGGGATGTCAGGTGACTGCTGTCGATGCCTCTCCTGTTGGCTTAGAGAAAGCCCATAAATTGGCAGCAGAGCGTTCTGTAAAGATAGAAACCATCGTCACAGATTTGGCTGATTTTACAATTCAACCGAATTCCTGGGATGCGATCGTTTCTATTTTCTGTCACTTACCACCGAACCTGCGTGCTAATATCCATCGACAAGTGGTTTCTGGATTGCGATCTGGTGGTGTGTTTGTACTGGAAGCGTATACACCTCGTCAACTAGAATTCAAAACGGGAGGTCCGCCCAATGCCGATTTAATGATGGAACTGACAACGCTCCGGCAAGAATTGGATGGGTTAGAGTTTAAACAGACCGCAGAAGTTGAGCGAGAAATTCAGGAAGGACTGTTTCATCAGGGACATAGTGCTATCGTACAATTACTGGCTATGAAACCATAATTAGCGCAGTGGAGACGATGGGAGGATGAGAAAATAATGAAATTACGAAACATCTCATCCTGCCCTTCTTGCTTTAGCGATTTATTTCAAGAACAAGAACGAAGATGCAGAATCGAAGAATTACTGACGCACTACTGATACCCATTTTCATCAGTCAGGGTTTCAAGCATGATTGAGAAATTAAGCGATCGCGTAATCGGCTCACTTAATAATAGTTAAACGGCATAAAGGAAACATCAAGGAGCGAGATGATGAAAAAACAATGGTATGAATCTCTTTTTGAAAATTACGGATTGAAATATGATAATGAAAATTTCACACAGGGTACTGTTGGTGAATGCGATTTCATTGAAAGGGAGATAAATTTTGATAAGTCATTAAAAATATTAGACGTTGGATGCGGAACTGGCAGACATACAATTGAATTATCAAATAGGGGATATAACGTTACTGGGATTGACCTATCAGAAGCTCAACTTGCTAGAGCGAAGCAAAAAGCAGAAAGTTATAATTTAAAGATTGATTTTCAAAAACAAGATGCAAGAAATCTTTCATTTAACAATGAATTTGATGTTGCAATCATGCTTTGTGAAGGTGGATTTTCATTGATGGAAACAGATGAAATGAATTATGAAATACTCAATTGTGTGACAAAATCTCTCAAAGAGAATGGTAAATTGATATTTACAACTTTAAATGGATTATTCCCACTGTTTCATTCTGTTGAAAAGTTTTACGCTGCAAACACAAAAGAAGGCAATTCCGCATGTCGAAGTAATAGATTTGATTTAATGACATTTCGAGACTATAATGTTACGGAATTTGAAGACGATTCTGGAAATAAAAAGACCCTTGAATGTAATGAAAGATATTACGTTCCCAGTGAAATTAATTGGTTGTTAAAGTCCCTCGGATATAAAGAAATTAATATATTTGCAGCAAAGCTTGGAGCATTTTCTAGAAATGACAAGTTGACAACCGAAGATTTTGAAATGCTGGTTATTGCTGAAAAATGATTATGAAACAAAAGTGCGATAAGCAAAGCTTAATGCCAAAGGCATATCGCACTCCCTACAAAAAACACACGAACCATATTCGTTTTTTACAATATTGTAGTTTGAAGGATGGGGAAAATTGTTGGCGATCGCACAATCTAATCTGTCTTAGTTAACAATAGTAGTATGGATATTCTGCAAATCTGTCATCGTTACTGAGCTAAAATCGAGACAGTTTCATTATTTTTTAATATGTCTCTGAGCGAAATTTTACCAACGGTTAGTCAACTTTCTCATCAAGATAAACTTCGGTTAATCCATTTTCTGCTTTTAGAAGTTGCAAAGGAAGAAGGATGTAGCTTAGAACCTGTTGCAGATACTCAAACACAGAGTACGCTTCTAAATCAATTATCATCAACAGAAGCCGTTGTTTGGTCTCCTCAAACCGATAATCAGGCAGTTCAAGCCTTGTCTGATATGCTACTGACAGCACAAGAGGCAAATAATGCTTGATGGTCAACGTTTTCAATTTACACAACGAACTGATAACCTTGGACGATCAAGTACAATGCCATATTTGCCTTTAACCCTTACGAGTGGAAGCTATTCTGTAGAAGTAATGGCATTATTGGATACAGGTGCAAGTGTCAATGTACTACCTTACGAAATTGGTATGCAGCTGGGAGCAATATGGGAAAATCAGACAGTTTCTATTCCATTAAGTGGTAATTTAGCTCATCACGAGGCTAAAGGTTTGATTGTATCTGGTACAGTTGCTTCATTTTCTCCTGTTTTACTTGCATTTGCTTGGACTCAAGCGCAAGATGTACCTGTTATTTTGGGACACATGAACTTTTTTGCGGAGTTTAATGTGTGTTTCTATCGACACGAGTTAGCTTTTGAGGTTTGTCCAAGGGAAAAATGAATTTTAGGCGATCGCACTAAATCCTCACTAAAGCATCCCGCACAGTAACCAGTAAAGGCGATCGCATCAAACACTCACCAAAGCATCCCGCACAGTAACCAGTCAGAGCGATCGCACTAAATCTTCACTAAAGGCGATCGCACACAGTACCTGGCAAGAGTGATTGTACGAAATTCAGTGAATATGCGTAATGATTCTGTATAAAGCTTGCATATAATAAATAGTCGTACTGCCTAATCTAACAAATTTTAGAGAAGAGAGCAAAATATGGAAGTGACAATAGCTTTTGTTGCCGTTTTGCTTGATATAATTGAGTATGCACTTAAAAATCTTGCAGATGACAAAAACCTACAAAAGAAATTAGTAGGTACAACTCAAGAGATTGCTGATTGGTTGCAAGTCACACTTGGGAAAGTTAGTAAGCCAGATATACAAGAATCGATACAGTTAGCGTTAAAAACATCTATAGTACGTGATGAGGAGACAATTTGCCAGATCATGGCAGCAATTGCTACTTTATATGCAACTGAAGATATCAATCGAGGTGCGATTGTTGGCGGTACATTATTAAAAAAATTTGGCAAGGATACCTTTCCTCATATTGACGAAAGAGAGATCAGATTTGCTAAAGAAATAAACCCGATCATTTTTAACCATTTACTCGCATCGATGCGTGAGTCTTTTCAAGAAAAAATGAAAGAGTTTGATTTCCAAAAATATGCCGATTTTTCAGATATAAATTCTTTCAGCAGTTCTTCTTGGTTCCTAACTTCTTTGACATCTGTTCATACAAATCCCTTATATATTCTTGCCAATTATGGTTATGAAGTATTTAAAATGATACGCGATTATTTTCGATTTTAGATAAGGTTGCCGATAACTGGTAACTACTCAACAGCCTAGGTTACCTCTAGCGCGATCGCACTCCCAACAAAACTCCCACACCACCCAAACCATCAAATCCCCAACTTCCTCAAAATCCCCTTCGTGGAAACAATATGCTTATCCATCCCCAATTTCCCTGGCTTAATCCCCAACGCTAACCCGATTAACTCCGTAATATAAATCACAGGCAAATTATAACTAACACCGTACTTCCTCTCAATATCCGGCTGTCTCAACTCCAAATTAGTAGAACACAAGGGACAAGCAAGGACAATACAATCTGCACCCAAAGATTTAGCCTCATCCAATAGTCGCTTCGTCAATTCAAAAGCCACATCTTCCTTGGGTACTAAAATCGGTCCACCACAGCATTTTGTTTTGGAACGAAAATCTAGCACTTCTGCACCACAAGCTTCAGCTAATCTATCCATCGACATCGGGAACACTGGAGAATCCCATCCGGTTATATCTGCTAGTCTAGTTAACAGACAACCATAATAACAAGCAACTTTCAAACCTGTGAGGGGCTTTTTAACTTGATTAGCAATATCCAGGTCATTCGCTAAGACATCCACCACATTTCTGACTTTAATATTATTACCAGAAATAGACATACCCATATCTGCAAGAATAGTGGTAATTTTCTGCCGTTCTTGCTGATTTTCTAATGCTTTCGCTGCTTTAGCTGACTTATTGTAACAACCAGAACAAGCTGCTAATAAATCCGTATTTTGATTTTGCGCCAAAACCACATTCCTCGCTGCTAAAGCCATCCCCACATCATGGGAAACACCCCCAGCGACAGAACCCCCACAACAAGACCAATCTTGCAGTTCTTCTAGTTCAATTCCCAGCTCTCGCATCACCACTTTTGTTGATAAATCGAACTCCTTCGCAGTGGTATGCAAACTACATCCCGGATAGTAAGAATATTTCATGGTTGGTTTACCTTTGCTAATGCTTGACTAAATTTCTGGGGTTCTTTAACTTGGGCTGGTAATGGCGATAATTTACCTCTTAGAGCTAATTTTGCACCTAATTTTGCCTGTTTGAGCATTGCAGAAATCCCGCCATATTTGTGCATTAATTCCGGTTCAAACAAAATACCCCGTTTCTCAATTAACTCCACAAATATCTGATTAAACCTGGTAGAGTCATTGTTGATACCTTGTTGAATTGCGATCGCCTTTACCGCTTCGATCACATCAGCAGGTCGAACCCCACGGGGACAGCGAGAAGTACAGATTTGGCAGGAAGTACATAACCACAGCGCTTGACTTTGCAGTACCTTTTTCCATTCCCCCCGTTGCACCATCAATACCAGATTCCGAGGTAAAATATCCATCAAATCGGCATTCGTACAACCACCGCTACAAGTGCCACATTGCATACAA